>CAZUIE010000074.1:0-12381 GCA_964620945.1 uncultured Maribacter sp.
CATAGATGAACAATTTTATGTACAGTGCAAATATTCACTTTTTAAATCATATATTATTATTTATGTTATTGATCAATATCATTAATTATTTTAATGTATTATACTTTGAGTTTAAATTAATACGGCAATTGATCGGTTTCTATTATACCCATGCAAGCATACATACAGCTTTGTTCACTACGAGAATAAAATCAAAAAAGATAGATAGAAGCGTATTTTAGATATAACATGGCCAAATAATAACGGAATATAGAATTACACAGCCTTGTGCCGGGAGTATGGAGGTTCGAATAGGTAAACGGAAGACTTTGATTTCATTAAAAAAAGCAGGCCATAAGCCGGATTCTGTATACCCTAAACTAGGTTTAGGAATACCTTATCATTTATCTAGGCCAGTGGTTACCCAAAGGCTCTAACCGCCTACCCTTCGGCTCGGGCGTGCAGCCCTTTCCCGATCGAAATCGGGACGCCGGTTTACATGACGTTTCACCGTATAGAGTTTACCTGATTTCACTACAGCCGAACTGTACTTGCTTTCTGTTGCACTTGTCCTCACCTTTCGGCGGACGGGTGTTACCCGCTATACTGCACTATGGTGTCCGGACTTTCCTCTCCGTGCGAACATAAGTTCAACACGCAGCGATAAGGTGGCCTGCTATAGGCAAATGTACTGCAATTGTTGATAACTAAAGATGATATACACTTTAAATCGACCAAAGAATAAGAAGCTATTTTTATATTTGTATTAGGACAAAATCAAACAGATTTGGAACCATTTATTGTATCGGCCAGGAAGTACAGACCGCAGACATTTAAGGATGTTGTGGGGCAAGAGGCCATTACCAATACCCTCCAAAATGCAATTAACAATGATCATCTTGCCCAAGCCTTGCTATTCTGTGGTCCCAGGGGAGTCGGAAAAACAACCTGCGCCAGAATACTGGCCAAACAAATAAATTCCGATGGGACAGAAAGTCCGGACGAGGATTTTGCTTTCAATATATTTGAACTTGATGCTGCCTCCAATAACGGTGTTGATCAAATACGGGAACTTACGGATCAAGTGCGTATTCCACCACAAGTAGGAAAGTATAAAGTATATATTATTGATGAGGTTCACATGTTGTCTACCAATGCCTTTAATGCATTCTTGAAGACCTTGGAGGAACCCCCCGCCCATGCTATTTTTATTTTGGCAACTACCGAGAAACATAAAATTATTCCAACCATTCTGTCTCGTTGTCAAATATTTGATTTTAAGAGAATTACAGTTAAGGATGCTGCAGAATACTTAAAGTACATTGCAGAAAGCCAAGGCATTACTGCAGATGAAGATGCTTTACACATCATTGCGCAAAAAGCGGATGGCGCCATGCGTGATGCACTTTCGATTTTTGACCGGGTCGTTAGTTTTTCTGGAAAAGAACTCACCAGGAAAGCGGTGACGGAAAACCTTAACGTACTTGATTACGACACCTATTTTAAAGCTACCGATTTTATTTTAGAACATAATATCCCTCAGGCACTCCTGCTTTTCAACGAAACTTTGGCACTAGGTTTTGATGGACATCACTTTATTAACGGTTTGGCTTCGCATTTTAGGGATTTAATGGTATGCCAACACCAGGAAACTATTGCACTACTAGAGGTCGGGGAAGCCGCTCAAAAAAGTTATCGAGACCAAGCGAAACGCACTTCGTCCGTTTTTTTGCTCAAAGCTTTAGATTTAGCCAATGAATGCGATCTCAACTATAAAACCAGTAAAAACCAGCGATTACTGGTAGAACTTACGCTAATGAAACTTGCCTCTATCGACTTTGATGGAGAAAAAAAAAATCCTGAATCGGTAGCACTTCACAACAAGACTATCGATTTTATTGCTCCGGCCGCTTTTTATCAAAATATCCCATCCGCTCCAAAAACAAAAGAAACAACGGCTAGCGACCAAACATTGATAGCAGGCCAAAAAGATACTTCCAGGGCGCAACGAAATGACCATGAATTTTCGGAAAACTTGGTGTCGGAACCACAACAACCGTTTAATGAAGAGCGCGAGCAAAAAGGGACCGAAACAATCACCTCCAAGCCTGAACCTAAGCTTTCCAAATCTTCTGAACCAGAATCGATGGTTTCACATGGGCAAAACGAACAACCGACTGCCAAGAATATTAATATAAAGCCCACTTCGAAGCGGGTTTCCGGTTTATCCATATCCAGCTTAAAAGCAAAAAAGCAGCACGAGCTGAATAAAATTGAGGTAGTTATCGATGAAGATGCCTTACCTAAAGATGTGTTTACAGAAGACACACTGCGTCAACATTGGACGGATTTTGTAAATCAAATTGACGCAAAAGGACAAAAAATATTGGCCTCAAACCTAAGCGTTGATGTTCCAAGACTAAAGGATGATGTACTCATTTGTATCGAAATGCCCAACGGTACCATGAAAAAGGAGATTGAGCGCGAAAATTACGAGTTGATGGAATATCTCCGTGCCAAGCTAAACAATCATTTCATTCAACTCCAAATTACGGTAAACGAAAAAAGTGCGAAAAAATTCGCGTTTACACCCGAAGAAAAATATCAAAAATTAAGGGATAAAAATCCCGCAATCGACCTCTTGCGAAAGGAATTTGATTTAGACCTTTGATTTCGCTTTTAAACGATACGCATACAGAAAACAGACCAAGGCAATAATTAACAAGCCAAAGGCTTCACGCCCCAACTCCACCGTTTTAATGTCGCCATCATCTAAATCAAATCCTTGAAAATCGGAAGGGTACAGATAAATAAAACCCATAAAACAGGTGATGCCAGCTACTACAGGAACCAAGTTGGGAAGCTTATCCAAAGCGAAAAGTAGGGAAACAAAAGCTGCTGCCGCGTAAATAACAATCCACCCCAAGGAATCTGGATCATTGTACTGCACCGCAGCTCCTATGGAGAACAATACCATAAACAAAAAACCGACATACTTAAATAGTGTATTCATAAGACCCTAGTGTAAAACTTGATTTTCAATAACTTGATAAACATCTACAGCTTCAATAACTTCATCTTTAGATACGCTATTATTGTTACTTATAAGAATGGGATAATCGTCTGTATCCTCTGGAATACGCCCATGGGAACCCTTAATCAACGTAGCGTCAATTGGAATAATATCCATTACCGTTCGGAATCCTAATTTCTTTTTTATTAGCTTACCAACAACTTTTGCCATGACTAGTTTATCCTTTGGATCAGTCATCATTTCTACTGGATCGTAACCAGGTTTTTTATGAATGTCCACCATTCTTGCATAATCCGGTGCCTTGGCATCATCCAACCAAAAATAATAAGTGAACCACGAATCCTTATCCGCCACCACGACCAAATCACCACAACGATCGTGATTCAAATGCTCCTGTTCGATTTCATCTTTAGATAGCACCTGTTCCACCCCTTCTTGTTGGGCAATTAGTTTCTTTACAGCATCCAGGTGTTTCTTGTTTTTAATATAAACGTGCGCGATTTGATGATCTGCAACGGCAAAAGCATCACTAACCCCGGCATCCAAGAGTTCCAGACCTCGCTCTACCCTAACACTTATATATCCGTTTTTGCGCAATACCCTGTTCAAATGTATCGGTCGGCTTACATTTGTTATCCCGTATTCCGACAGTAGTATGATATTGGAATCAGATTTTACATAATGTTCCACCAGTTGTTTTACCACACCATCTATTTTCTTTAAATCCTTGGAAATAATATCAAAATCCAATCCGTATCGCTGTAGGTTATAATCCAAATGTGGTAGATATATTAGCGTTAACGTCGGATTATGGAGTTTATCTGTTTGAATAGCGGCATTGGCTATCCATTGCGAGGAATTTATGGTTGTTTTTGGACCCCAAAATTCAAATAATGGAAAGGTTCCCAAACTATCCTGTACGGTATCGCGGAGCTCGGCCGGTTGGGAGTAGATATCCGGAATTTTACGACCGTCCGCCAAATAATTGGGTCTTGGTGTAATACTATAATCTACCGTAGAATACATATTGTACCACCAAAAATGATTGGCACAGGTAAATCCGGCATCTCTTGCTTTAAGCGCATCCCAGACTTTAGGTTGTTGCACCAAGTGGTTGGACTGCCGCCAAAACTTAACCTCACATTCTTCCTTAAAATACCATCCGTTCCCAACAATGCCATGTTCCGAAGGCCATTTTCCTGTCAGGTAGGTAGATTGCGCCGAACAGGTTACTGCAGGCAATACCGGTTTTATATAAGTGGAATGTCCCTTTTCCAGAAAAGATTTAATAAAAGGGGTATGCGCACCAATGAGGCGTTTTGTAAGTCCAACAACATTTATGACAACGGTCTTCTTCATGTTACAAGCGTTCTTTTAACCAGTTGATCTCTCGTATTATAGATTGGGTCAGGTCTTCCTTTAAATCGGCAGGCAATACATCCCAGGTATAGGTTTCTATCTCTAAGTGCTCAGTAATAGCCTGTTGCTTTAAAAATCCCAAGGTCTTCAAAATATGATCTTGTGTAGAGGAAAGGGCTCCAAACTTTTCTAAAAATATAGGAACATGAAAATGGGCGCGTAATTCTGTAAAATTTCCTCTTTTTTCAAGAACAATCGGTAAATCGTTATACGTAATTACGTCATCCCCTTTTTTCTCGGTGACCTGATGTAGGTAGGTGGGCTCATTGAATTGAGCAAGCAGATTCCAAACATCAACATCGTTAACCCCATTAAACAAAATCTTTAAAGCAGCACTGACCTGGATTTTTCCCGTTTTTATATTAGCTTTTTTGAATTTGGCAAACGTAGCTTCCGGTTCCTCATAGGCTAATGAAAAGTGGCAGATGTCATAGCAAACGGTTAAGTACCGTTTGATGAGGGCTTCAATTTCTGTGGCATTCTTTCCCAACGAATCCTGGAGCATTTCAAGCCCTATGGGGACTAGATAGTCGGAATAAAAAGCAAGGACCTCATCGCTATTTTCGAGTAATCCGTCCGGTTCCGGTTCTATATCTAAATGTAAGTATTTTCCAGTCTCGTTTTCAATGGTGTACAAATGTTTCGCCACCTGTATCATCTGTTCCGCTCCTCTTACAAAAGCAGCTTTTTTATCGGTATCGGTCTTATGCCAATATTTATAGGTGATCGGGGAAGTAGAAATTCCGCCTGATTGTCCGTCCGGAAGTAAAACCGCCAACTGGTCAAAAAGTCGTAGCGTGTATGTTAGTCGGTCTTTAGTGGTCCAATCCGGGGCATGAACATTATCCTTCACCCGTTGGTCATGAAAATTCCCATAAGGAAATCCGTTCATGGTAAAAACATACACATCATTTTCCTGTAGCCAGTTCTGAAATTGCCTCATGTTAGCACCGGTAGCCAATTCTTCGCTCGCACTATTGGACAACCGCAATCCTAAACCAAAGGAAGCCGTATTAGCGACGGCGGACTTAATTGTGGGTACATGTTGCTTTAAGCTTTCAAAGGTGTTTTTCCAATCCTGCCCAGGGTGTATGTTGGTGCAGTAAGAAAGATGGTATGTGTTGTCAATAAGCATAGGACTATTGGTTTACGGTAGCATACTGATTTAAGTTGCCAATAGCTTGGGACATTAACTTCATATCTATGGTATGGACATCGTGCTTCACACCAATGTCCGAAATAAGGGTAATCGTCAACTCGCCACCCAAATGCTCTCTGAATTCCTCTATTCCGCCCAGGAGTTCCTCGGTTTCTTCTTTAGAATGTAAAGGAAGGGATAAATCAAAACCGATAGTCAACATGACCTCCAAAATATGACCTAAATCGCTCTCCGATATCAACCCTACCAATTGTGCATAAGTTAGGTCCAAGGCAATACCTTTGGCTACGGCCTCACCATGGCGCAAGGTGTAGTTGGTCATGTATTCCATTTTATGAGCCGCCCAATGTCCAAAATCCAAAGGTCTGGACGAACCGGACTCAAACGGATCTCCACCTTGGGATATGTGGTGCATATGCATTTCTGCGCATTTATAAATGACATGTTGCATGACTTCCATATCTCGATTTTTCAGAGCTATAGCATGGTCCGATATATATTTAAAAAATTCCTTGTCCTTGATTAAGGCCACTTTTATTGCCTCGGACACCCCTGAAATCCAATCTCGTTGTTCTAAGGTGGTTAAAAAGTTACTATCATTGATAATGGCAAAGGGTGGTGCAAAAGTCCCCAAAAAATTCTTTTTATTAAAAATATTGACGCTGTTCTTCACTCCCACCGCGGCGTCGTTCTGCGAAAGAACGGTCGTGGGTATACGAATTAATTTTACGCCCCTATGTGCAATAGCGGCAGCATACCCAACCATATCTATAAGCGCACCCCCACCAATGGCGATAACAAATGAATGCCTACAGATCGCGTTGTCGTTTATGCCTTTCAATACCGTTTCTATCGCTTCCGTACTGTTTTTGGATTGCTCACCGCCATCTAAAACGATGCTTTGGGTATGCTTCAATTGTTTTTGATGTGCTGTGCAATAGGCTTCAATTTGCATCAAGATATCCGGATGTGCCTTGGCTAGTCCTGCATCAATCACAAAAAAAAGCTTTACCCGTTCATTGGGTTTATAGTTTGCGACCGTATCCGAAAAAATCGGATTGTCAATCGTAAATACCCCTTGCGTAAAAAGCAACTGGTATTGATAGTGAACGGAAAATGATTGTTTTATTGGTGGTAACTGCATAATTCTTAGGTAACGGCAAAAAGTTTAGAGAGCATAATAGACAATGGCAAAAGTAATAAGACACCTAAGCCAATGTACCAATTGGAGAAACCTACCGCCCAACAAGCATCCATAACCACCAAAGATAACACTCCGGCCATCACAGCCTTCTTAATATGTTCGGGTGAATTTTCCTTGTAAGCTTTTAATAATGGCCGGTATACTAAAAAAGTAAAAAGTAATAAAAACGGAAGTGCAATCACTAAATTGGTACTGTGTATAGCAATTCCCGTTGCAATCAATACAATTACCGCAGCATACAATACCGCGGCCATTACAATATGCTTTTTGTTATCACCATGCACTTCTCCACGGCTTATCAGCGTAATGGCAAAAATATATGCTACGGGAATAATCGCAATCCAAATGATGGGAAGATCTCCTAGGATAGAAATCCCTAACAGGAGATTTAGGCCCCTACAAAGTCCCATGACCATTGGTCCGAAGAAGGAATGATGCTTTGCTATGGCATCATAAATATAAATGGTTGCCGCCAAGATAATCGCTATATACCCAGAAATATCGGATACCATAACAGCCAAGGCACAGCCCAATAGCATTAGAATAGCCCCAAGGGCAGCAGCTTCTTTAATAGATACATCACCACTAGGAATAGGCCGTTCCGGACGTTCAACAGCATCTAGCTTCGCATCAAATACGTCGTTCAATACTACGCCACCCGCATATAAAAAAACCGAAGAAAAAACCAATAGGGTAATCGTCCCTGTATCTACTAAAAAATAATCTACCGAAGCTATTCCGCTGAAAAAACAGGAAATAGCAATACCCGCCAAAATATCGGCGGCGGCAGTAGGTAAATTTGCAGGACGGCATAAACGCAGCAGCCCCATTAATTTCTTGGACATCCTAACTAATTTGATTTTCGTCTATTCTTGGAACTTGACCTCTAAGTACACTATTATCGTTAAATAATTGGGATTGATCTATGCTTTTAGGATTCAACCAATGTTCTTCTTTCATTCTTCCATTCTTACTAAAAGCGTCCAAAGCATTTTGGTAACAGGTTTTTACCACATCGGCCTTGGCTATTCCTCTTTGTAGCATTAACGACGCAGTCTTTGGAACGGCCATTGGATCGCTAACACCCCAATCTGCAGAACTATCTACAATGATGTTATCACTACCAAATTTACGTACTACTTCTACCATTCGCTCGTTGCCCATCTTTGTTTTGGGATAAATAGTAAAGGCTGCTATAAAGCCTCTGTCTAAAACTTCCCTGACGGTTTCTTCGTTATTATGGTCTATAATTACATTGGACGGGTCCAAACCGTGCTCTACGCAGACTTCCATACTTTTGATGGTGCCCGCTTTTTTATCCCTATGTGGTGTATGTACCTGAACGGTCATGTTCAGTTCCTTGGCCATATCCAACTGCATTCTAAAGAATTTGTCCTCTGCAGGAGTTTGATCATCATAACCTATTTCGCCAATGGCAACAACATTCTCTTTATGCAAATACAAGGGTAAAAGTTCAATTACCTGTTCTGCCAAGGCTTCGTTATTGGCCTCTTTTGAATTAAGGCCTATGGTACAATAGTGCTTAATTCCGAATTGAGACGCCCTAAACGGTTCCCAACCTACCAAACTACTAAAGTAGTCTTGAAAAGAACCCACTTGGGTCCTAGGTTGTCCCAACCAAAAAGAAGGTTCTATGACGGCAACAACACCTGCCGCGGCCATAGCCTCGTAATCGTCCGTCGTTCGCGCGCTCATGTGCACGTGTGGATCTATAATCATCATCTTATCTTGCATAGTCTATTTTTTTAAGGTGCTCCAAGTTATATCGTTAGAAGCAACTTGCTCCTTTAATTCTTGATGTGTTTCTAATAATGCCAAGGCCTTTTTATCCTCTGAGAAATAGCAACAAAGTGCACCAGCTTTATTTTCAATCGGGTCTTCACTGGTTAATAAACGCTCCATATCCGAACGTAAGGTATCGTCCATAAACTTGGAAACTGGTCGCCAGAACATAGGATCTATTTTTCTTGATGCCGCCCAACGCTCATGTGCATAATCCGAAATAATCCTGGCTAAATCCGCATTCGCTCTTTCATCAACGGATTCTATCAAACTTAAATCCCGTTCCATAAAAGCGGCTTTAAGATACATTTGATTCCATTGTTGATCGTTAAAATATAAAGCCGGATACCGATTGTTCAAGGTAATGGCATCAAAAATGATAGCTATATTGGTCCGCAAGGCTTCTACCGCTGCATGTTTAAAACTTTCGGATTCTGGTAATATTGTTAAATATCTTAAAAAAGTTTCCAATTCAGTGGTATCTGCTACTTCAATAATTTTAGCAACCTCTTTAGTATAAAATTCAGGATTTACCTCAAGCACTTTGGTGAGTAAATAAATTCTAGACATCTGAAGAACATCTGCCCCGTGGGATTTAAAGTAGGAAATCGTTTCATCAAACTCATCACCAAAATGCTCAATCTGGGTTTTATCAAACTTAGAAGCCAATAGGCTGTAGGTCATAAACAAATCCCTGGCCGATTTGGAAGTTTCAAGTTTGTTCGTTTTTTCTGTCAACCAATCCAACGCATCCTGCTTCGTAGTATTCTTTAAAATTCCGTAAATCGTATTACTTTTCTGCATTATGTGTAGCTTGAAAATTGCTTTCCTCAAAATTAATTATTAAAAGCCATTTAGCCTTATTTTTGTGGTGTAAAGAACGCTTATTGTTGGTAAAGGCGATTCTATAATATAAAACTGAGAATTATGTTGGGCCTAAAACTACCTACGGACCCTAGATGGGTAAATATCGTTTCAAAAAATATTGATGAAATTTTAACCGATCATGCGTACTGTGAACAGAAAGCGGCAAGTACTGCTATATCTCTTATCGTTTCGTTTCCAGAGTATCCAGAACTTATCGAAGAAATGATTGCTTTATCCAGGGAAGAGATGGGACATTTTAAAATGGTACACGATTTACTATTGGAAAGGGGACAAACATTAGGTAGAGACCGTAAAGACGAATATGTACTTAAACTGATTAAATTCTTTCCTAAAGGTGGAAGCAGAACTACCCAGCTTGTACACAGGTTATTATATGCTGCTTTAATCGAAGCCAGAAGTTGCGAACGTTTCCGTTTGCTTTCAGAGGAGCTGAAGGATAAAAAACTGGCCGAATTTTATCGAAAATTGATGATTAGCGAAGCCGGACATTATACCATGTTTCTTAAATTTGCCCGCCAATATGGCGATTTGAAGGAGGTCAACCAAAAATGGGAAGAACTTTTAGAATACGAAGCTGAAATTATGAAGAATTTGGGCACCAAGGAGACCATGCACGGATAGCCGTTGGCTTTTCTTTGCGCCTACGGTTGCTTAATTCCTACTTTTGATGTTCTGCATTATTAAACAAAAGGTACATTTCCCATATGCATTGGATAAAAATTGACTGCAATAGTAGCATAGGCTCTCAAATATGTGAATGTATCGTTTCTATAAACTGATTTTAGTAGGAATCGTTGCTATGCTAATAAATCTATTTTTAATCCTCCAATTTATTCACGTAATAATCATACATAGCAAATTGAGATCGCACCTTTTCTTTATTGTTCTTACGATATGCGTTATCCTGCTTGGCATTGAATAAGCGGGCTTTTACATTGTCTGCCCACGATATTTCAAAGGTATCCAGAAGTTCCTTTTTTATATCGGCATCATATATAGGGCAACCCACCTCTACTCTATTCTCCAGATTTCGGGTCATAAAGTCTGCAGATGAAATATAAACTTTCGTGTCTCCATCATTACAGAAAATAAACATACGAGGATGTTCCAAAAATTTATCTATAATACTTATGGCCTCTATGTTTTCGCTCATTCCTTTTACGCCTGGTATAAGGCAGCAAATCCCCCTAACAATCAATTGGATTTTTACACCAGCATTACTCGCTTTGTACAAGCGATCTACCATAGCGTACGAGGTAAAACTATTCATCTTTATTTTGATAAATGCCTCTTTACCGGCCTTTGCATTGGCAATTTCTTGGTCAATTAATTCTTTAAATACTTTGGTGGTGTAATGTGGCGATACTATTAAATGTTTGTACTTATTGATTTTATAAGTGGTCTCAAAGAAATCGAATACTTTGTTCAACTCTTTTAGGATAGGTTCGTTGGCTGTAAACAAGGTATAATCCGTATAAATTTTAGCCGTAGATTCGTTGAAATTTCCAGTACTTATAAAACCATACCGTTTCATATGGCCTTCCTCTTCCCGCTCGATTAAACATATCTTGCTATGCACTTTTAAGCCAGGAACACCAAAAATTAGCTTTACCCCTTCAGCCTGAAGCTCTTCTGCATATCTAATATTCGCGTGCTCGTCAAAGCGTGCTCGAAGCTCTATCTGAAGAATCACCTGTTTCCCATTTTTTACGGCATTAGACAAACAAGCGGCCACTTGAGAATCATTTGCAAGCCTATACACGGTAATTTTAATGGTCTTTACCTTGGGGTCAAGTGCAGCCTCCCGTAAAAATTTCAATACGTAGGAAAATGTATGATAGGGCGTATACTGCAAGTAGTCTTTTTCTGCAATTCTC
The DNA here is from genome assembly GCA_964620945.1 of uncultured Maribacter sp. GTDB lineage: Bacteria > Bacteroidota > Bacteroidia > Flavobacteriales > Flavobacteriaceae > Maribacter. The sequence goes on from CAZUIE010000074.1 coordinate 11,364, forward strand.
TCTAATAGACTGCCGTCTAGGCTAAGTCCCTTTACGGGTAATGGCGTTATCTTTTCATACAAAAGATCTTGCCTGCCCAAACTGGGAAAACTTAAATAATCTCTTTTATTATGATACCTTCCACCAGGGATGACGCTATCGGTATCCTCAACCTTCATCTTTTCCTTTAAAAACTGTAAGGTATCTTTTCCTATCTTTTTATCATACACAAAACGTACCGGATCACTTATTTTTCGACCTTCTACACTGGAATAAATCTTTTCTATAAAGCTTTTGCTCAAGTCGTTATCAATATCCAGTTCTGCGTCCCTGGTAATTTTGATCATGTGTGCAGATATGGCACTATAATCGAACATGGTAAAAATGCTATCCATACAAAACCGAATAACATCGTCTAGCATTATGACGTAATCCTTATCCCCTTCCCTAGGCAATACCACAAAGCGCTCTATTCCTTTGGGAATCTCAATAAGCGCGTATCTTTTTTCTATTCTCCTTGATGTTTCACGAGTGCGATCGTCCCTTTTCAACAACATTCTTATAGCTAAATAAGCTGCCGTATCTTTTAATGTTGGAAATTCAGCTAAATCGCTGAGAATTATTGTGGTCAGTTGCGGGCTAACATTTTGTAGAAAATATTTTTTTACAAATTTTTGTTGCCTCTCGGAAAGTTCAGTTTCGGTAATCAAGAACACATTCTGTTCTTCGAGCTGCTTTTCAATTTGAAGTATTATATCAATGCTTTTAGCCTGCTGTTTAATGACGATTTTGGTAATCTCCTCCAGCAAATCCTTGGCAACTTCTCCTCCTAATGCGCTTTTACCCTTTCTCCCTGCCTCCACAATCCGTTTTACGGTCGCATAACGTACCTTAAAAAATTCATCTAAATTATTAGAGAAAATTCCAGCAAACCGCAATCGCTCTATTAGCGGTACGTTTTCATCTGCACTTTCCTGCAGCACTCGTTCATTAAATTTAAGCCAGCTTATTTCCCTGTTTATATATTGATTCTTGCTCT
>CAZUIE010000074.1:12481-17094 GCA_964620945.1 uncultured Maribacter sp.
CGTTCATTAAATTTAAGCCAGCTTATTTCCCTGTTTATATATTGATTCTTGCTCTTCATCATCATTTTAAATGCTTTGGAAAAATTGTTTGTACTGTTGTGCCCTTTTCGATAGTGGTCCAATTATTATCATTGAATTGAAGGTGAACAAACCCACTAGTTGGCACGTTTTCTATATGCTCACTACCCAATATATTTGCAATATGCGTAAAAGCGTGGTTATGTCCAAAAACTAAAACGGTATCGAGACTGCTTGGTTGGCTTCTAACAAAATCTAAAACATGTTCTCCCGAAAAATCATAAAGCTCGGGAATCACCTTGAAGTTATCGAACGGAAATCTTAGTTGACGTATACAAATCATAGCCGTGTGTAATGCCCTGTTAGCAGGGCTTGAATAAACGAAATCTATGGTCAGGTCCTTGGTGGAGAGTTTTTCTCCCACCAACTTAGCGTCGCTTATGCCTCTTTGCAACAAGGCTCTATCCTCATCGTTTACATTAAGCTCCCAAGAAGATTTTCCGTGTCGCATTAAAAGTAGATTCTTCATGTTTTGAATAATTTAGGGTGCCAAACGCTCTATTTTCCAATCATAGCTTTCCTGTAGGCTATACCGTATTCTATCGTGCAGCCTGTTGGGCCGCCCTTGCCAAAATTCTATGGAAATAGGTTTTACAATAAAGCCGCCCCAGTTTTTGGGCCTTTGGATTTCCTTTTCTTTATATTGCTCTTCCAGTTGTTTCAATTTGTTTTCCAAGACTTCCCTGGACGCTATGACCGTACTTTGATCGGAGGCCATGGCACCCAATTTACTGCCGTCCGGTCTGGATTCAAAATAACCGTCCGAAAGGTTTTCCGCTATTTTCTCGGCATTGCCCTTAATAATAATTTGACGTTCCATTGCGGGCCAAAAGAATGATATACAGACTTGCGGATTGGTGGCTATCGCCTTCCCTTTTTCACTCTCATAATTGGTATAAAAGATAAAGCCCTCATAAGTATATTTTTTTAAAAGTACTACCCGGCTTTTTGGATACCCATCCAAACCAAGTGTAGAAACGGTCATGGCGTTAGGCTCATCTACGCTATCCGACTGTTCTGTTTCGTGAAACCACGTTTGAAAGAGTTGCATCGGATTGTCCGATACGCTATCCTCCATTAGTTCACTTTTTTCATATGTTTTTCTGTAATTCCCTAGATCTTTCTGCATAAATAAAACTAAATAAACAAGTTACTCAAAGTTGGGGAAAAGTTGGTACAATGTAAAGCAGGAAATTCGCTTTTAGCAAAAATTTGGGTTATAGAAGATTCGATAGGAAGTTGTAATTGTATCCCTTAAATATCCAGAGCACATCCTTGATTTCCTAAAGAACAATGTTTCTCGCTTATTTGGATGTCAAATTAAAAAAAGAATAAATGCTTAATAATAAACCTAAAATTTGAATGACTTTCCATCATCCGCTAACTCCACATTCTCAAAAATCTGTTGAGCTTCTTCCTTAAAAAGAGCTATGCTCTTATACCTAGTAGAATAATGCCCTAGTAGAAGAATGCCAACTTTTGCATCTTTTGCTATTTGCGCTGCCTCCTTTGCAGTCGCGTGCTTGGTCTTTACCGCCAAGTCTGCTTCCGTATCTAGAAACGTAGCTTCGTGATATAACACATCCACACCAATTATTAGGGGTACAATGTCAGGTTTATAGGCCGTATCACTGCAAAAGGCGTAAGACTTTGGTTTAGGCGGATCAAATGAAATTAGTTTGTTTTCTATCCTTTTACCATTGTCCAAAACCACATCCTTCCCATTTTTTATATTTTGAAAATAGGCTTTGTCTATTCCATACTTGGTCACCGCATTAATATCCAATTTTCGTTCCCCAAGCTTTTCGAGAAACAGGTAACCGTTGGTATACACTCTATGATTCAATGGTATGGTTTTCACAGACACCTTATCGTCCTCATAAACGACTTCGCTTTCATCAGAGGTTAATTCATGAAAGTACAAGGGATAATTCGTCCATGAATTCCCTAATTTTAGCAATAGGGTAATAGCTTCCTTAATTCCTTTTGGTCCATACACATGTAGTTCCTTATCTCTGCCCAATAATCTAAATGTAGAAATGAGACCAGGGAGACCAAAAAAATGGTCGCCATGCAAATGCGATATAAAAATGTGGCTTATTCTGGAAAACTTTATTTTGTGCTTACGGAGCTGTACCTGCGTTCCCTCCCCACAATCGATCAAAAACATATGGTTCTTGATTTCCAGTACTTGAGAAGTAGGATTTGTAAGGGTTCTTGGGGTGGCGGCATAGCAACCGAGTATGGTTAACTTCACAGGCCTAGATCTCGTTCTATTTCTTCCATTTCAATGATATCCTTCGCTTCTTGCAACGTTGGTGTCACCATTATTTCTTCGGGTACTTCGTCATAAGCAACCTTATTCGTAACGATAACAAATGACTTTCCGTTTTTCTTATGTTCTTTGGATAGTTCTAAAAACTCCAAAACGTCGCCGGAGCTGAGTTTTTCAAAGGAAAACAGATTAAGAATCAAATTATCGTCCTTTACCTTTTCGTAGGAATTATTCAGGTTTTTCAAAAAAGTAGTAATCGCAATTTTCTCCTGGTATACTATGGATGTAGTTCCATCTTTATCAAAAATCATAGGTTTACTGTTTAATCTTGGAGGCCAACAAATAGATGACCGCCATACGAATGGCAACTCCATTCTCTACTTGGTTTAAAATAATGGACTGCTTGGAATCCGCTACATCACTGGTAATCTCTACCCCTCTGTTTATTGGACCAGGGTGCATGATCACAATTTCTTTGTCCAAACTATCCAATAGTTTTTTATTAACTCCGAATTGCTGTGTATATTCCCTAGTGGTTGGAAAGTAGCTGATATCCAATCGTTCGTTCTGTATTCGTAACATATTAGCAACATCACACCATTCTAGCGCCTTGCGCAGGTTGGTCTCTACACCAACCCCTAAAGATTCAATATGTTTTGGAAGCAGTGTTTTAGGCCCGCAAACCTTTACATGGGCTCCTTGAAGCTTTAAGGCGAAAATATTAGAGAGTGCTACACGGGAATGCAAGATGTCTCCCACAATGACCACATTTTTACCCGCTACGTCACCTAAGCGTTCGCGTATAGAATACGAATCCAAAAGTGCTTGGGTGGGATGCTCATGTGCCCCATCACCGGCGTTTACTATGGATGCTTTGACATGTTTGGACAGAAAAATTCCCGCCCCCGGATTAGGATGTCGCATCACTACCATATCCACTTTCATGGATAAAATATTGTTCACCGTGTCTATAAGCGTTTCTCCTTTTTTAACTGAAGACTGACTAGCAGAAAAATTAATCACATCGGCGGACAACCGTTTTTCGGCAAGCTCAAAAGACAACTTGGTACGTGTACTATTTTCAAAGAAAATATTAGCAATAGTAATATCACGTAGGGAAGGTACTTTTTTAATAGAACGATTGATTACTTCTTTAAAATGGTCTGCAGTTTCAAAAATGAGTTGAATATCCGACTCCTTCAGGTATTTAATTCCTAATAAGTGATGTACACTCAGTTCGCTCATATTCTATCTATTAATCAAATATATGATATCCTCCCCATCATTTTCTTTCCACATCACTTTTACCTTTTCGCCATCAATGGCATCTACCTGTCTACCCCTATAATTTGGTTGTATTGGTAGGTGCCTGCTAAATCTGCGGTCGATCAAGGCCAATAATTCTACGTCTGACGGTCTACCAAAGGATTGTAAGGCCGTTAAAGCTGCATTGATACTACGACCAGTGTAGAGGACGTCATCAATTAACACCACATTTTTATCCTCAATCAGAAAATTAATATTAGTCTTAGTGGCCTCTAGTGTTTTATCCCCTCTTCTAAAATCATCTCGATAAAAGGTAATATCCAACACACCAAGGTCTATATGTTTAACGCCATATTCTTCTTTTAAAATCTTACATAAACGTTCTGCAACAAATATTCCTCTAGGCTGTAGCCCTATTAACACGGTATTTTTAAAATCTAGATGGTTCTCTAATAACTGACAAGCCAAACGATGTAGAATGATGTTGATTTCTTTTGAGGAGAGTAATACTTTTTGACCCATAATAGTCCATCACACATTTAGCATTACAAAAATAGGGAATTCAGTTTAAAATAGCATGGTATGAAATACATGCAAAAATTGAACATAAAACAGATTTAAGAATACATCAGAAAACCACAATCAAACTGTTTTGAGAGGTAATAGGGCATAATTGCACACCTACTAGTTCTCTAATGATTAAAAGAAATGTTTAAAAAAGAATATAAATAAGTAATTTAACAATTAATCAATGCTATCCTATTTAAACAAAGCAATACTTTGATTCTGAAAAAATAAGATATTTAAATATCTGTTAAAACTGATAATAGTGTTGCCTTTTTTGTTAAATTCAGAAAGATTATAAAAGTAATACTATGAAAAAAGCTAGTCTATCTATCATGCTGGGAATACTGTTCGCCTGTATATTGTTCTCCTTCTCCGGCATAGCCCAGGAATACATGCTCTTGCAGAAAGTAAAGGCCATACTTGCGGA
>CAZUIE010000075.1:0-16750 GCA_964620945.1 uncultured Maribacter sp.
ATTCCCACCTCGAGTACTATTAACAGATTACATTACACCAAAACCCTGTAAACTATATGTTTTACAGGGTTTTTTCTTTTTAACGATATCATTTAGGACCATATAAAACCATCTGGCAGGTGTCTAATTCGGGCGCACTAGAAAGATAGTAGTTACTGCGCCCGAATTGATTTTAATTCTCTTATTTACAGTAGCTTACAGCGTTGACTTTTGTGAATTATTTTCTATATTTAAGTATTGTAAATCGAAAATTAATGCAGAATTCGTTGTCCGTTTTATTTTATCTCAGGAAAAAGGCTACTGGTGACCTATCTATGGCCACCATTTATCTACGAATAACTGTCAATGGTAAAAGAGCAGAAGTCAGCACTTTGCGGAAAATACCTATATCAAAATGGAATGCTAAAGCAAACCGGGTTATTGGATATAGCATAGAAGCGAGACAGGCTAATCGACAGCTGGATATAATCAAAAATAGGATTTATGAGATTTATCAGAATCTTTTAAACCAAGATATCGAGATTGTAACGGCAAAAGGTATAAGAGATGAATATATTGGTGTCAATAAAAGTCGAAAACTCATTCTAGAAATGTTTGAAGAACACAATCTTACAATGGAAAGGTTGGTAGGAAAAGAGTTTTCTTTTAGGACCTTACAAAGGTATAAAACTACCAAAAAGCATCTTGCCAAATACATTAAATCTAATTACAAGTTAGATGATTACCCTTTAAAGGGTATAGATGTGCAATATATCAATGGGTTCATTTACTTCTTAAAGACCAAACAAAATCTCTCGCATAATTCAGCTTTAAAGTATGTTGCTTATTTTAAAAAAATCATAAGAGTGGCTTGTGCAAATGGATGGTTGGATAAGGATCCGTTTTTTAATTTCAAACTGCGGGCGAAGACCATTGATAAGGAGTTTTTAAGAAAAGATGAAATTGATAAACTCATTGAAGCTGACTTTTCAATTCCTAGGTTGTCGCAGGTTAGGGATGTTTTTATTTTTAGCTGTTACACAGGTCTTGCCTATGTTGATGTTGCAAAACTCAAAGAAGACGATATTGTAATAGGCATGGATGGTGGACGATGGATAAAAGTAAACAGGACGAAGACAAAAACATTAAGTAGTATTCCAATTTTACCCGTTGCCGAGCAAATTATATCCAAATATGCTAGTATGATAAATTATGAAAATAAGCTACTACCTGTTTATAGTAATCAGAAAACAAACGGGTACCTTAAAGAGATTGCTGATCTTAGTGGTATAACGAAGAAATTAACCTTTCATATGGCTAGACATACGTTTGCAACTACTATAACTTTATCTAATGGTGTACCTATTGAATCTGTTAGTAAGATGTTAGGACACAAGTCATTGAAAACGACTCAACATTATGCAAAAATATTAGATATTAAACTCTCCGAGGATATGAAAAAGCTTCGATTGCGATTTGAAAATGAAAGCAAATTATTCGCAAAGAATATTACTTAGTATGCGATTTTATATTCGGATTTTTAGTTTTTCAAAAACAAATTTATTTAGAAATATTCCAAATAGATGGTTATACCATAATTGTTTTGCTAAATAATGAGCATATTCATATCTTACTTAACTATATATTAAATATTTCTCAAATTATGGCAAACGTACTCTGGTTACAAGGAGGGGCATGTAGTGGAAACACAATGTCCTTCTTGAACGCCGAAGAACCAACTGTGGTGGAACTTATCACCGACTTCGGATTAAACATATTATGGCACCCAACAACAGGTTTACAGATTGGGGACCAAGTTCAAGACCTATTAAAGGATATCCTTGCAGGAAAGGTACAGATGGATATTCTTGTATTCGAAGGGTCGATTATTCAAGGTCCTGATAATACAGGTACCATGAATTTATTTGCTGATCGACCTATGAAGGACTGGATTAAAGAACTTTCTGAAGTTGCTGGCTATGTTGTAGCTATTGGTGATTGTGCAACTTGGGGAGGTATACCTGCTGTGGCACCAAACCCTAGTGAATCTACTGGAATGCAATTCCTTAAAAAGAACAAAGGGGGCTTCCTTGGACCCGACTATGTGTCCAAAGGCGGTTTGCCAGTTATAAATATACCGGGTTGCCCTGCGCACCCGGATTGGATTACTCAGATATTAGTGGCAATTTCTGTTGGTAGAATTGGTGATGTTTTAATAGATGATTATCAAAGACCAAAAACGTTTTTTACAGACTTCGTTCAAGATGGTTGTACTAACGTTACCAATTTTGCACAAAAAGTTGACGGGGGATTCGGTCGCCGCGGCGGATGTCTATTCTATGAAGTGGGTTGTAGAGGTCCAATGACGCGTGCGAGTTGCAATAATATTTTATGGAATAGACAATCAAGTAAAACCCGTTCAAACCATCCTTGTTTAGGATGTACCGAACCAGGGTTTCCTCATAATGATTTGATGAAAGGTAGTGTTTTGAAAACTATGAAGCACTTAGGGGTTTTTCCAAAAGAAGTTCCAGAGGGAAGAACAAAACTAGCATACTATTTAGAGGCAGGTTTTCAAAAAGTTATGCCAACAAACAAAAAAATAATGGAAACTTCCAAATAAATAGAATCTTAAAAGAAAAACAAATGTCAGTTACAGAATTAAATATATCTCCTGTTGGCCGTGTTGAGGGCGATTTAGATGTAAAGGTCTATATCGAAAACGGTAAAGTGACTCGAGCTCATACTCAGGCGGCCATGTTTAGAGGTTTTGAGAAAATTATGGAAGGCAAAGATCCGCAATCGGGACTCATTGTCACACCTAGAATTTGTGGAATCTGTGGAGGTTCACACTTGTATTGTGCGTCATCTGCGCTGGATACGGCATGGGGAACAAAGCTAAGCCCAAATGCACTTTTGTTAAGAGCTATTGGCCAAGCTTCGGAAACCTTACAAAGTATCCCAAGATGGTACTATGCCATTTTTGCTACGGATTTAGCAAATAAAAAATATGCAGATCAACCTCTTTATGAAGAAGTTGTAAAACGATGGTCTGCTTATGTTGGTGAAACATTCCAAAAAGGATTAACAGCGAGTGGATTACCAGTACAGATTTACGCTTTGTTTGGTGGTCAATGGCCGCACTCCAGTTATATGGTGCCAGGCGGTGTTATGTGTGCACCTACATTAAAAGATATTACTCGGGCACATGCAATCTTGGCTCAATTTAAAAATGATTGGCTTGAGCCGATTTGGTTGGGTTGTTCTATTGAGCGATACATGGAAATTAAGTCTTGGGATGACATGTTGGCTTGGGTTGATGAAAATGAATCTCAAAAAAATAGTGATTTAGGTTTATTGATAAGAGCTGGTATTGAATTTGGATTGGATAAATTTGGTCAAGGCGTTGGTAAGTTTCTGGCTACGGGAACATATTTACACAAAGACAGATATAACAATCCCACTATAGAAGGTAGGAACGATGCTTTGATTCAATCAAGTGGATTCTTTGATGGAGAAAACTATCATGAGTTTGATCATATGAAGGTAAGCGAGCATGTAAAGCATTCTTGGTACAAAGATCAAGAAGATGGTCTTCACCCTTGGGATGAGCCGTTACCAACTCCAATGAAGTCGCAAACCTTACATGATAGCGATTTTGATAATCAATATAGTTGGTCAAAATCACCTCGTTATGATGGGCAGGCAGCAGAAGCTGGACCATTGGCACGTGTAATAATGAACTCTAATCCTGCGAACAAAGACCACCAGATTCAAGATCCTTTGTTTGGTGATATTATGAAAAAACTAGGTCCTAGTGTATTCACTAGGGTATTGGCAAGAGTTCATGAAGCTCCAAGAATCTATAAGTTTATAGAACAATGGTTATCTGAAATTGATTTGGATGGTGAGTTCTACATCAAGCCTGTTGAGAAAGATGGAAAAGGTTTTGGAGCTACCGAAGCCGCCCGTGGTGCTTTAGCGCACTGGATAGAGATTAAGGACGGTGTAATCAAAAATTATCAAGTGATGGCACCGACAACATGGAATGTTGGTCCGCAAGATGGTAATGATAATCCTGGTCCAATTGAAGAAGCGCTAATTGGTATAGACATCGAAGACCCACTAGATCCAGTAGAAGTAGGTATTGTAGCTCGTTCCTTCGATTCTTGCTTGGTTTGCACGGTGCATGCCCACGATGCTAAAAGTGGCGTAGAGCTATCACGATTCAAACTATAACCTTTGTCATATAGTTTTATAAGGACTTTCCTGAGGGGTAACCTCAGGAAAGTTTTTTAATTTAACTGAAATTAAAAAGATATGAAGACGGCAATAATGGGGTTTGGAAATCCGGTCAGAAGCGATGATGCTGTAGGTATTTATGTGATTGAACAACTACGCGAAAAACTTCCTGAATCTGAAAATATTAATATTTTCGATATGGGTACAGCAGCCTTTGAAGTGTTATTCGGATTAAAAGGTCATGATAAAATCATTTTGGCAGATGCAGTTTTAAACAGTAATGAGCCTGTTGGCACTTTATTCAAGGTGCCAGCGGAAGAAGTTATGAAAGCACCTCAAGATGACCCCTTGGTTTTTCTCCATGGAATGAAATGGGATCAGGCTTTATCTTACACCAAAAAAATATTACAAGATGAGTATCCTGAAGATATTCAAGTATATTTAGTGGCAATTGAAAATACTAAACTAGAAGTTGATTTAAGTAATGTTGTAAAAGAAGCCGGAGACAAAGTAGTTCAACATATTTTAGAAGACCTAAATTTATCGATTCCGATGTGATTACGAAAATTAACTTAAAGACTTCACATATTTATTTGGACCATGAATTGGTTGAACCAATTTTTGGTGAAATCCATTATGCTTATGTGACCTATGTTAAAGAACAAGGTAACATTTTGATTACACCTGTTTCCAGTCAATGGTTTGTTAAACTATACAAACCAACGCAGTTTCTTTTAAAATCCCGTAATTTGAAAGGCGATAAAACACTTGCGATACGGGAGATTTTGATAGACAACGATTTGGATACGACAGATAGGGCATTAGGCTACGAAATCATTGAGAAAACCAGCTTGATAAAGGTGAATATTTCATGACGAAGCAAAAAAACAACTGGCTTTTGGATTCAGAGGTACAATACAAAGTTACCCCTGTAAAAGGTCGTTGGGAAGTTTCACTTATTTTTATCAATACAAAAGACCCGAATCAGGTTTTGATTAAAACTATTGGTGATTACCGTTCTGAGCGACTAGCTGAAATTTATGGAAGAAGTATGCAGCAAACGGCGGCAAAAGACCCTAGAGGTTCACAAAAAGTAGATAAAGATGCTTACAATATTAACAACAACTGACACTAACCAAAAAATTCTAAATACTATTGCGTCTATTGATAGATTAGATGAATTGGTTACTGTTACTCAGGATTCAAATACCATAACTGATTTTAAAACCTTAGTAATAAATTCTGATGAGATTATAGTTCCTTTGGATTGGTATGATTTGGAACCACCTTATGTGTTTCCAACTACCCCGTTTACTAAAGAAAACTTACTCGCTTTGGTTTTCTATAAATTAGGAAATCAACAGAAATCCTTTGAGTTTGTTTCAGAAGAATCTCCTTTATATCAGCATCTTTTGATTGCTACCCATTTACAGTTTGGATACGAGATTTCGTCATCCATGGTTGATTTCTGTTATCGTACATCACTGCACAATAATGCCGTAGTGAACTACTATGGGGCAGTAGAAGGCCCTAAAAGCAACGAAGAACTTAAAAAGGAATTTTCTGAAGCACTTTCCGAAGCTGAAAATGATGAAATCAAAGTATTTACGGCTAAACATTTTCTAAACTTACTTCTTGATTATGGGGAATTGAAGGAAGCAAAACGACTAGTAGAAGCACAACTTTCGATTGCCATCTCAAATGACGCTAAAAATGCAATGAGCACGCATTTAGCCGGAATTCTAATGGCAGAATTAGAGGTGCCTTATAGTAAGAAAAAGTTAGATGAAGTTCACAATGTGCAATTATCAGCAATTGCTTATTACGAGTCAAAAAATCTAAAAGTACAAGCAGGTATGTTGTTAGTTGATGCAGCGGAAATCGCCAATTTCAAGAAAGATTATATTGCATCAAAAGAACTAATCAATAAGGCGATTCAATATTTTAAACAAGCGGATATTCCAGAATTTTTAGGGGAAGCAGGATTCAAAAAAGCAATTCTCCTGTATACATGGTCAAAAAATGGAAGTCCACAATATTATAAAGCAGCTATAAATGCTTTTCAAGATGTATTAAAAGTTTTTAAGCGGGATACACATCCGCAGAAATTCGCAGATGTTCATCACAATCTAGCTTTGATATATTCGGAAATCCCCGTTAGTTCAGAGGAAAAGGCAATGTGGACCGCCTTTTGCGCGTCTTCATTTAAAGAGGTTTTAGCGTTTTATACTAAAGACAAGTACCCGTATGAAAACGCTATGGCCAGTCATAACTATGCAACAGCTTTGATGGATTTTCCACCAGCGAAAATCCACGATAATTTAAAAAAAGCAGCTAGACTTTTTAATGAAGCCCTTGATGTGCGAACGGCAAACGCTTATCCTTTTGAACGTGCATTGACACTTCTCAACCAATTGGAATTGGGCTGGCTCACTCACAATGAAGATAGTTCGGAAGAACTTGAAAAATATGAAGATATGAAGGCAAAAGCCAAAGAAATAATAGTATTGGTAAGCGATACTAGTTTAATTTCACAGGCGAACGACCATTTAAAAGAACTAGAAAAAGTTAAAAGTTTAATTTAATGCACGAAACATCTATAGTAAATAGCATTATGCGAACGCTTGAACAAGAGTTTGAAATCGAAAAATTGAATAGGTTAAAAGCTATTCATTTGAAAGTTGGTATACTTTCAAATATCGAACCACGACTCTTACATAATGCTTATAGTGCTTATCATATAACAAATCCCGGTTACCATCATGTCGAAATGCATATAGAATCAACTAGTCTGAAAATACATTGTGAATTTTGTGACTATATTACCGACGTAGAGAAATATCGATTCATTTGTAATCAATGTGGAAAGCCCAGCAAGAATGTGATACAGGGCGAAGAAATGCTGATTCATAAAGTGGAATTTGAAGACTGACCTTGCTGGTCGGGTGATTATTAAAAGTAAAACCACATGTGGTTTCCCAAATAAAAAAGAAAATGGTAGAAAAATCAACAAAAGCAGCACGAGGAACGGTGCAATGCGAAAACACCAATATCAATTTGCTCAAAGCCAATGATTTTGTAGCGGATATAATTAAGAAGGAGATGGCAAATAAAGGAACCCTTCTTATCAATATTACATCTTCCGCAGGAAGTGGTAAAACCACTTTGATGCAGAAAACTGCCGAAAAATTAAAAGATAAAATTACCATGGCAGTTATGGTAGGTGATTTAGAAACCGAACGTGATGCCGACCGTATTCGCGAAACAGGTATTCAGGCGCTACAAATAGTTACAGGAGGTATTTGTCATTTAGAAGCTCAAATGGTTCATCAAGTACTTGACCAATTTGATTTAGCAAGTATCGATTTACTTTTTATAGAAAATGTAGGAAACTTGGTCTGCCCCTCATCTTTTGATTTAGGCGAAGATTATCGTGTAACGTTGATGGCCACTACCGAGGGTGATGACAAACCAAAAAAGTACCCAAAAATGTTCTTGACCAGCGATATGATGTTGGTTTCCAAAGCGGATTTATTACCTTATGTGCCATTTTCGGTAGAAGCTGTAACTAAAGATGCTAGAGAAGTAAATCATGAACTGGAAGTGCTTCAAATCTCCGCTCTTTCAGAGGAAGGTGTTGATGAATGGTGCGAGTGGCTGTTAGCAAAAATCAAACAGAAGAAGGATAATGCCTAAATGCAACAAACCTTTCAAATTATTATTTCAGGTCAGGTACAAGGGGTGGGTTTTCGCCCTTTTGTTTATGGCTTAGCTAATCAATTTCAATATGATGGTTCAGTTTGTAATAATGAGGAAGGTGTTTTAATCCATTTAAATTCGGATGAAGAAAAAGCAAGGGACTTCCTAACTACTATTCTTAAGAGTGCTCCTGAAGTTTCTAGTATTCAATCACATTCTATTTCAGAAGTCGCTTTTCGAGAATTTGATGACTTCAGAATAGTTCATTCAGAATCAAATCATAAAATCAACATTCCACTGACGCCAGATTTTACGATTTGTGAATCATGCAAAATAGAAATAAGAGATACAAACAATAGGCGATACGGTTATGCCTTTACTACTTGTACCAACTGTGGACCTCGTTATGCTGTGACAAAAAAGTTTCCATTTGAACGTGCAAACACGACAGTTTCTGCTTTTGATATGTGCATTGCATGTCAAACAGAATATACCAATCCTAATGACCGGCGATTTCATTCGCAGGCTAATAGTTGTGCTGACTGTGGTATCAAGTTGAAAGTTACCACAGCTGATGGAAAAACAATAGTTGATGGTGATTCAGAAATCATCAAAAAAGTTTCAAAATTTATTTTAGATGGTGACATTGTAGCAATAAAAAACACAAATGGCTATCTACTTTGCTGCGACGCTAATAATAAATTAACCATTGAACGTTTGAGAGCAAAGAAAAAACGACCAACTAAGCCTTTTGCGATGCTCTATCCTTCTATCGAAAGAGTAAAGAACGACTTTAAGCTTAGTTTGTTGGAAGAAAAAGCAGTTACTTCTTCGGTATCGCCCATAATTATTTTGAATCCGAAGGAGAGCATAACAGATTTAGAGCAAGAAAGTATCGCTCCTAATTTAAATCAGTTTGGTGTTATGTTACCATCTTCAGCACTACTAGTACTTTTGATGGATGAGCTGAAAATACCCATCATCGCAACAAGTGGCAACATTCATGGTTCGCCGATTATATCTACAAAAGAAGATGCAATTCAACAGCTTTCGGGAGTAACCGAGTATTTTTTACATCACGATTTAGAAGTTGCTTTTCCACAGGATGATTCGGTTGTTCGTTTCGCTGGTGAGCAACAAATTATACTTCGCCGTTCTCGAGGACTTGCCCCAAACTATTTAAAAGGAACACAATCTAATCCTGTAAATGTTTTGGCAATGGGGGCTCATCTAAAAAGCACGTTCAGCTACGTGCCAAATGCACATACCTACGTGAGTCCCTATTTTGGAAACTTAGATAATTATGATGTTCTAGTGCGCTATCAAGAAAGTATTGTTAAATACAAGGAACTTTTTGAAAGCCAACCAGAAGTTATTTTGATTGATTCACATCCGCAATATCAAAGTAGTATTTTGGGTAAAGTGTTTTCCAAAAAAAGCAATACAAAACTAGTTTCCATTCAGCATCACAAAGCACATTTCGCTAGTGTATTGGGTGAACATGATTTATTTAAATCCAAGGAAAAAATATTAGGCGTTGTTTGGGATGGAACAGGTTTCGGTGACGATCAGGCCATTTGGGGAGGGGAATTTTTCAATTATGAAAAACATAAAATGAAACGCCTTTCGCACTTTGAGTATGTAGATTGGATTGCTGCTGATAGAATGGCGATAGAACCACGTTTGGCATTGCTCAGTATACTTCCATGTTCAGAAAGAGAGCTTGCCAAGTCTAAATTCTCCGAAACCGAATGGAAAGTTTATAACAGGATGTTAGAAATTAACAGCTTAAAAACTTCCTCAGTTGGTAGATTGTTTGATGCTGTCGCATCCCTTTTGGATATCATTGATAAGACTTCCTACGAAGGAGAAGCGGCAATGCTTTTAGAAAATCAAGCTAGGAATTATGACGGTAAGGATTATATCGATTTTTTAGAAGAATTAGCATTTGAGAGAATTCCATCAAAAACTCTCATTGCCAATATCCAAAAGGCAAAAGAAGAAGGAATTTCTAACTTTAGAATTGCCAATAGTTTTATCCATACCCTTGCTTTGGTTATTTTGAAAATTGCCAAGCAAAATGACTATGAAACAATTGCTTGCAGCGGCGGTGTTTTTCAAAATTCCGTGTTAGTCACAAAACTGTCGCAACTATCGCAAAAGCAAGGGATAAAATTAAAATTTAATCGTATATTGTCTAGTAACGATGAGAATATTTCGTTCGGTCAGCTGTGTTATTATCAGTATATAAAAATTTAGACTATGTGTTTAGCAATTCCAGGAAAGATAAAAAGCATTGATATGCAATATGACGGTAGGGTTCGTATGGCCAAAGTATTGTTCGGCGGTATTATGAAAGAAGCTAGCTTAGAGATGTTGCCAGATGCCAATATTGATGATTATGTATTAGTTCATGTTGGCGTAGCTATTAGCAAAGTTGATGAAGAGGAAGCACAGAAAACCTTTAAATATCTTGAAGAAATAGGCGAGCTGGGAGACTTAACCGATGTAGATGAATATTTGCCAAAAACGAACTAAAACCAGCAGCTATGAAATACATGTCCGAGTATCGCGATCCAGAACTAGCCAAAAAATATTTAGAGGAAATCAAAAATACCGTTTCCAGACCTTGGTCCATTATGGAAGTTTGCGGTGGACAGACGCATAGTCTGGTGAAAAACGGTATCATAGACATGTTGCCAGATTCGATTACCATGATTCATGGTCCTGGTTGCCCAGTTTGTGTGACTCCTTTAAACCTTATTGATAAAGCGGTGTATTTAGCCTCCGAGAAAGAAGTAATTCTTTGTTCTTTCGGGGATATGCTTCGCGTACCAGGCTCTCAAAAAAGTCTTTTAGAAGTTAAAGCTGAAGGTGCTGATGTGCGCATTTTATATTCCCCTTTAGAAGCGGTGAAAATTGCAGAAGATAATCCTGACAGAGAGGTGGTTTTCTTTGCTGTTGGCTTTGAAACTACAGCTCCTGCCAATGCTTTATCCGTTGTTCATGCACATCGTAGAGGTGTCAAAAATTATTCCATTTTAGCATCTCATGTATTGGTTCCGCCAGCTATTAAAGCTGTTATTGATGATGAAGAAAGTAAAATTGACGGCTTCTTAGCGGCAGGTCATGTCTGTACGATTATGGGGAACGCGGAGTACCATCCGATATCGGCCAAATACAAAGTGCCGATTGTAGTAACCGGTTTCGAACCCTTGGATGTTTTACAAGGTATTTTGATGGTCATCCGTCAATTAGAACAAAGCAAATCCTCAGTTGAAAATCAGTATGCACGTATCGTTCGTGAAGATGGTAATCTTGAGGCACAAAAAGTAATTAATGAAGTGTTTGAAGTGCGTAATCAGATGTGGCGTGGAATCGGTGAAATTCCTGAAAGCGGATATGCCGTCAGAGAAAAGTACGCTGAATTTGATGCTGCTAAAAAATATAATGTTACCATTGACGAGGCTCCTGAAAATCCAGATTGTATTTCAGGACAGATTATGAAGGGAATAAAAAAACCTTTCGAATGCTCCCAATTTGGAAAGAAGTGTAAGCCTACAAATCCACTTGGAGCACCCATGGTTAGTAGTGAGGGAGCTTGTGCCGCGTACTATCATTTTTCTGGATTAGTGGAAGCATAATCATATTAAATGTCGGAAAACAATAAAATACGCATGCAGCTGCAATGCCCCATGCCCAAACTTGACTTTGATGTCATTACCCTAGGTCATGGAAGTGGCGGGGTTTTAACAAACAAACTTCTGGATAGTGGTGTTTTTGATCTGTTAAGCAATGATATTCTGGATGAACGTCATGATGGTGCTTTTATAGATCTGCAAGGTAAAACTGCTTTTTCAACGGATAGTTTTTTGGTTTCTCCTATTTTTTTTCCAGGAGGAAATATTGGAGAGCTCGCGGTAAACGGAACGGTCAATGATTTGGCTATGTGCGGTGCTACACCTAAATATCTTTCGTTAAGTTTTATTATTGAAGAAGGACTTCCCGTGAAAGAATTTTGGGATATTCTGGTTGCTATTAAATTTGCTTGTGAAAAAGCTGGGGTGCAAGTAGTAACTGGCGATACTAAAGTTGTTGAGAAGGGAAAAGGAGATAAAATTTTTGTGAACACATCAGGAGTTGGCCCGATACATCCAAAGTCTAACATTAGTGCAAAGAACATTACAGTTGGAGATAAAATAATTATCAGTGGTAATGTCGCCTCCCATGGAATGGCTATTATGTCTGTTCGGGAAGGTTTAGAATTTGATTCTGAAATTGAGAGCGACACCGCCAATTTGAATCATACAATCATTGACTTGATAGAACAATTTGGAGAGAACATTCATTTATTGACAGACCCCACGCGTGGCGGAGTCGCAACCGTGCTAAAAGAAATCGCCCAATCGTCCGAAATAGGAATTGATTTAGTTCAAAGAGATGTCCCTATGGATGAGCAAGTTGCAAGTGCCTGTGAATTATTAGGTCTAGACCCCTTATATGTAGCTAATGAAGGACTATTCATTGCCTTTGTTTCCGAGTCAGAAGCCGATACAATTTTAGCTGTTTTGCAACAGGATGAAAATGGGAAAAACGCTAGAATTATTGGAAGCGTAGTTGCTGAACACCCTAGACAAGTCATCATGGAAAGTGCTATTGGCGGTAAACGAGTCATCAGTATGTTACCTGGAGAGCAACTACCAAGAATCTGTTAGTATGAATTTTGAATCCCTCGGTGAACACGTTGACAATTCTTATGTTTTTAAAGGGTCTAAAGAAATGCCATTTTTGGCTCCAAGAGGAGTTTTTGTAGCAAATAATCACCTTTTTGTATCTGATACAGGTCGTAACCGTGTTTTTATTTGGAATGACTTGCCAACAGTTGAATTTCAAGAACCCGATGTAGTTTTGGGTCAATCGGATGTATTAGAAACAGGGAGAAATTCTGGGGGAGTAGTTACTGCAAAAACATTGCTTTATCCTTCGGGAATATGGAGCAATGGTAAAATTTTGATTATTGGTGACGCATGGAATCATCGCGTACTTGTTTGGCATTCATTACCGACAAAAAATGGACAACCAGCTGATATAGTGATAGGTCAGCCTGATTTCAATTTAAACCAACCCAACGTGGCAGGTATCGGAAATAACCCTTCGGCAAAAACTTTAAACTGGCCCTACGGTGTTTTTTCAGATGGAAAAAGCTTGTGGATAGCGGATACGGGTAATCGTAGAATTCTATTCTATGAAGATATTCCAAACACTAATTTCGCCGCCGCGGATAAAGTAATAGGAAAGTCTAATTTCGATACTCGCGATTATGAAAATAATGAACCCATTTGGCCTTATTCGATTAAAGTAAATACGAAGAAACAGATGATTGTTGCTGATACGCAATTCTACCGTAACCTTATATGGAATAATGCAGACGAAGCTTTTTCAAAACAAGCAGATGTAATTGTGGGTCAAACAGATTTCGACGCAAGTGGTCAAAATCAATTTAGTTTGTTTCCTACTCCCAGATCACTAAATTGGACATACGACGCCTGTTTCTATAAAGATGGTCTCTTAGTTAATGATACGGGCAATAGCCGAATCTTATGGTTCGAAGAAGTACCGATAAAAAACAATGTAGAAGCAACAGCGGTAATCGGCAAGCGGGATTTTAATACAGGTAGCGAAAACAAAGAAACCATGCATGGCACTTCAAGCTCATTGTATTGGCCTTTTTCAATCTGTACGCAAAATGATAAACTGATTATTGCTGACACTGGAAATCATAGAGTTGTTATTACTGATTTGAAGTTTTAAAGGCTAAGATAAAGCCAATACGCACCAATTGCGATTGCAAAAATACCCCCTGATAGGCGAATTGTTTTGAAAAGAAATTTACTCTTTTGACCTTTAGAATAACTAGTGATTATTCCCAGTAAAAAGGTGTAAATCGTCATAGCCAACAAAGTTCCTAATCCAAACCCAACTATGTATTGAATACTATCCAATTGGTTTTCAAACCCCAATACCGGTAGGAGCAAAATAAAATGCGCTATTCCTGCAAGTCCATGTAGAACCCCGATTCCAAAAGATGACCACAGATTTTGTTTCGGTTTCTTATCATGGTTATGGGAATGTTCAAATTTATTAGTATCATGATTGTGTTCATGAACATGAATATATGGTTCTTCCCCGCCATGGACATGTGGATGCTTATGTCTCTTGCTTTTGTAAAACATACTAAATAAAGCCCAGAGACCAACAGCAATTAATACAACTCCAACCAGCTGTTCGCTATGTTCCGATATCTTTTCTATTGGAATATATTCTTTGAACAGTAGAAAAAGTAATCCTATTAAAAGCATTCCTGTCAAATGTCCAAAACCCCAGAACAGTCCAATTTTCCAGACTTTACGTCTAGTTTCAATTGCTAACGGAGTTACAGCCGCCAGATGGTCAGGGCCTGAGACTACATGTAGAATTGAGGCTGCTAGGCCAGCGAATAAGGGAAAAGTAATCATAGATGATATTTCAGAAACAATGTAGTGAATTATTGTAAAAAATTTTAAAAAGGGTGTAAATAAAATAGTCCAATACATTGTGATGGAATTTTATTGTAATCTGTGTTAGAATGATTTTTAAGGTCCACTCAGCACTTTGCTTTACATTTCGCTCAATAAGTTGCATCGCAGGAAAAGAGCTTTCTTACAATAGTTCTTAAACCCAATTCTTGATGTAGACTTACCCTAGCATGTATTCTCTTCACTACGCCGGAAAGAACATTTCCATTATGAAATAAACATCCGAAATCAAGTTCGCTGAAACCCTAACCGACTATCAACTTTTCTCTACAAAGGTTTAAAATTTAGACGGAGACGGACTGCATAACCGTTCGCCTACTCACTTTTATAAGTCCTTACTCAATCGAAATTTTAGAAGTGGTTCCAGAAAAGATAACAGCGAAGGCTCTATGGGAAGTAATTGGAACATCTCAATACCAACTTAAACATCGGCTTTTATAAAAGAGAAATAGTAATAGGAGGGCTTTCTACTGTTTCAAAAAGAAAAGAAAAACGCTCGGGATATAATAAGTAGATGGATAAATGCCATTTTGGCAACTAATTGACACCAATCGATACCATTGAATATGGCTTCGATATTGCACTACATTGAAATGTTGGAGTCGAAAAACCTTTCTTTTTCTTTTCATCAGCAGAAGTTTTGAAAATTATATTGAACTACATCCTTAATCGAAGTTTATGGATAGAAACAGTAAAAAACGCTTTTGCCTTTAAGCTAAGAAGTACGACGGTTCTAAAAATGAAATGAAGGAATGGAGTAGCAAGAGGGTAACCTGCTGGCGCACGGTTACATTGTTCAATCCATTCATTTTTAGAAGATTACGATTTATACAGTCGCTCTAAATCTTTGTTTTTTAGTAAAAAAGACCCTAATTACCTGAAAACCAGTTTAAAACTTAGTAAAAAATGGATAACGAATTCAAGAACGAGCCCTTTTTGACCCTGAAAATGAAAAGGAGCGTGGTCAAACGCTTCCGCAGATTCTGCCGTGCAACTAAAACTTCTCAGTCGCTTGGAATGTCCGATATGCTCGATTTTTTCGAAAGGCACAAGGTACTGCCCAAAGATGAGATTCCCAACCACTTGGTGCAAGTGGAAAAGCGCCTGCTAAAAAGAATCAATGCGGTTATAGCCATTATGAAGGATATGGAGAAAACACAGACCAAGCCAACGGTAGGAATGCTCGAAGCGCTTTTTACCGTCAATGAGAAAAAAGAGGATACACCCCGGTTCGTGGAGAAGAAACAGAACAACAGGACCCTAGAAGAGGAACTGGAACATTGGAAGAAATCCAACGAATGAGGTTTTTAATATGTCAATACTTGACTTTCACATAACCCGAAATAACAGAAAATGGAAAAAGTAAACTACATCGCACATCTAAATGCAGCTTTCGATCGCTTTAACAATGATTACAGGATCAAACAGGGACATATTACACTTTACCTGGCCTTCTTTCAGAAATGGAACCGTAAGTTCTTTAAAAGGACGATTATGGTGAACAGGCAATTGATCATGGAGAACGCCAAAATAAGGTCTAAGACGACCTACCATAATTATCTCAAAGATTTGAACGGATGGGGCTATCTGGAATACTTTCCCTCCTATCATCCATCGGTGGGTTCCAGGATAAGGATGACCAATTTCGGTACAAGCTCCAGCACGAGTAGTGGTGTCGGTACGGTCCAAAAAATGGACGGCCGCGTTCCGGAACCGGGCCGTGGAATGGTACCTTCCTTAAAACAGAAAACAAAAAAAAACTTTTATAAACTGGCGACCCCCTCCAATGAAAATGAAGTTTTGAATTATTTCAGGAAAAACAACTGGCCGGATATCGAAGGAAAGAAATTTTATATACATTATGAATCGAAAAACTGGAAATTGGAAAGGGGGTTGAAAATCAAGGATTGGAAAGCCGCGGCCAAAAGTTATGTGAAGCTGGGCTATATTCTAAAACAGGAATGGAGAAGTCCAATTTCTGGCTTCATGGACCATTTAAGATCACCTAAGGTAGATAGGTATGATGAGCCTTTATAGTTTGCTGTCAGAAATACATAATAGAAAATTATGTTTGGAGCATTTTACTATGTTTTACCATGATAAAATATAAAAAAATGTTAAAGGTTGCAGATTCGGGTGCACTCCAATTATATTCCTTTCAAAGGCTTATATATAAGGCGCTAATAGGAAATATTTGCACTCCCACCTCGAGTACTTAAAAGGCTTCAACAAAAATGTTGAAGCCTTTTTATTTT
>CAZUIE010000076.1:0-16674 GCA_964620945.1 uncultured Maribacter sp.
ATTGTGCCTATTGGTAAATTGTATAAATCAAATATCATTCAATTATTGAAATAAGTAATTGTTTGTTCTAATAGTTAGTTGCCAACTGTTTTGTGTATGTGTAGTAGCGAATTTAGAAGTACTACCTTTCAAAAAGTTATTCACAAAATAAAAAATAATAGCGATTTGAATTAGAACTCAAGTCGCTATTATTTATATACGTCTTTGTTGTACGCTGGCTTTTATCTTTAAAATATAATTTTGGGATTATAGTGATATGATATTGTCCACTAAATTTTCATCACTCCTTGTTCCATAAGGATCAATAGCAATGAAGCTTGGTTTCTCTTTTACAATTATTTTAAATTCCTGACTTCCTTTTTTAATTTCGTTCGATTTGTAATATAGCACTGTTGTATCATCTTTTACTTTAGAAGGATGTGTTGTGAATATGCCTATTTTTATTGGTTCGTTTAGGTCAATTTCTTTTGTTTCACCACTATCCAATGTTTCAAAACGATTCGAATTTATGGTGGCTGAAACTTCAAAAGTGCCATCTGCTAATTTTTTATATGAAGCCTCGTCAACTTTCAAATCGTAAGTAATGACTTTTTTAAACCAATCATCAATTAAATGATGCTTATCTTCAGAGGTGACTTTATATAATGCATTCAAAAAATGTATTGTCGTAACCTCTAAGTTATTTTTATACCTGTTGGCTTCTGTAATATCCTTTAGGACACTATTCAATTTCTCTTCACCAATCAAATCTCTTAAAGCTAACATAACGTTAAGCGCTTTACCATAAGAAATATAGCTGTGGCCTAATATTTTGTATACTGGCGGTTCAACATCTCCTTCCATAGATCGACCATAGAAATACTTATACCGAGCATCTTCGGTAAGTGTATAAACGGCTCGCTTTCCATAAATACTTTCCATCACTACGGCTTCAGTATATTTAGCTAAGCCCTCAATTAATAAAGACCCACCTGGTGCTGGTTTTGAAGATAAGGTATGTCCCCACCATTGATGTGCTACTTCGTGTATTGTTCTTTTAGCTACAACATCAAAGGTATTTTCATTACTTACATCATTTAAGTAAAGTTTATCTTCCGTCATACTGATGACTCCTGGGTGGGCAAATCCACCAAATGGCCAGTAAGATGGAACTTCCGCTATTCTAACGTGATCAAACTCATATTCGCCAAAATTTTGTAGGCAATAGGCTAAGGTTTGTTTGGTAGCATCTTCAATTCTTTTAATATTAATTTGATGACCTTTATGATAATATTGTTCAATAGCAATTCCCTCATAGTCTGATTTCCTCACTTCATATCGTGCAGAAAAGTATCCAGCACCAGGCATGATTTTCTTGTCTGATTTGTAGTGGAAATAGTTCCGGTTGTTTTCAGTCCATTCTTTAATCAAGGTCCCAGAACTAATGGCCGTTTGGTCTTTGTCAGTTGAAATAATTGTTTCAAAATTGACTTTTTCAAATTTGAATTTATCTAAGCCCAAGTGTGGATCAAGCGTTTCTTTTTTAATCAGCTCTGGCAAACCTCGTTTTTCACGTTCAGGTTTATTCGTTATTTCTATTCCTGAACGATACCCTAAAATTGGTTCAAAATTGCTATTTCTATTGATATAAGTACCATTTTCGGTTATTGACATGTCGTCATCAAAACCCTTTAATGTTTTAGTCAATTCATAGGTAAAAGTGACTGAATCATTAGGTTTTAGAGGTACTTCAAATTGAAATAAGTGAATACCATAATAAGGATCATGCATTATTCGCTTGGCATTTTTAATGCTAACCTGTTTAAGAGCTACTCTTTCAGAAATAAATACTTGAGAGAGAGGTTGATCACCACTGTTTTTTAATATTTGACTCGCCTTAACTGTGTATGTTCTTTCTGAAGGAAAAATACTAAGCTCCGTTCTTATGGATGTCCGAGTAGGTCGCCTTAAAGATTCATATTTTTTAAATTTACGTTCATAGCTTTCTTTAAAATTGAGTGTCTCCTGAAAGGTCACATACTCGTCGTCAATATTGACATTATAAAATATTACACCTCCAAAAGTAAAAAAGGCGACAGTCAATACAGATAAACTGATTTTTTGTGCTATTGACCAATTAAGAGGTAATTGTTTTACTTTATTAATAAAATTAGAAACAATTCCTCTATTCCATATTTTAAAAGAAAATAGAATCAATATACCAGCTAGTGCTGTCCAATAGATGCTAAGGTGTTTATACAACGCAGCACCATTGTAAAAACCACTCATTTCTGAAAAGGATACTCTTGGCATAAACCCAATACTTGTTAATGGATGTTCAAGACCTAATAAATCAGGTTTCATCGAGATGATAGCAAGTAATCCAAATATACCCATCCCCATGTATTTATTCTTTACCAAGGTATTGATAAACAATGCTATGGAACAAAAAATCATTAATTGTAATCCATGGAAATAGTATAAAGAGGCATATATTGAAAATTCAAAATTATAATAGCCAACGCTTATTTGAAAAAGTATATACAATACAATGCCTACAGTAATTAATAATAAGGGCAATAAAAGTAAAGCTATATATTTTGATAAGAAGAAGACACTATTTTTTACGGGTGTAGCATCAATGATTAAATTGAATCTTAAACTTCTTTCCTTCCAAACAATATCTGCGCTGTAAAAGGCAATGAGTATGATACTAAAAATACTCAGAGGACCAACAATCAGTTCTATCAAATAATGGGTAAATGGGTACATACTCACACCGTATTCTACTCCGGTTATAACAGTTGAATACAATTCTGAGAAAATGATAAATAGCCACATTAGCAACACCGCAATAAATGGTAAACTTTTAAAAATACTTTTGAGTTCTAATTTTAGTAGTGCTATAAAGGCGGTTTTTTGGGCTTTGAAGTTGTGTAATGTTTTTAGGGGGATATAAGATATGGTTGACGCCTTCTCATTGGATATTTTTATTTCTTTCTTTACTTTTTGATTCTGTTTTCTGAAAGAGAATAATCGATAGGTCAATAATAGTAGTCCTAAACCAAACCCTGTCCATACTAAACGGTTCACTAGAAACAATCCTGAAAATGATATCAATTGTGTGTTTTTCTGAAAAGGTGTCCAATATTGCGTTTGTTCAAAAAAGGCGGCTAATCCAAAAGGGTCGAAAATAGCCGCGATAGCCATACTCTCTGGGGAAGCAGGAACGGTCTTTGCTAAAATGGGAGAATTTAAGACGAGAGAACACACGAAATATAGGGTGTAAATAAGCACAGCACTCACATAGGTTGCGGTACTATTTTTAGTCAGTGAACTAACTGAAAATACAATGGCACTACATATAAATAAATTAGGAAGAACAATATACAACCAAGGCTGAAGATAGGTCCATAGTTGAAAATCAGAAATTCGTTCTGGTGCTAATCCCCCAAAAAAGTTTCCAAAAATATACCCTAACATAAAAGGGGAGAAGGCTAATACACTAAAGGCGAAGGTGCCTAAAAAGCGACTCCAAAAATAGCTTGATTTTTTAATAGAAGTGCTGTAGACCAGTCCTTCCATTTGATGTTGTTTATCTCTCAACATGGCACTTATGGCAAAAAACATAATGATAAAAACACTGCCTAAAGTGAATATGCCAGCATGTGTATATACTTGGTATATCGAATTGAAATTTATGCCTTTAGGTGCAAACCCCTGCCCACCCACAGATACGCCTAATGCTAAAAATAGCAGTGCGAAAATTGGTAATGCTCTTTGTTTAAACTGATAAAAGGCTTCGAACGCTAGTAATTTCTTAAACATATCTTATGGTGTTTTTATAGTTTGACTGAATACTGTAGCGAAGTAGTAATCTTCTAAATTTGGAATGATCATCTCAAAGCCTTCCTCTGGCTTATTTTCAGCAATCACCCTAATTTGAGTTTGTCCTGCAATGAGTTTTGTAGAGATCACATTAAAGGCTTTTTTGTAAATTTCTAAGTCAGACTTGGCGATTATTTTACTCCAGATTTTCCCTTCAATTGAGGCGACTAGTTCAGCAGGATTTCCTTGTGATATGATTTGACCATATGACATAATGGCCATTTTGGGGCAAAGATTCAGCACATCTTCTACAATATGAGTTGAGAGGATGACAATTACATTTTCTCCAATTTCACTCAATAAATTTAGAAATCGATTACTCTCCTCAGGATCCAATCCAGCCGTAGGTTCATCAACAATTATAATTTGTGGATTACCTAAAAGGGCTTGAGCAATACCGAAGCGCTGACGCATACCGCCAGAAAATGTATACACGGCCTTCTTTCTATGTTGATATAAGTTTACCTGTTGTAATAGGGCTGTTACTTGATCTTTGCGCGCCTTTGTATCTAATACCCCTTTTAAAACCGCTAAATGATTTAATAACTTTTCGGCAGAAACTTTCGGATAAACACCAAACTCTTGTGGAAGATATCCCAAATGTTGTCTGATATTAGCGGGCTCGTCCACAATGTCTATATCATTAAAAGAGAGGGTTCCAGCACTTGGCTTTTGCAAAGAGGCGATGGTTCTCATTAAAGAAGATTTTCCGGCACCGTTTGCTCCTAACAAACCAAACATTCCGTTTGTAATCTTTAAATTAATTCCGTTTAACGCCTTCACTCCGTTTGGATATGTTTTGGTAAGGTCTTTTATTATTAATGTGTTCATTTTATTCTAATTTTAAGTACACTACAAATATGCTAGCTTTATCCATCCCCATAAATTAAAGATGATAAACAAGGACTTTTTTAATTCAGATAACCATGATTTTGAACCTACTGATGTTGAACAAAAAAACGATGGTGTTTGAATGAATATTGATATGGTTTAACAAAATTCTGAACCAAATATTTGGGTTGTTAACCTCCATCCGTTTAGTTAGCGTGTATTTTTTGAAGTGATGAAATTTTCTAAAAAACAAAAAGCTCCAAATTAATGGAGCTCTTTAATATCGAAAAATACAATAGGCACAAATGCTTTTATTTTTTTACAAATTTTATGTTTTTGACTCTTCCCAGCATGGAAAGCCTAAACATATCTCTTGTTTCATTAAACTCAAAAGTTTGTCTTGATTTGATGCTTATTAGATCTTTCATCACAGGCTCAACCTCACCAATTAGATTGCCTTTCACAAAAAGAAGCATATGATCTTTTTTAATTTTAAGCGTGTACACAGCATCCAATTCTTTGCTATAGTAATCGCCAGAATAACTTTCTAAGTCGGTTTCGCTATATGCAGTTATTGGTTCATAGGCAACATAAATTATTGGTGCTGCATTGGGTAGGTTTAGTGTAAATTCTTTGGTGGTTCCATTGGAACTCATTTCACAAATAACCGGTACTCTAGGGCCAATCATTTTAAACTTGTTTTTAGAAATTGGTACCAACTTAGTAGCACTTCCATCATTTCTTACATAATTTAGAGTATCATTTCGGACTTCAAGCTTACGACTCATTTTACTCTTACCATCCCAATAAAATCCTTCAAAGGCATTCAGTTCTTTTTTTGTTAATGTAATTGATTTAAAATCTTTTATTTCGGGAAAAGATTTTTTTGTTTGAGTGCTATTTTCTTTCTTGTATTGATGTTCAAGAAAAAGATCAGCAATCTTGTAGGCCATTCTTGTTGGGCTAGTGTCTGTTCTATTCGCTAAAATAATTACTGAAAATTGTGCTTCAGGAAATCGTATAAATTCAGTTCTATATCCAACAAACCCACCACTATGAGTAATCGTTTTAAGTCCTTTGTAAGTATTTATATTTAAGCCTTTTGCGTATCGAATCTTACTGCCATCATTCAAGATTCCATTTTCTGTCATTTTATCCCAAAAACCTTGATTGAACAACTTAGAATTATAGAATGTAGCATCCCATTTTGCAAGATCACTTACATTGGTAATTACACCTCCACTACCAATCATATTTAGTTTTGTGTTGTATATATAATATCCACCTTTTCTATCAGGTCTATATCCAGTTGCTCTGTTTTTAACAATTTGATTCTGATTATCATGAAAATGGGTGTCATTCATTTCTAAAGGATCAAAAATATTTTTCTTTGCAAATTCAGCCAATGTAGAACCACTTACTTTTTCAACTATTTGGCCAAGTAGCCAGTATCCAGAATTACTATACAAATATTCATCGCCAGGAGTAAAGTTTAATTCTTGTTGATTTGTCAATAATTTCTCTACGATTTCATTCGTATAATAATCATCAACTGTTAAACCAGAAAGCCTCGCCAAGATAATATAATCTCTTACTCCGCTCGTATGGTTTAATAAGTGTTGAACTTTGACTTCATTGGCATAATCTGGAAAATTTGGAAAAAATTTCATCAATGTATCTTCCAATGATAACTTCCCTTGTTCTGATAAAAGAATGATAGATGCCGCTGTAAATTGTTTTGAGGTTGAAGCTATATTAAAAACAGTTTTAGGATGGTTTGGTATGTTATGATCCAAGTTGGCCATTCCATATCCTTTAGTAAAAATCAATTCTCCATCTTTTATGATTCCTACAGTTCCTCCAGGAGAATTTGGAGTATTCCATTGAGAGAAAATGGCATCTATTTTTGTTTGTTGATTACTATTTTCTTGCGCACTCACATAGAAAACACTTAGCAAACTAAGTAATACTATTTTTAAATTTTTCATTTTTATTGATTTAAGATTTACTTAAGGCAAACATAAAACGGAAGAAAAACGCCATGAAATTTATATGACATACGTTATTTTTATAAAGTTATATCTATAAAAAAACAAGCTCAATAGTGTTTATCAATAAAAGAGTCTTGTTGATCATAAAAATAATAGTGTATATCAATAATGTTTCAAAAACGATTGAACAATGGTAATTTTGGAGTATGATTCAGTTTTTAAAAAAATACAAAGCGTTTCTTATAGGGTTTAGCATTGTGCTGCCAATATTCTATGTATTAGACTACATGGGATTTATTATTCTTCCAGAACAAAAAACTAATGAAACACTATTTCTTGCTATTATTTGGGGACTTATCATTTCGTTATCAATACATTACTTCAACAAAAAAAGAAAAGCGGTAATTAAAGTTTTAAGCTTATTCTTAATGTTTTTTGTCATCTTATTCATTGATTCTAAAATGAGTGTGCCAGACAATCCAATTACCATAATTCTTTTAATGACTTTCTGGTGTGGATTTGCATATTTGTTACTTCCTGAGTTTATAAAAAAGTATTGGAAGCTTATTGCCTTTTTTTACATCCCTCTTTTTGCATATTTTATTTATTTAAGATTATTTTCAGGAGGTTTAGAATCCTATTTAATAATTAAGGAAGACTTCCCAATTATCATATTCTTTATACCAATTCCTGTTTTAATTATCGTCTGGATTTTTGAACAATGGAGATGGATTCAAAATTTGAAATCTGAAAAATCTCAGGCTGAATTATCTTTACTGAGGTCGCAAATTAATCCTCATTTTTTCTTTAATACGTTAAACAATTTATATGCATTAACCATTAAAAACTCTAAACAAGCGCCAGAAGTTATCTTAAAGCTATCGGATATGATGCGCTATACAATTTATGAAGGAGAAAAAGAATTGGTAACACTTAAAGATGAGATTGAGTATTTAAGAAACTATATCGAATTACATAAAATAAGATATAAAAAATCAGTCGATATTCAATTTGAAAAAGATATAGATACTCGTTTACAAGTAGCTCCACTCTTATTTATCATTTTATTAGAAAATGCTTTTAAACACGGAATAGAAACGTTGACAGAAAATGCATATATCCATATGCATTTAAAAGAAGATGAAGAATATATTTATTTTGAAATTGAAAACAATTTTGATCCAAAAGAAGTGTCAAGCTCAAATGGTATAGGGTTACAAAATTTACAAAAAAGATTATCATTATTATATCCAAAAAAACATAAGCTTGTCATTGATAAAACTATAAATACATATAAAACAACTTTAAAAATTTTAAAACATGCTTAATTTTATAATTGTTGATGACGAGCCTCTAGCGCATGAGATTATAGAAGAGTTTTGCAGTATGATTCCTCATATTGCGTTAAAGCATCATTGTTATAATGCCATGGAAGCCATGGAATACCTTAATAAAAATACTGTTGATTTTATGTTTTTAGATATCAATATGCCCAAATTAAAAGGGCTTGATTTTTTAAAAACACTGTCCAACCCTCCAAAAACTATTGTTACTACTGCATATAAAGAATATGCATTAGAAGGTTTTGAATTGAATGTTGTAGATTATCTTTTAAAGCCTTTTAGTTTTGATCGTTTGGTAAAAGCCATCAATAAAGTTTCAGAGATTGACAGTTCAAAAACTATCATTAAAGAAGTTGCTAATACAAATGATAAGAGTCGTTTTTTTGTAAAAGGAGATAAAAAATACCATCAAATTACTTTAACTGATCTATTGTTTATTGAAGCCTATGGGAATTATACCAAGCTATATTTAAAGGATGAAATGATTGTAAGTCATGAAAAAATATCCCATTATGAAGAGTTTTTAGATAAGGTTCAATTTTTACGAGTTCACAAATCATTTATTGTTAGTATTGATAAAATTAAGCTTATAGAAGGAAATCGAATTTTTATTAAGGACCATAAAATTCCGATAGGACAGACTTATAAATCAAATATCAATAAACTATTATAGGTTAATTGTCTTAAATGAATTCTAGTTTGGTTTAGGTTTAAGCGTTTCAATAATCTGAGCATCCACCCAAAATATATTGGCATAACTTTCGTCAAAAGTATCGCCTAATTTTACGCGGTGAAATATAAAGTATTTGCCGTCTGACGTAACACTGCCGTAATTATCTTCCATGTCAGAATTGATATCTTTTCCCATATTTATGGCTGCGCCCCATGACCCATCTTTTTTCCGAAAACTAATGTATAAGTCAGAACTCCCATGCCCATCTTCTTTTTCACAATCCCAAATCATATAGCTTTCATCGGGTGCAATAAAAGGGTGTGCGATAAAGGTACCTGATTCGAATACATTTCCCATTTCTATCGGTTCCTCACGAATTCCATTTTTTAGAACAGACATTCTGAGTGTTCCAATAGAATCCCTTTCGTCGAAGACATAAGTGCCAAGAGCCGAAGATGTCAGTCGCATAATAGGGATTTGATCATATGGAGACCCCAAACTTTTTTCTTCCGACCAGCCAGTCGATGTTCTATCTCTGTATTTATTACCCAAAAACATGGTTTTATTATCTGTAGAGATAAATATTTCACCTATACTTGGTTCTTCCATAACGATTTTCCAACTCCCATTTTCTAATCGAATTCCTAAATTTTTAGATGCTTCACCTTTTATTTGTCTGGTAAAATAAAACTCATCTAAGCTAGGCGAAATTGCTGCTAGAACCTCTAAATGATCTGTTGAAACTATGCCAGCGGCAAAGGGCTCTGGGATTAGACCTGGTGGTTTTAAACCGAGATATAAATCTTCTTTTTTTGATGTGTTTTTGTTGTTATCGCCGTTGTTGTTACAAGCACTTAAAAATAGTAGACACAACACTACTGAAGATAGTATCTTGTGATTTTTCATTATTTAAAGTTATATTAATTTTTATATCAAGGATTTACAGCCTCAGCTTTAAAATGAGTAGACCCATCTGTTAAAATTAATCCTTTATCATCCAGCGTTATTTTTAAATCTTGCATACCATTATTGTGGTGTCCATTGATAAAAAATTCATTTTTATTTATCTGTGTTAATTTTACTTTTTGAATTGCGCTTGTCTTCATATTATCATCCATAAACATCCCTTGGATAAGATGATCAGCATTAATCCCTAGAACAAAACCTACATCTTCTTTTTCAAAATGAAATCTAATATGTACTTTTTTAGCGCCTTCTTCACCTTCCACTTTATAAATATTGTAGGATTTGAATGTGCCTGCCTGTTCTTTAAAATAAGCCCACATCCCTTTTAACTGATTTATACCTTCTGCTGTACTTAAAAAACCTTTCATATCGTCATTGCCATATTGGGCAAGCCCTTCAAAATTTTGGGTACTCATCGCATTCGCGAAAAATAAGGCAGTCTCACTTGTTGGGTTGTCTTCCTTGCTATTTCTGGAAAATTGATAGGTGAAAACAGACCACGGTTGTTGGCCTATTGTTTCAAGGGCATACGTATCACCTTTTTTAGTTAGCGCTATTAAATGGTTGCTATCTAGCGAATACGTGCTGCTAAGGTCTTCACTGTTTTGGTCTTTCGTCTTAAGGGGTATTGGCAATAATGCTGTTGATTTTCCTTGTAATACAGCAATAATGGAATCAATGATTTCCCCATCAACAAATTGACTCTTTCCTTGAAAATCGCTTTCAGTAATTAGATCTGTAGTAGTAGCATTGGATAGGATGATAACTTTAAAGCCTTTTTCCGGTAATGATCCTATGATGCTCGCAGTACCAGGAAGTAAACCGGTATGGTTGATCCATTTTGATCCATCCTTGTTTTCAATTCTCCACCCAAAGCCGTATTCCGTATCGTTGTAACCTGTAGGCTGTGTATAGCTGTAAAGTTTATCTACAGATTCAGGTTGTAACAAAATACCGTTTTCCAAGGCCATCATGAACTTATGTAAATCACCCGTTGTAGCATTTATATTTCCAGCACCAATTAGCCAAGAGGGATGAATAGGGTTGTCTAATTTTTTTAGGGTTTTCATACCTAAGCCTATATGTGTAAATGCTCTTTGATTTACGTTTTTATAGTTGTCTACAGCTGTATTTTTCATGCTAGCGGGCTTAAAAATGGCCTCTTCCATGTAATGTGCATACGACTGTTTGGTTACGCTTTCTATAACATGGGCAAGAAGTGCGTATCCAAAATTATTATACTCATAACCTGTGCCAGGTTCAAATTTTAGTTTTGAATCTTTGAATTCTTCAAAAAGGGCGTTTAACGTTATTGCGTTTTTCCCAGGCATTAAACCATTACCTTGATCATCTATTCTACCTATATTCGCTTGCAAGCCAGAGCTATGGTTCAACAAGTGGCGAATTGTGATTTTTTTTGAATATTCTGGAATAAAACTTGGGAAGAACGTACTGATCGGTGTTTCTAATGTTAGTTTTCCTTCTTCAATTAATTTCATTATCCCTACAGCTGTTAAGGACTTCGTAACAGAAGCAATACTAAATATAGATTTTTTAGTATTCCTTTTATGATTTTCTACATCGGCATAACCAAAACTTTTTTGATAAAAAATACGGCCGTTCTTGCTAATTAAAACACTTCCAACAAAACGATTATAATAAGAATAACTTTCAAATACGTCATCAATATGATGTTTAAGTTCACTGTTAGGGTTTGATTGTCCATAGGAACTAATTCCTAAGGCTATTGCGATAAAAAGTATAACTGCTTTTTTCATTTCATTATGATTTAATAATTAATTTGAAACAATAGTAGCATGTTTGAAGGATAGCATAAAATGAATGTGATTATTGCCTGCTTTACTGTGATAGATCCTTAGAATTATGTGAAAAAAGATAAACTTCACAGTTTTACGGGATTTGGTCACTAGAAAGGCATCTTTCACAACTTGTCTATTTACCAGGTGTCTTAAATTCCTATTTTTGAGGAAGAAGCGATACAGTATGAAAAAATATATAGAACCTATAATCCATATTCTAGTATGGGGAATAGGGTATCTTTTGATTCTAAACTATACCTCTACAATCGGTGATTTTAGGAAAGGTATGGGTCCTTATTGGGTTGCAATTGGGTTTGGGACGCTTGTGAATCAAATTATTTTTTATACGACCGCATTTTTTTTAGTTCCAAAATTTTTGCGACTAAAAAAAACGAAGGCACTGATATTATCTTTGTTGGGCGGATTCGTAGTTATTAACCTTTTCGAAAGCATCATAGATTTTAGATATTTGGCACATTTTTTCTCCTCCGCCAATGAATCTTTTATCGTTTATCTACTATACAATTCAGTGATTAGTTTTTTTATTTTATTAGTTGCTTTGTCTTACGCGCTAATTAAATATTGGATACGAAATGAAAAACTTAAAAGAGTATTGCTAGAAGAAAAGCTTTCCACAGAAATGGCTTTTTTAAAATCTAAAATCAATCCACATTTTTTGTTTAATGTTTTAAATAGTTTCTATTCCAAATCCTTAAAGCATAACGTACCTGAATTGGCTGACGGAATCGCTAAGCTTGCAGAATTGATGCGTTATATGGTTTATGAAACCAATGAAGATAAAGTAGCGCTAGAAAAAGAAATTCATCATCTTAAAAATTTCATTCAAGTATATCAATTACGTATTGCTGAAGAAGACGATGTGTTTATAAATTTTGACGTGAAGGGAGATGTAAATACTGTAAAAATAAGTCCCATGCTACTTATTCCTTTTGTTGAAAACGCAATTAAACACGGCGTTGATCCTAAAACAAAATCTATAATAGATATCTCCTTAAAGGTGACTCCAAACAAGCTGTATTTTAGAGTAAGCAATACCATACGGCAAGGTACTTATGGTTTAACAGATGAGTCTTCAGGATTTGGGCTTGATAATTTAAAAAAGAGACTTTCCATTCTTTACCCAAGAGCTTATGATTTGGAAACAAAAGAAGAAAAAGGGTATTTTATATCTTCACTCATGCTACAACTTGATTAACTAAGCTAATGAACTGTATAATAATAGATGACGAACCTGCTGCGATTGATGTACTTAAATTTCATTTAGGTAGCATACCATTTGTGGTTGTGAAGAAAACTTTTAGAGACCCTTTGGATGCGCTTGAATATCTTCAACAGAATAGCATTGATCTTATTTTCTTGGATATAAATATGCCTAAGTTGTCCGGGATTAGCTTTCCTAAATTTTTACAAAACCCACCACTTATTATATTTACTACAGCTTATTCTGAATATGCTTTGGAAAGTTATGAACTTAAAGCAATTGACTACCTTTTAAAACCAATTGAATTTAATAGGCTACTACAAGGCGTAATGAAAGCAGAACAGGCATTAAAAACGAACAAAAAGAGCACAACTTCAAGTTCTAAACTTCCCCCCGATATTTCAGAGCAAACCATTTTTATTAAAAGTGGATCAGAGTTTCATCAATTGTATATTCAGGGTATAGAATACGTGGAAAGCGATGGTAATTACGTCACTTTCCATACCAATAAAGGACCTGTTTTGGCGCGTTATAAAATATCCGAAGTGTTAGAAATACTTCCAAAAGAGTTTTTTATAAGAATACATAGATCCTATATCGTAGCATTAAAACACATAGAAACGGTCCAAAAACACTGTGTAATCATTAACGGTAAAGAAATACCAATTAGCAGCAATTATAGAGAGGTATTTCTAGCCATAATCCATGAAATTAGTAAAAAAGGGGACACAGAATTATAGGATGAATAATTGTTATTTCCTGAGATAACTACGGGTTAAAATTGGTCAGATAGCCACTATGGCAACATGGTAATAATCAGTGAAAAATGGGTTTAAAGTTGAAATAATTTTGCCACTTTATTAATTTTATGTCTTCGACAGGCATCGCTCCACTATATAATGCTGTTTAATTTTTAATCTACAGTTTTTGCCCTTTTATCAGAGCCAAGGGAAGTTTTTCATCATTAGGGTCATCAATATTAATCTCAACAGGTATAACTTTCGCATTAATGGCATTCATGGCTTATTTGTTTCCAAAAATTTCGCGCTTCATAATGCGACAAGGCGAGCACCATTGCCCTGTAAAAAATAACAGCATATTTTTGTCAGAACTGTCGGCAAGCTTTTGAGCAGATACCATGTCACTAGTCCAAACCATATCATTTGAAGGCACATAGAATGAATACCATGCATACCCAAGAGAAACAACAAGGAAAGTGAGCCAGAACCAGCGCCAAAAAGGATGAGATTTAGTTTTCATGCGCTTTGAGACTTGTTTGATGCATTTGTTTCTAGAGTATCTGTTTTTGTCGTTGAGTATATTAATTTTATTAATTCCGTTCTATTTCAAACTCCTTTGTTTACTTTCTTTCTTTTGGGATTCTTCCTAATTCGTCCGTGGTCGTATTCCAAAAATTAATAAATAGCCTATCATCCAAAATTCTCCAATGGTTGCGGGAAGAATAAGAAATCTATTGAAGCTAAAATCAATTCCTGTGTATCGGATAACGGTGGAAATTAGATAGCCTATACCCTCTAAAATAATAACTCTCCCCAACCAGACAGGCATTCTTTTAGATTTGATGACTATATAACCCATGGGAAACAGCCAAAGCTCAAAGAAAAGACCACCAATAACCAAATTTTGGGCTTAGTACTTCTCCTCTTATTTTTTTAAACTTTGTTACAAACTGCTTTTTCTAATGCCATAATCTAAATGGGAATACTCCCCAGTAAATTAAAATGAATGTCCATTGTAAGATAAATAAAGTTCCTGCTGTGTCTATTGTCAATGTTTTGTTTCTCCATATTTTTATACTACCAAAAATCATTGCCAGAGGTAAAGCTCCTGTTGCAATAGCCAACAATATATTTGCAAATGTGAAATCTCCTAAGTTTAGAAAAGATTGATTTAGAAGAAAAGGAAAAGGAATCAAAAGCCCAACAATGGATAAAAATGGAAACGTTATTATCTGGTATTTTTTAAACAGTTTTTTCTGAAAGAGTAAATAGGATCCACGTAAGAAAATAACGATTATACCAATTAATCCCAGAATAAGACTTAGCCACATTAAAGCTAA
This sequence comes from uncultured Maribacter sp., assembly GCA_964620945.1. Taxonomy (GTDB): domain Bacteria; phylum Bacteroidota; class Bacteroidia; order Flavobacteriales; family Flavobacteriaceae; genus Maribacter. Next base: position 14,794 of record CAZUIE010000076.1, read on the forward strand.
ATAAGTTGTATTAACTTTTTCGTAGGTTGCTAATCCATCGCTAATTATTGGTACACTTCCGTTTTTGTATAAAACGTGAGAAGAATTTACCCTATCTTCTTTTCTGAATAAATTACTTCCAACAGGTACAAGAGTGTAAGTTTCCATTTGAATAGATTTAACAAGAAGGCTATTGTTTTTCTTCTCCACTTTTATTGAATTGAAAAGTAAATCCAGGTATGCAAAGAGTTTAAATCGAACAGGGTTCATTTTATAATACCCTTCAAATTCTTCAACATTTGATGGTAAGTTCTCTTTTGCATTCAGTTGGTCAGGCTTAATAATCTCAAGGTGATTTATAAAAATTCTATTAAATTTCTCATAATTAGCAGTTTCACTGTCCGTATTAAAACTTATAAAAAATGCTTTTTTTTGCTCAGGAAATAGATAGAATGTTGCTCTGTAACCAGTTGTATTTCCACGATGGAATTTACCTACAACCCCATATCTATCTCTGTAACTAAGTCCAAACTGATAGCCTGATTTTAATCCATTTTTATAAGATTCTGTTGATGTTGGATTCCCCATTAGATTTAAAAGTGCTTTATCTATAAACGACTTTCCATTAATAGTGCCATCACTCATTAAGAATTTGGCATATTGAGCCATATCTTTTGCTGTTGTGGTAAATTGACCTGCTGGACGTAAAAACATAGGTATGTTCTCTTGCGTTATCCCATTTTCAAAATGTCCCATAGCAAGGTGCCGGTCAATATTCTTTCCTTTTTGAGTTGTAAATTGAAAAGTGCTGCTATTCATACCTAAAGGACCAAGAAGATTTTTATCCAAATAGTTTTCGTAAGGTTCCTGAGTGATTTTTTCAATAATTAAACCTAAAAAGGAATACCCCATATTTGAATACGAAAATCGAGTTCTAGGTTGGGTTCTCACTTTCAATACAGAAGGGTTTTTAGTAAAAAGATATTCTAGTGGCGTAGTAGAAGTTGATTTAGTGCTGAAAACCTGCCAAAATCTGGAATCTTCAATTCCTGCCGTGTGATTTAATAAATCTCTAATTGTAACGGGATTATTTTCTCTCCAGGGGTTATCAAAAGTTATGTTGGATAAAATTTTGTAAACAGGGGAGTCAATGTCTAATTTTCCCTGGGTTGCTAAACGAAGAATACCTGTGGCAATCAGTGTTTTTGTCACTGAACCAATTAATACCCTATCGTTAGTGTCTAAAATTTCATTTGTTTCCGCATTCTTTAAGCCTATTGCTCCAATTGTAACTATATCATCACTAACAGTTGACCATACAGCACCAGTTAAACTTTCGCTTTCAATGGCTTTTTCCAGTACTTTTTCCAAGGCAACATTATCTTGTGCTACAATGATGTTGGATAATAGTATGGCTAGAAATAATATAAACGGTTTAATCATTTAGAATAGTTTATAAAAATGATGATTTATTGTTCCTTTTCTTATCGTATCGGGGTGGTTTGTAACAACCGTATTCGAGTATGGTTAGTTGCTTGGTTTAGCTACTAGGTTAACAAACAAATCACAGAGAGAATATTCCGCAGGAAGGTTCGTAAGTCGGCAGCTACCAAGCAATTAATTATATACTTTAGTGCCAATTGTATTTATTCGTTCTTATTTAATTTATCAATCTTCATTCTTGCATTTTCGCTCTTGGGATTAAGTGTAAGTACTTTTGCAACTACTACACTTCTTACCTTTTTCATGAGTTTTCTTTACGTCTCAATATTTTTACGATACGATTGATCACAATCTCCGATAGGTTCCATTCGTACCCCTCAAAATCGGTTGTATTTATAAATTGAACGACCACGGTATCGATGTCTTCATGGTATTCTGCGAGACTCTGATAACCTACTA
>CAZUIE010000077.1:0-9334 GCA_964620945.1 uncultured Maribacter sp.
ACAAGTTCAAGAATATATAAAGAAACGGATTCAGACAGGTGCCTATCCAATTGATAGTTACTTGCCCTCGGAAAACGAAATTTGTGAAAAATTCAAAACAACGCGAACTACGGTAAGAAAAGCCTTGGACGAATTGTTACGGGAGGGATTTATCCAAAAAGAGCAGGGAAAAGGAAGCAAGGTCATTGCAAGACGAAAAGCATTGGGATTGTTGACCATAAAAGGGTTCTCCGGAGCAACAGACTACGAGGTGAAAACTACACTCGCTAAAGCGCCTCAAATAACCCATTGGGACCCGGTTATTGCATTTGGATTGACGAGGGAAGAACGCAAATCGAAATGTGTTTACTTCCAGCGGATACGTCATATTAATAATAAGCCCGTTGTTCTTGAGAATAACTGGTATGCCCTTAACGCTATGGAAATCATTAAACCTGCCGAATTCATAGAAGGCTCTTTTTTTAAAACCCTGAGTCAAAACTATTTTATCGAAATTATGGGTGCAGAGCAAGAACTAAGGTCAATCCCGGCTACCAAAGACATAGCTAAAAGCCTTGAACTTACGGAGGGTGACCCGATTTTACATATATCCGTACGGTTTACGACCAGTAAGCCCGGTTTTAATCTCTATGGAGACCTATACTGTAATACCAGCGAGTATCCTATCCGTAATGCGTACTTTTCATAGTTTCATAATTGTTAGCCTAAATCTAGAAACCTCTGGCCAAAGGTCGGTACGTTTAGCATTAAGTAAGAGATAGGATTTACTTAAAATGAGGCTATCAAAAAAAGGAGTATAAGGATTTCGGATTGTCATAAAATAACTTTTGATAATGTTCTTCCAAGCCTTTTGACTTAAGGAATTCCGGAATGGTCTCTATTAAATAAGTTAACCCTGGCCTACCTCCATAACTTTTCCAGTACGCATTCTTGGCCATATCCATACCCATGGTAATCTGTTCTGGATATTTTAGCAGTAAATGAGTCAATAGGTGTAGCGTGTGGTTGATATCATCCTGCTTCCATCTAAAGGCGCTATCATATTCCACTCGTACACCAACATCTAAAACGGCACTGTTATAAGCAACACTTTTTGCCCTATCAACATGGGACAATACTACATGCTCCAATTTTGCACCCAACTTTTGAAAGAGTAAGGCCTGTTCCAAAGCCTGCCTGCCAAAGTTGGTATGGGTAAGAATAGGTGCACCAGTTTCCAAGTGCGCGTTTACCACAGCTCTAAAAATAAGTTCCTGATGCTTGGTAAAAGGCTCATCTCCTGTTGCCAATTTTATTAAACCGGCTTTGTGCTTTGTGCGTTTCACAAAAGGTCCTGAATAGTCAAACTCATCAATTCCTTCTTCAATATCGGCAATAAACAGCCGGGTAAGTTCGTCTTCGGAATAGGAATAGCGCCAATGGTTCTCCGGGTAATACTGTTCTAAATGAATACCTGTTGGCACCACAATCTGCACACCGCTTCTTTTACTTACCGCAACCGACTTCAATACATTACGGCCAGCATTTGCAGGCATAGTATCGATAACCGTTCTGCCTCCAGCATCATAAAAATTTAGGAGTTCTTCGGATAACTTCTTTTCATCGTTCAACAAAAATTCCGGATGCTTAGCGGTCACATAACAATCATCAATAACAATATGTTCATGCGAATAGGTTAGCCCCATATTTGTGCTAGGTACGTCTCCCCGAACTGTTCGAAAAAATTTCTTATTCATATTCTCAATTGTTTGCCCATCCGTTACGCGATATATCCGCAACCACATCGGGTAGTTCCAACACTGCTCCAATCTGGATAAGGCTGTCCTGTAGTTTTTTTATATCGATATTCTTAGCATCCACATCTTGATCTAAAGAAGCTATAGCGGCTACCCCGGCAGCCTGACCCATACTCATGGTCTGTGCCATAGATCGGCATGAGGCATGCGCATCGTGAGTTGCGGAAAAGCAGCGCCCCACCACCCAAGTATTGTGACTTTCTTTGGGAACTATGGTACCATACGGAACGCCGTAAATTCCTCCGTTCGGAACGTATTGCCAAAAGGTTTCCGAGCCACCGTCTTGGCTTTTACGATGGTCCTCAATAGGAGCACCACAAAGAAAAATTTGATCATTAAAGGTTTTTGCCTGCATGCAATCCTCCTTGGTTAGTCGGTAATTGCCATATACCCTTCTCGTTTCGCGAACTCCAATCTGATTGGAAAGTCCGATAATGCGTGCATTTTGGTATCCTGGCACTTCATTTCTAAAAAAATCCTCAAAAATAAAGGATTGCCGCCTACCTTCAATTTCGGCCTTGGTTATGCCTTCGACATCTAAAGGATCTAAGTCGGCCACTTTAACGGCCACGGTTGATATACATTTTGGCTGACACATCTCATGCGCACTGCCCTCTTTTCTCGGTAGGGCATGTGTTCCCTTAGCATAAGCTTCCGCCATCTTTTCCTTCAGCATTTTCTTACCTCCCGCAGCATCATAGATATCATGTTCTACGTTAGACATCCGAAAGGTTGTTGTCATACTCTGTGCGGGTTCATTTTCTCCTGCTTTTTCATATGGAATACCGGCCCAATGGCAGTAATCCGCATCGCCGGACGCATCTATGATACGTTTTGCCGAGATGGTAAAAAATCCAGTCCCCTTATGAAAAAAGACACAGGTGGTACTTTCTTCCACATGCTCTACTCCTACCAAGGTAGTATGATAAAAAAGTTCAACACCACTTTTAAGTAAGAGATTATCCCAAACCTGTTTCAATTTTTCTGGATTATAGTTTACCCCGGTACCCGCGCCATAGGTATTTGGGCGTAAAAATATATCCCCGGATGTAAGCAACTCGTTTACGATGAGGTCGGGAATGCCACCCACAATCTTTTTAGGAGTTTCAGAAGGCGTAAAAAATCCATAGAAGGTATCCAGCATTTGAGTGGATGTGCCTCCCGGAAATCCGTAACGTTCTACAAGGGTCACTTTATACTTGCTTTGGGCGGCCGCCAAGGCAGCGGTAGATCCAGCACTCCCGCTACCAATAATAAGAATATCCGTAACGTATCTTTTCGCAATCGTAGAAGAAAATGTCATAACATTCCTATTTAGGTCCAACATTGGCGTACAATTTCGCCATCAAATGCGCATGTTCATCATAGGCCGATTCGAATAATGCTACAGCACGTTCATCGCCCACAATCTTACCACTGCTCAACACTTTTGGAGATTTCCCGTTCTCATGAAGGATTTTCGCCGTCTCTGCCTTTAGACAATTGATCAGCAATACACCTCCTAATGTTGAGCCTGGCGCCACAGGGGAATCGAGTCCGTTCAGGTAAATCATAGCGTCACCTAAGGGCGCTCCCGTGTCCAGCACATAGTCCGCAAAATCTATCAGTTTTTTACCGTCGGATTTTTTGGAGGTACTACCTTCCAGGTGAAGCTTGCTCACCAACGCTACCACCTTTACATTTCTCCTTTGAAATTCTTCCGCCATTTCTATGGGTACTACGTTACATCCACTGGAAGAAACCACTAATGCCGTATCCTGCTCGCTCGTATCAAAATTCCTCAGAATCCTGGCGGCGAATCCGGGAACGTTCTCCAAAAACATGGCCTGTCGCTGTCCATTAGCACCAACGACCAAATTGTGAAAGGATAGGGACAGCTCAACAATGGGATTAAATCCTGGAAAAGAACCGTATCTGGGCCACATTTCCTCTACCAACATACGACTGTGACCGGACCCGAATAGATGGACCATGCGTCCGGCCAAAATTGACTTCGCAAATAGCTTAGCTACCTCTTGAATGGTTTCTTCTTGTTTGGCGACTACCGAAATGATATCCTTTCCTTTTTCTAAATACTCTTTTGTAACACTCATTTTTCTATTTCTATATTTTTAGCAAAAAGTGCGGCTCCTATGGCCCCGGCATAGCCTCCCAATTTTGCAGTCACTGTTTCTGTTTTGTATCCTCCGGGCCTCCATTCATATTCTGCCATATAGTTTTCTAAGGGTTCCATTAAGGCCTGTTTTGCCCCCGTTGCGATACCTCCACCCAATACAATCACTTCTGGGGATAGAATGTTAATCAAACCGGCCAAGCCTACCGCTAATTTTTGTACGGACGCTAACCACCAAACACTGGCTTTTGCGTCTCCTTTTACATACGCGTCTACAAGCTCCTGTACCGATTGGTACCGGCCTTCAGTTCTTTCGAAGACAGAAAAATTCCCCACGGCATGTTCTAGACTACCCGGCATATTTGTCATCGTGGGCACACCATTATATTCAACGGTCATGTGGCCAACATGTCCGGCGCGCTGCAGATTTGATTGATACAAAGCCCCATTGATAATTATACCTCCGCCCACACCTGTACCCAAGGTGAGCATGAGTAAATGATTTATACCCTTAACACGGTAGAACGATTCGTATTCTGCCAAACAAGCTGAATGGCCGTCATTAAGGACATATATAGTCCTTCCCAAGGTTTTTGACCAATCAAAATTCTCTATTCCCTGAAGCCTTTCAGGCATATGTAAGATCATTTTGTTTTGGGAATCTACCAGACCCGGAGCAGAAATACCACATTGTAAGTATTTCAAATTGGCTTTTACATATTTTTCTGAAGAACTTTTAATAAGGTCAATGATTGTCTTCTTCCATCGTTCGTTATCAGATGCCTTATCTTCCGTAAGGACTTCTCTCTGCTCTAGTATGATACCTTTTTCATTTAGAACCACCATTTTGATTTTCGTTCCCCCAACATCTATACCTAAATAATAATTCTCCATTCTGTACAGCTATAAGTATTGCCCTTCGCTCAAGGTCCAACCGCCATCTACTGCCAGGACTTGACCTGTTATAAACTTAGAATCCGGATGCAAGAACATCAATACGGCGCTATTGATATCATCCGATGCTCCCGGACGACCACCGTCCAATGGCTGTTTTGTCTCCAAAAATCTAAGAATATCTTGGTCCTCCGCAGCCCTTTTTGCCATGGGTGTAAGGAATAGACTCGGTGCTATTACATTCACTCGAATATTATTTTTAGCATAGTAGGCGGCTATGGATTTTGAAAACCCGATGATAGCAGATTTTGCAGCGGCATAGGCGTGTGTGGTAAAATATTTTGGGGATGGACTGAAACCCAATACGGAACCCATGTTTAATATGACCCCTTCGCAATCCTTTTCTAAAAAGTAATTGACCATCGCCTGGTTGGAAAGCATTAGAGAGGTGAGGTTCAGTTCCATGGTTTTATTCCAACCTTCCAGGGTAATTTTATCCAAAGGACCGTCTCCCCATTTTCTACCGCTACCACCGGCTACGTGGAAAAGTCCGGAAATCGCTCCAAACGATCTATGTGCTAGTGCAATGGCTTTTTTCATGGTTTCAGGATTTGTTGCATCTCCGTTAAAGGAAAGCACCCCATCGCCCAATGTGCGCTCTGCGGCCGAACAACTTTCAGGATTTCTGCCAACGACAACAAGGTTTGCTCCTTTTTCCTTTAAAGCTATGGCCGCCGCTAGTCCCATACCTGTAGTGCCGCCCATGATAATATATGTTGTATTCTTAAAATTCATAATGTTTATGTTGCCCAAACTTTGGTACCTTTGTTATTGGGGATTAAGGCCTGAAACTTTCGAGATAGCGTCAAATATTTCCGTGCTTGTTTCATCCCTATTTCCAAAGGGAAAAAACCTGATAGGGTCAAATTTTTAATCAGTTGGACGTAAAGTAGAGATGCTTCCGGCTCACATTCCAGCATCAAGGCCTTCAAACCTTTTTGGCAAAGTTCCTTGGCTACCCAACCACCGCTAATACTAGACCCTATCACTATGGCGTCATAGGTGTTTTCTGCGGTTCCTTTTCCATTTATATACATAGTAAATCTATTTAGCCAAGGTAACCTTTCTGGTAATCTCGCCAGAGTTCTTGTTCTTTAAAATCAGGGTGATATCACCATTGGGCAATACTTCCTTCTTAACCAGGTAATGGTCATCATCATAGGATTCCCATTTTTTCTTGGACTCCTCCGGTTCGTCTCCACGCCAGTCTTTCAATACCACAGGCTCCCACAGTTTACTTTCGGCCGACTTAAATGCAGCATCCAAAATAGCGTTTACCACATAGCCGTCATAAAAGGATTCCAACGGCTGCCGGCCCTCTTCGATAGCAGAAAACATATCGGTAAACATGTGTGGATACCCTAATTCATGTGCCTCGTCCCCAACAGGGAACAGCCATCCGGTATTGGATTCCGCTTTTTCCGCAACATAACCCTCACCTCCTTTCCCAGTAGTAAACATTTCGAAACCGGTGCGGAGAAAACTATTGACCCAAATGGTACCTTCCGTACCCATAACCTCATCCCTAAGATCCATACCGCCCCTAAAGGTCCAACTGACCTCAAACTGACCAATGGCACCGTTGGCATATTTAACCAGACCAATGGCATGGTCTTCAGCGTCGATGGGGTGCACTTGGGTATCTGCCCAGCACATGACTTCGATGGGCTTTATATTTTTTCCAATAAAATTTCGACTAATTTCCACACAATGGCAACCCAAATCTATAATGGCACCACCACCAGATTTTTCCTTATCCCAGAACCAATCACTATGCGGACCGGGATGTGTTTCCCTGGATTTTGCCCAAAGCACTTTACCTATAGCCCCTTTCTTGACACTTTCCATGGACTTTAAAAATTTTGGAGTGTAACAAAGGTCCTCCAAATACCCGCCAAAAATACCCGCCTTCTCAACCGCATCCAGCATGCGCTTGGCCTCCTCCGCGGTCCTGCCCAAAGGCTTGGTACAGATAACATGTTTTTTAAATTTTGCACAAGAAAGTACGGCAGCTTCGTGCAAATGGTTAGGAAGTGATATCAGCACTACATCCACATCCGGATGCGCAATAGCTTCATCCATATCTGTACTGTAATGGGGCAAACCATAATCGGTTGCGAAACGTTTGGCATTATCCTCGTTTCTTGAATAGACCATTATTACCTCGTCCTTTCTACGTTGTGCGTGCAAGGATTCCGCATAAAACCTGGCAATAAAACCAGAACCTAACATTGATATTTTCATTTGTTTATTTTATTATTTTTTAAAGGTCAATTATAAGTTGCCAATAACCATCTTAGTGCGTAGCAATACTAGGTTATGGCTCATTTCATTCTACTTTTATATTTAGTTTAAGTCCATTGACACGTTTGTTTGACGAATTCCCTACTCATTTTTCAGCCGACTTCAGTCAAACGAGGAACCACTAGGTTGATATCCTTTATGCTAGCTTTATGATCATCCAATTAAATGTTGCTGTAACACCCGCCACAGATTTTTTAATAAATCCCCTTCTTGCGTTCTTTTCTTTTTAGGTTCCATGCGTTGTGAGCGTGCGTATGAATAACCTGACTAGTTAAATATAGGCGTTTAAACTTGTACGTACAAGTTTGATATGCTACAAAAAGAAGTTCTGAACAACTGAAGTAAATTTAATCATAAGACACTAGACGTTGGTTGACTCTAAGTAACCGCTGTCCATAAACAGTCAATCGCATAAGTAGTTCTTTTTAAAATTTGATAAATTCTGTTTATAGAATAAACGATTTACTATTCAAATAAAACGTTTACGAATAAATCTTGTAATCGATGCTCAGCTGACCAGATTTCAAAATGCCCTACGCCCTGAATTTTAAATACGCTGTTACAGATTCTTGGTCCTGAAAAAGGAAGGAATAAATCAACTACGCAACGGGATTGGGGCTGGTATGCAGCGTTAGATTTGGAACGGACTATGAAGGAAATATTAGATAATCTAAAGGCTACTTCAAAACATGTAATATCCCCGTTTAACCTAATTTAAGGCGGTTCATAGAATTTATCAACTTATTTGAAATTAACTTGCTCGGTATGCGTTCGGGTTAAAACAAAACTTAAAAACCATGCAATCATTCAAAACTGTTCCCTCTATTTTTTTTATGTATCTATTGCTCTTATCTACTTCTTTTGTAAAAGCGCAATGTGATATTTATAAAAGTGAAATAAATGAAGTAGCAATTTATATGACAACTATTAGTCAATTAGTAGATTCTGTCAGAACTACAGCAGAAGAGGCAGCATTTGGTGCTAACACTGTCTTGGCAAGATCCAATGCTAAAAAGGTAGAAATTCTAATAGGTAAAGCCTTATCCTCGGCAGAGGATGCGGTATATATGGCATCCGAATCACAATATAATTCTGAGAAATGCGGATTAACAGATGTGAAAAGCTACACTATAGATGCTGAAAGTAACACTATAAATGCGCATGAATATATAAGTGAAGCTTATATAAATGCAAAAAAAGCGCTATCCGCTAAAAACTTAGGCGATATCTCGTATTACATGAGAAAATATCAGGCCAACAGCAAAAAAGCACAACAGGCTGCCTTGGACGCTTCATATGCCGCTGAACTTGCACATCGTAGTTGTACACATATGTAATAACTACTAGGAATGTATAGAAAAGTAAAATGGTTTTATACCTTGGATAACACCATTGGAATAAATCTTCGTTAAACTCTAAACTTCAACTTTTTTTCAATCGCTACCACCATTTCATTTGCAATATCCTTTCCTGTCGCGTTCTCAATACCTTCAAGACCAGGTGAGGAGTTAACCTCTAGCAGTAACGGCCCTTTATTAGAACGTATGATATCCACACCTGCAACGGCCAAATCTAGAATTTTAGCCGCTTTTATAGCCAGTTTCCTTTCCTCTGAAGTGATTTTTATGATAGATGCCCTACCACCTTGGTGAATGTTGGCGCGAAACTCTCCTTTTTGAGCTTGGCGCTGCATGCTGGCAACAACTTTCCCGTTGATGACAAAACAGCGGATATCCTGCCCATTCGCCTCTTTAATAAACTCTTGTACTAATATGTTAGTATTTACACTTTTAAAGGCGTTAATCACACTTTCTGCCGCTTTGTTTGTTTCCGCTAATACAACTCCTTTTCCTTGCGTACTTTCTAACAGCTTTATGATTAAGGGCGCACCATTTACCATTTTTATGAGGTCTTTGGTATCCATGGGGGATTTTGCAAAGCCCGTAATGGGGATGTGAATATCGTTCTTCGAGAACAATTGCGAGGCTAACAGTTTATCGCGCGACTGTGTAATTGCCTCCGATGAATTTTGACAATAGGCACCTAAATTAGTAAACTGCCTTATTAATGCGCAACCGTAAAATGTAACCGATGGTTTAATTCTTGGAATTACCGCATCAAAATCCGTTAATATATTCCCGCCTCTATATCGTATCTCAGGAGAATT
>CAZUIE010000077.1:9434-16521 GCA_964620945.1 uncultured Maribacter sp.
GCTTCCCTTCCCAACAGCATACGGAATTCCATCGTATCCCTGTTCGCCAAGGTTAATTCTATATCAAACGTGTCATCGCCAACGGTAACTGGTGTTTTCACGACCAGGCGCTCTTCCGATATACCGGAAGAACTTTTTACCATACGACGATCTACCAGTCTGGCCTGACATTCTATAGCGATACTTCTATTCTCCTGTAAGGGATTCACTTCAAACTTTACCCACTCCTGTGTCCCCTTAGTAATGATTTTTAAATTAGTTGCCTGTATAGAAGATGTTTTTGCGCCAGAATCCACTCTTGCTTTTATCGCTGGTACGCCCAGATTATCAAAAACACACCATTCTTCACTTCCTATTATTTTTAAATCCTTCAAATCCTTTTTATTTTTTTCTTAGTTCAAAGATATCGGTTCTTCTGTCTTTAAGGTTACGAACCGCTCCAAATTGATTTAGCTCCCGCAGTAAAGCGATATCTACATCGGCTATAAGTATCATTTCGGTATTTGGCGTGGCTTCCGCTTTTATCCCGTTCGTAGGGAAAGAAAAATCGCAGGGCGTGAATACCATAGATTGGGCAAACTGAATATCCATGTTCTGCACATTTGGTAAATTCCCAACGCTACCGGCGATGGCCACATAACATTCATTTTCAATAGCCCTCGCCTGAGCACAATGGCGGACTCTGGAATACCCATTTTGAGTATCTGTTAAAAATGGAATAAAAAGGATGTCCATGCCTTCATCGGCCAATAACCGGCTCAACTCGGGAAATTCGGAATCATAACATATTAATATGCCAATTTTACCACAATCGGTATCAAAGGCCTTTAATTGTGTACCGCCCTGCATACCCCATACTTTGGCTTCATCCGGTGTTACATGCAGTTTTTCATAACGCTCCATACTTCCATCACGGCGACATAAATAACCTACATTATACAATCTACCGTCTATCATTTCCGGCATACTCCCAGTGATTATATTGATGTTATACGATATAGAGAATTCAGAGAATTTTTGAACGATTGACCCTGTGTGTTTTGCAAGTTCCCTGATGGCATCCGGTGTTGACAAATGGTTATCCTTTGCCATTAAGGGTGCATTAAAAAACTCCGGAAACAAAGCAAAATCCGAGCGATATCCCGAAACGGCATCTATAAAATATTCCGCTTGTTGCAGCAATTCCTCCAAATCCTTATATGGACGCATTTGCCATTGTATTAACCCCAAACGGATGATTGTTTTCTTGGTCGCTGCTTTTTTAGAGGGTTTTTGATAATAAATGTTGTCCCATTCCATTAGAATGGCAAAATCATTGGAGGCTTTATCGCCTGGCAAATAGCCTTTCATCACTTTAGCAGGATGAAAATCATTACTAATCTGGAAGTTGAGAACGGGATCCTGAATTTCTTTTCTGCGCACTTTTGCAATGTATTCCTTAGGAGTTAGTTCATTGGAATGGCTATTGTAGTTTGGCATTCTACCACCAAATACAATACTCTTTAAATTTAGCTTTTCACACAGCTCCTTACGGTAATCGTACAATCTTCTACCCAAACGCAAGCCTCTAAACTGTGGTTTTATAAATACTTCTATCCCATATAAAACATCGCCATAAGCAGTGTGCGTATTAAACGAGTAATCCCCCGTTATTTGCTCATAGGTATGGTCATCGTCAAATTTATCATAATCAACAATAATGGATAGGGCTACTCCTGCCAATTGTCCATTAATTTTAATGACGACTTGCCCGTCCGGAAATTTTTCAATTAAAGAAGCTATATGCGCCTCTTTCCAATAAGCGCCGGGCATATTGGCATACGCAGATATCATTGCCGTCTTCAATTCTTGATAATCATCAAGGTCCAAAAACTTCAATTCTATATTTTCAATTTCCTCTATTTTCATATATGTTACATTAGATTGGCGTTTGGCCAAAGCAATAGAAAACTAGGGTCAACATTAAGTTGACAGTAGATTAAACAGTTTCTAGTATGGGCTATATGCTATTAATACCTCCAAAAAAGGAAGCTTTCGTTGGTAAACCACCCTAATCTTCTTCGTCCTCCCCGTCTACCATATCTTCCGGGTCTGGCTCCACAACGGCAGTTGGGTCGTCGTCGTCAAAATCATCATAATCGGTGGCATCGTAATTTTCCATGGTATACTCCAGTTTTTCACTGATTTTAACCAAGTATTTTGTGTCTGCCGTTAAGACCTCAACAGCCTCGACACGTTCTCCTTTCGCATTGCGAAACGAAATTACATCACGATCATCGTAGCCGTCTGGATAGCGTTCTACGGTAAGTTTTAAAACTTCTGGTGTCAATTTTTTAAAATCAACAATTACTTTGTTTAAATGTGCGTGTTTATCCATAATTACATGTCTAAAAGGTAAGCAAAAATAAGGGGTGCAACAATAGTCGCATCACTTTCGATTATAAATTTTGGTGTATTGATATCCAATTTTCCCCATGTGATTTTTTCATTGGGTACCGCTCCAGAGTAGGAGCCATAACTCGTAGTACTATCGCTAATTTGGCAAAAATAGCTCCAAAATGGCGTGTCCGTTCGCTCCATATCTTGGTATAGCATCGGCACTACACAAATAGGGAAATCTCCTGCGATACCACCCCCTATTTGAAAGAATCCAATTCCGTTTTTGGAATTGCCCGTATACCAATCTGCCAAAAAGGTCATGTATTCTATCCCAGATTTCATGGTACTGGCTTTCAAATCCCCCTTCATTACATAAGACGCAAAAATATTGCCCATAGTACTATCCTCCCATCCTGGACAGATAATAGGCAAGTTTTTCTCTGCGGCGGCATACATCCATGAATCTTTCAAATCAATTTCATAGTACTCTTCCAACACTCCGGAAAGCAGTAATTTATACATATACTCGTGCGGTAGGTAACGCTCTCCTTTGGCTTCGGCATCCATCCATATTTTTACGATATGCTCTTGAATTCTTCTAAATGCTTCCTCTTCTGGAATGCAGGTATCGGTAACGCGGTTCAATCCTTTCTCCAACAGGTCCCACTCATCTTGTGGAGTTAGATCACGATAATTAGGAACACGCTTGTAATGCGAATGTGCTACTAAATTCATGATGTCTTCTTCTAAATTGGCACCTGTGCAGGATACGATTTGCACCTTATCTTGCCGTATCATTTCTGCAAATATCTTACCTAGCTCCGCAGTACTCATGGCTCCTGCCAAAGAGACCAACATTTTAGAGCCTTGCTTCAATTGTGCTTCATAACCCTTGGCTGCATCGACTAAAGCCGCGGCATTAAAGTGTAGGTAATATTTTTCAATAAAATTGGAAATCGCTCCTTTAGTCTTCGTCATCTTCGAATTTTGAATTGGTATTGGATTTATACGCTACGTCATAGGTATTATCGTAATTGTCTTCCGCTTCCTGACCCATGAACTTATAACTTAACATTTTATAATACAACTTTGCTGCTAGAAAATCTGGTGATTTGTCGGTTTCTTTTGGACATAATTCCACCATATCAAAACCAACCACATTTTTCTCTTTAAAGACCTGTTTTAAAAACTCCAATGTTTCGTACCACAACAAGCCGCCTGGTTCGGGAGTTCCGGTCGAGGGCATTATGGAAGGGTCTAGCGCATCTAAATCAAAGGTGATAAAAATAGTATCCGTACACCCTTCTATTACCTTGTCTATCCAGTATTCATCATTGACCATGTCATGAGCAAAAAAGGTCTTCTCCTCATCCATAAAAGTCTTTTCGATAGCATCCATAGAACGTATTCCTACTTGAATTAGGTTGGTGGTTTGGCTAGCTTCATGAACTGCGCAAGCATGGTTGTAGGGTGTGCCATCATACGACTCACGCAAATCGGCATGCGCATCTATATGCAATACTGTAAGGTTATCAAAACATTCGTTAAACGCACGAATTGACCCAATTGAAATCGAATGTTCACCACCAAAAAGGGTAACAAATTTATTGCGCTTTATAAAGTCCTTTGTTATTTTATGGACTTCGTTTACCATGGCCTCGGGCGAACTGTTTTCAGTAATAGGTTCCGTGAGGTGTATGCCCTGTTCATAGACTTCAGAGCCTGTTTCTATATCGTACAGCTCCATGTTTTCTGAAGCATCTAAAAATGCTTTTGGACCCTTATCGGCTCCTTTGCCCCAAGTACTGGTCCCATCATAGGGAACCGGAATTAAAATCACTTTGGAGGTTTCCAATTGTGCGAATTCATCGGGTATACCGGCGTAATTCTTTGATGTGCTCATTGTAGTAAATATTAGATATTAATTTTTTTGTTAAAGCGCTGCTTGATTTACCTCTTCCTTCTTTTCTACTGTAGTCTCAGAAGAACTATATCCCAATATTTTCAGTAAATCTTCTGCTTTTTGTTGTGGGTTAAATAGGGTAGTCACCAGATTGCCATCTGCATCTCTATCTATTAAAATATGCTTTGGCTGTGGAATTAAACAATGTTGCAGTCCTCCATAGCCGCCAATGGATTCTTGATACGCTCCCGTATTAAAAAATCCGATATAAAGAGGTTTATCCCGTTTATATTTAGGTAGATAAATAGCGTTCATGTTTTGCTCGCTATTATAATAATCGTCGCTATCGCAGGTAAGTCCGCCCAACAAAACCCGCTCGTACTCATCCTTCCACCTATTAATAGGTAACATGATAAACCGCTTGTTTATAGCCCAGGTATCCGGTAAGGTGGTAATAAAAGAAGAATCTATCATATTCCATTTCTCCCTATCGTTCTGCTGTTTTTGATATAAAATTTCATAGATCGCTCCTCCACTCTCCCCTACGGTAAAACTACCGAATTCGGTAAAAATGTGTGGTACGGGAACATCTGCCTCGGCACAAGTAATGTTGATTTGGTTCAAAATTTCATCGACCATATATTGATAATCATACTCGAACGCCAAACTGTTTTTTATAGGAAAACCACCACCAATATTAAGACTATCCAATGAGGGGCATATCTTTTTTAACCGAACATATACCTTTAGGCACTTTACCATCTCGTTCCAATAATACGCATTGTCCCGTATGCCTGTATTAATAAAGAAATGCAGCATTTTAAGCTCCACTTTATCGTTGTCCTTAATCTGGTTCTCATAAAAAGGAACGATATTTTTATATCCTATTCCTAACCTAGAGGTATAAAACTCGAACTTTGGCTCCTCTTCCGATGCGATACGAATTCCTACTTTAAAGGTATCGTCTATAACATCCGACAACAAATCTATCTCTTCGTAGTTATCTATAATCGGAATACAATTCCGATGTCCGCTGTTAATAAGCCTACCAATATTTTCAACATATTGGGCGCGTTTAAAACCATTGCAGATGACATAGGCATCATTGCTCAGCTTACCATCTGCTTTCAATTTTTCAACAATATTGATATCAAATGCAGATGAGGTCTCCATATGTATATCGTTTTTTAAAGCCTCATGAAGTACATGCTGAAAATGGGAACTCTTGGTACAGTAGCAATAATGATACTTTCCTTTATAGTTATTCTTTTCGATAGCATTGGCGAACCAATTTTTAGCCCTTTTGATATTATCGGTAATCTTAGGCAAATACGTGAATTTTAGCGGGCTCCCGTACTGCGCTATTAACGCATTTAAGTCTATTCCATGAAAACGCAAGTACTCGTCGTCCAAGGTAAATTCTTCTTGGGGAAAATGATAGGTTTGATCTATTAGATCGATATATTTGGTGTTCATTATTGAATGAATTTTTGTAAATTGAAAATAATTAAAATTGCGTTCACCTGCTAACGCAATACATTAAGAAACTAATATTATCGTAATTCTCAAATCAAAAATTTTTCCTCGGTAGTCGGGATAAAGAAATAATCGTGCTGACTTTGCACAATGGTAGTGTTGTAATCAGAAGTTAGCTTTAAAATTCGGTTGCCCATCTGATGGGAAGCTAGAGGATTTGACTTCTTAATTTCCCCCAGCCCGAATATAGAAAGACGGTTCATGATGTTCAGCTAATCCTAAAAAAACAAATCGTTATGTTCCGATTTGACGGGACAAATGAAATACAAAAAATTGGAAAAACAAGTTTTTTAAAAAACTTTATTCAAAATTAACGACGAAGGGACTATTCCTGCTTCAATAGGTTGATTTATAGCGTATTGATTTCCTATATTTATACCAAATCAAATACCTAAACCCTATGAAAATCCTAAATCACCTAATTTGCGCCACATTTTTTTCGGGAATACAAGTCATCATTGCCCAAATACCATCTGGCGTCTATATGACTGACATAAAAAACGTGCGACACGAAATAAAAATAGATGATAATTATTTTATCTATTCCGCTTACAAAACAAGCCCACCGGAATTCATTAAAACTCTAGGCGGTTTTACTCAAACAGAAAAAACATCTTTGGGCGAAAAAATCATTGTGCTTTTGGAATTCAATTCAAAATACGAACAAGATTCTATAGGGCAATTAAGTATTCCTTTTAGTATGGAAGGAGATATACTTCACCTTGATTGGTTCGAAAAACTCAAACTTTCTCCCCTTACTCACACCAGCCAAGATTTAGATGGGCAATGGCTATTTGCAACAAGGGGACCGGACAAAGGACAAGAGCGTAGAGGTGAGGCAAACAACCGAAAAACCTTGAAATTTTTACAGGATGGCCGTTTTCAATGGATTGCTTATGACACGAATAGCATGCAATTTAAGGGAACAGGTGGTGGAAATTACACATCTTTTGATGGGGTTTATACCGAAAATATCCAATACTTCTCCAGAGACAACGCTAGAGTTGGTGCTTCATTAGAGTTTAATTATGACGTAAAGGTAAACGACTGGCACCATACCGGAAAGAATAGTAAAGGAGAACCGATGTATGAGATTTGGAGCAGAAGATCTTTGGAGAGCGAATAGGTTTCTAAATTTTTTTAGGGTAGCTTGATAAATAATTTTATTTTTGCCCTCTTGAAATTATGAAAACGGTCTCGTAGTTCAATGGATAGAATAGAAGTTTCCTAAACTTTAGATGCAAGTTCGATTCTTGCCGAGATCACTTT
>CAZUIE010000078.1:0-1099 GCA_964620945.1 uncultured Maribacter sp.
GAAATATTAAGTTCTGTAGTTCGAATTAGGTGCTCTGCCTTTTCCACTCGTACATTTCTTATAAAGTCCGATACTGTTCTGCTATGTAGCAACTTGAATCCTTCTTGAAGTTTTGCAGGGGACATGCCTCCTTTTTTACTTAAATAATCCAAATTATAGTTTACCTCCGGGTAATTTTTAATAAAACTCGAAAGCTCTTTAATGGTTTCCATCTCCTTTCTGCTGAGTGAACCAAAATTGTTTTCTGCATTCTTAATATCCTCATTGTGCTGTTGTATCTCCAAGGCAAGTACCATATGTACAATTCCCTTGGTTAGTAGTCTACGTACAATTCCCTCTTGCTTTATACTTTCCAATTGCTGCATTTTTTGAGTAAGTTGTAAATTATACGATCCTGTATATGCAAAAATTTCTTTTCCTTCGTTAGGCATAAACGTTTTAACCAATTGTCGTTGTAAAAGGTTTAAATCCTTATCGGTATTGTTACTAGCGTGGGTATTTACTGTGATACTAGAAAGTTTTACCGCTTGCCCTTTTCTGAAGAATAGACAAGTATCCCTACTTGGGTCACTTGCAAATATTCCTGTTTGAAATTGATTTAGCGATCTTTGTTTTCCATTAATCCCAAAACTATGACTCATTTGTCCTTCAGCACAGTATAAGAAGTAAATCGGATTAGTTACTGGTGTATTTCGTACAATAAGCGTATCTTCTTTAAAAACAACATCGTATTCAATAAATGAAATGCTATTAGTAACGGACATTCCTGAAATTTCCCCTATTACCTGCTCGTTGTTCAACTTCAAGCGATATTCTTTGTGCAGCTTGTTCAATAATCCACCAAAATCTTCCTTAAGTTGGGTAAATGCGTGCTCTAAATTGTTTGTTTTAAGTTCTACTATTTTCATGATTGTTGGCTTTAAGGGTTTGTCTATTACTTTTCTTTTATTACTGTTACTGTGAACGTTAGCGTTGCTAATGCTAGAAAAAGATGTACTGTATTGTCAAAATTGTAGATAAAGAATCCAACAGCCCATATCAAGAATAGTAATAAGGTTAGTACTGTTAATAATTTATACATGATATGTTTATAGATTAG
>CAZUIE010000078.1:1199-6685 GCA_964620945.1 uncultured Maribacter sp.
TTTTTTCTTTAGGGTCTATCTTTAGCGTTCTTATTCTTTTGGATAATGCTTTTCGTTCCTTTCCTTGTTCTTTACAAAGATCGATAATAGACCCTCCTCTTATGTTATACAATTTTTGTATTCCGTTATATAATTACGTGAAAACGCCCGAATACTGACCGAAACCGTCTAAATGTTGATGTTTTAGCAGCATTCTGATACTTTTTTTGACTTCCTTTTTTAGTTTTAGTATCGGTGGAAAGTGTTTTATACAACGAAGTAAACCAATAGTGTTAGCATGAAAAATTTAGATTACGGAATTATTGGGAATTGTAAAAGTGCCGCCTTGGTATCTAAAACAGGAAGTATCGATTGGTGCTGTCTACCAGAATTTGATTCCGCTTCCGTATTTGCAAAATTATTGGATAATGATATTGGTGGTAGTTTTGAATTTAAGGTCAACGATTCCTATTCGGTGGAACAGTGCTATGAAAAAAACACGTGTATCCTTGTTACCAAGTTCACCAACGGGAAAGATTGTTTTGAAGTTCATGATTTTATGCCGCGTTATGCTAAAGCGAGAAGTAATCATCATGCACCACCAGAACTTATCCGTTTTATAAAATTAGTATCCGGGCAACCAACATTTAAGATTAAGTATAACCCAAGATTGGAATATGCCCGTGGTGAGACCAAGTCCTACATCAAAGAACATTTTATAGCTAGCCTTACGAAAGAGGTCAAGTTCGATACAGTTTTTCTCTATTCATCTTTCAATAAAAAAGCAATTGTAGAAGAGGATGAAATTTTGTTGAAGGAAGATGGTTTATTTCTAATGACCTACAATGAAAAAATACTCGTGCCTACGACCGAGAAAGTATATATGGAGCTGGAACGCACAAGGATTTATTGGCTTGATTGGTCTGAGCGTACCAGTTCTTACGGAAAATTCGATACTGAAATAAAGCGTAGTGCGTTGACGCTAAAATTATTGAGTTACGACGAAACCGGCGCTGTTTTGGCCGCCGCCACTACCTCGTTGCCCGAAGCAATTGGTGAAGAGCGTAATTGGGATTATCGTTTTTGTTGGATACGGGATGCTTCCATGGTCATTAAAGTAGTATCTGAACTGGGACATAAGAATATTGCAAAACGCTATCTCAAATTTATTATTGACCTGATGCCGGATAAGGATGAAAAACTTCAGATTATGTATGGCATACATGGGGAAAAGAAGCTGATCGAGGAGACGCTAGACCATTTATCGGGTTACAAAGGTTCTAAACCCGTACGAATAGGTAATGCAGCATACGAACAAGTACAGAACGATATGTACGGTATTCTTATGGATGTAATTTATAATCTAATTGTAAAATTCCCCCTGGAAATGGAAAACGGGGAGGAGCTATGGGGAATCCCAAAGGGTATTGTTTGGATAGTGGAACAACACTGGCAAGAGGCCGATAAGGGTATTTGGGAATTCCGGTCAGAGGACAAGCATTTCACATTTTCAAAAGTGCTATGCTGGGTAGCTATAGACCGTGCTATTAAAGTGGCGGAACTGTTGAACAAGCAGCATAAAATTGAAAAGTGGAAACCTTTAGAGGAAAAAATTAAGGCAGATGTGATGGAAAAGGCATGGAATACCGATAAGGAGGCGTTTACACAATTTTACGGCTCCGATGATATGGACGCTTCTGTCCTATTAATGGAATCCTATGGTTTCATACATGCAAAAAATCCTAAATTTATTAGTACGGTCATGGCAGTCGAAAAGGACCTCTGCAATGACGGTTTGCTTTACCGTTATACCAACAAGGATGATTTTGGCGAGCCCACTTCTTCGTTTACCATTTGTACATTCTGGTTTATCAATAGCCTATTTAAAATCGGAAAAGAGGTAAAGGCGTTGGAACACTTTAAAAAGGTATTGACCTATGGAAATCATCTTGGACTTTTTAGTGAGGATATTGATTTTGAGACCAAGCGCCTTTTGGGAAATTTTCCACAGGGATACTCCCATTTGGCCTTGATAGAATGTGCTATAAACTTTTCTGGAAAAACGAGTGAATCTAAGCTATTGGAAGAAATTCGTTGAGACAATTCTAAACTAAGACATGTTTTAGTTCGGAGGAATGGGAGTGTCTTTAGTTTAAATACCAAACATTCATACTCTCCATAGTATTATGTATTACCGTATTATTATATAAGGTACCACCAAATGAAAAACCATGTTTGCTAAACGTAATATTTAATCCGTAAGAGGTGGCACGCACTAAAGAATAAATAGTTTTATACGTATGTTGTTCTATTTGTTTTTTGATTTCCTGCACCAGATAATATGATAGGTTTTGTCCCCTGTAATTTGGGTGAGTTGCGAAGTCTACGATTTCAACGTTCGATTCACTTTCGTGAATTTTAAGAATAGCGGAAACCAAAAGTTCGTTTCCTTGAAAAAGGCCGTAGAATTCATGCTGCTTTTCCATTAGTTCTAAAAGATATTCCGTCTTATGGATTGGGAACGGGTACTTCTTAAATGCTTTTTCGTGCAAAGATCCAAACGCCTGTAAGTCGCTTTTGTTCATTTTGCGAACATGCAGATTGCTTGGCAAATCAAAATGCGAATCCTCACCCGAACTATAGGCGGCAAGAGCTATCATTTTTACCGATTCGATAGTCTTAAGTTGTTTTTCGCTGCAAAAGCCGCGGTCCTTCTCTAGATAATCTGCTAAAAAATAACCTGTTTTTTCTCCATTGTACATACGAGGTATTTCTGCTTCTATTTCATAACCCCGAGATTGAAAAACTTCTTTGGCATTGGCGGGTACGCGACCTAAGATTTTATCATATTTTTTTTCTCGTGCCAAATTTTCTATGTTCGGAATAAGGGTGTCCCAATTTTCCTTCTCGGCCTTCATCATATACAAGCGATTGTGTATTTCGCCGTGATGCACCATGGCACCATTAATGTTTTCAAGGATATCGAAGGTGTTTTCTCTTTGCATGGTATCTAAATATTAATAGCGGGATTGATTACTTCAAAAACTTTTATTCACGAATTTGGCCGTCGCCATATACATAGTATTTGTTTGTGACCAATTCGTTGAGTCCCAATGGGCCTCTGTGGTGCAGTTTATCGGTACTTATGGCCAACTCTGCACCTACACCCATTTGGCCGCCATCGGTAAAGCGTGTAGAGGCGTTTTGGTATACCGCCGCACAATCTACTTCTTGCATAAAGCGTTCCGCTGTCGCTTCATCATCCGTCATAATAGTAGCCGAATGTCCTCCAGAATTTTTGTTGATTATTTCTATGGCATCTTGTAAAGAATCTACGGTACCGATACAGCATTTCATAGCCAAAAATTCCTGTTTCCAAACAGCGTCATCAGTAATAAGTGGCGCTGTCTTCACAACTTCCTTTACATAATCATCTACCAAAATTGATATTCCGTTGGTTGTTAGGAGTTCGCTCAAGTCTATCATTTTTTCTTGAAAACCATCGATATCTGAATGTATCAATATCTTATCCAATGCATTACAAGCCGATATTTTATCGGTTTTTGCGTTCAATATAACTTTTAAACTTTTCTCCCAATTGGCATTTTTATGAACGTATAAAAAATTATTGCCACGGCCGCTTACAAGAACGGCACAACTAGCATATTGTTTTACAAAGGCAATGAGCCGTTCGCCACCCCTAGGCACTATTAAATCCAACGGTTCTGATGGATTTTTTAGAAACTCTTGTGTTTTTTCCCTATCCATGGTTAATAATTGTATGTAGTCTATGGGCAGGTCTACTTCCTGTAGCGCCCGGTGCCAAAAACTAACCAATGCGGTGTTACTATGAAACGCTTCCTTTCCGCCTTTTAAAAGGATTTTGTTATTTGCCTTAAAGGCTAGGACAGCAGCCTCTACAGTTACATCTGGGCGAGATTCGTAAATAATCAATATGGTGCCAAAAGGAGCCGTTTTGTTTATTACTTTTAGGCGATTCTGCAGTTGTTTGCTCGTAATTTCCTTATTGACTGGATCTTCTTGCGAGCAAACTTCATTAACCGCCCGTATCATCTCATCTATCTTTTGATCGGTTACGACCAAACGATCGTAGAGGGCTTGGTCTTCTTTATTAAAAGCTTTTAGATCTTTTTTGTTTGCTTCTAACAAAACAGTGCGATTTTCGTCTAGAATCCTTGCCATGCATGCTAAAACCTTATTCTTTGTATTTTCTGATAGTAATTTCATATTATCCTTCTGTTTCTTCTTCTAGTTCTAGTGCTACTTTCGTACCCACATTTTTTCCATCGATAATATCAATAATCGTATGGTCTTTTTTTCCATTGGCGATAAATGTTGGAATCTTATGTGAGGCTGTCTGCTGTGCAAAATCCAATTTAGAACCCATTCCTCCTCGGCCTTCTTCTGCCAGTTTATTGCTATCCTTTATAAAGTCTTCTAAATTATCTTCTGGTTTAACGTGCTGGACAAGGTCACTGGATTCCGAATCGGGATGACCTGTATACAAACCATCAATGTCAGTTAATATAATTAGCCGATCAGCCTTCATTAATTGAGCTATTAAACTGGCAAGCTCATCATTATCCGAAAACATAGACATGGTTACGGAGACGGCATCATCTTCGTTTGCAATGGGAATAACGCCTTCTGAAAGCAATCCTTCACAACAGTTGATCATATTTTGTCTGTGTACCCCGGGGCTAAAATCGCGTTTCGTTGGGAGCACTTGAGCACACTTCATACCATAATCCTGAAAGATGTTGTAATATAAGCGCATCATTCTTGGTTGGCCAATGGCGGAATATACCTGTCTACGTTGCGTTTCGTCTGCTATACTGGATGTTCCCAAAACCTCCTTGCCGGCAATTACAGAACCAGATGATACCAGTATGGTAAGAATTCCACGTTCGTATAATTCTGCAATCTGCCTCACTAATCTTCTGAGTACGGGTCTAACAATTCTATTATCTTTATTGGTCATCACGTTGGTTCCGACCTTGATAACTATCAATTCTTTATGCATTTGTTTTTTCTTTTCCCAATTCAACTGCCCTAGCAAAAGCGGCAAATGCTGCTTCTTTTATCAATTCACCCACATTATTATCATCCATAGAATCTAGTGCGGCTTGGGTGGTTCCTCCTTTACTTGCAACCTTTTCCATCCATGAATTGGGCGAAAGGTTGCTTTGATTGAATAACTCTATAGCACCCGTAAACGTTTGGCTAACTAAAATTTTAGAGACGTTCTCGGTAAATCCCATCTGTAATGCCGCCTCCATCATGCTTTGCATAAAATAGAAAACGTACGCGGGACCGCTACCAGAAATACCGGTGGAGGCATTGATGAAATTTTCGTTGCTTACGAGTATGGATTTTCCTGTGGTATCCAAAAGGCTTTCGACTGTCAAAAGTTCAATACGTGAAACTTCGGGCGATGCCACATACGAAGTTAGTCCCTTACCAATTTTAGCGGGTAAATTGGGCAT
>CAZUIE010000078.1:6785-9669 GCA_964620945.1 uncultured Maribacter sp.
GCGATGCCACATACGAAGTTAGTCCCTTACCAATTTTAGCGGGTAAATTGGGCATTGCACGTACTATTTTATGTAATCCCGTAAGGTCCTTTATCGTATCTATAGTCGTACCGGCCATTATCGAAATTAACAGTTGCTCTGGTTTAACTAACGCATGTATGCGCTGGAACAGTTGTTCTGCCTGATAAGGTTTGACGGCTATAAATATGATATCTGCTTGTGGCAAACAATCTTCTAGCTTATCAAAGGCGTCAAAGTACGCTATATCCTGTAACTCCTTCAACTTCTTTTCAGAAGTATCCAGAACCATAATATTCTTTTTTTTGAGCAATTTAGACTTGGACATGCCTTCGGCATAGGTAAGGCCCATATTACCGGCTCCTATTACTAATACTTTCATGTATAAATTTAAGGGATTGAATTATTCGTTTTCCGAATTGTGAAATGTGAAGCTCCTAAACGGAAAGTGTACAGGCATTACAATCCTTTACCTTACCATAATAGGTCTCCCGATATTTATGTACCGTTTTTAAAGGTAGGCCTAGAAGATATTTTTTAACATACACAACGTTTGTTGTGAACATCCCCATCTTCTGGGTATATCTTTTTTCGGTTTTCGTTTTTCTTTGAATGTATACAAATTTCATTATAAGTTTATTTGACATGGGTAACATAAAAATTCTATGCCTTTTTCCAAATAAAGTATGTTAAGACTTTGTTATTCTCCTTAGGAGACAACGAGACTTGGAGTTGATTTTTATGTATAAAAGCTTAGTTCTTAAATCCGATTTTAATGAGTACGTTACCGTTAAAATAACAATATACTTGTAGTCTTCTTAACGCTTTACCTGTGGTTTGATAAGTTTGATACCCTAAACTCCAGTTTACTATTTTATTCTTCTTGTTCAATTTCGTACTTCTGTTTATACTCGGCCTTTTGTTGTATTTCCCGCCTTTCGGCCGATGGCTTCGTATAATGCTGGCGCTCCCGTATATTGGCCATAACTTTCGTACTTCTGTATTTTCGTTTATAACGCTTTAGCGCTCTTTCTATGTTTTCTCCTTCTTTAACTTCAATCTTCAACATATTTTGTTTTTTAATTTAATACTCTATTTGTACTAGTCGTGTTTGCAACTCGTGTTGATTGGAATTATACCTACCAAAAATTCTACGATGAATGTAACCTTGCACATATCTTTGATTTTTGAAAGCTGATGCTTAATAGTGCTATGTCGCCAACTATGGTTTTACGTCTATAGATAGGGCTGTAGTAAGGTGCTACGAGACTTGTGTCTTAAATGGCGTATCGCTTTTTCCTTTATCTGCCTTACCCTTTCCCTGCTAATATCGAACAACTCGCCAATTTCATGCAGGCTTAACGGATTTCGTTCCCCTATCCCATAATACAACCTAACCACATCGCCTTCTCTATCCGGTAAGGTTTCTAGCACATTGTCTATATCTGTTAAAAGGGATTCGCTCATGACCCCTTCATCCGGACTATTGGATGATTTCGATGCCATAACATTATGTAAATTGGAAGCATCATCATTTTTAAACGGTGCGTCCATAGAAATACTTTTACCCGAATTTTTAACTGAATTTTTAACCAATTTTACCTTAAGGTCCAACTCATTTGCGATTTCTGCGTTACTTGGCGGGCGTTGATGCTTTTGTTCTAAAGTGGCATATACTTTATTGATTTTGCCGATGGTGCCAATTTTATTCAGCGGTAATCTCACAACACGTGATTTTCTAGAGATGGCATCAAGGATGGATTGACGTATCCACCAAACGGCATAGGAAATGAACTTAAATCCCCTGGTTTCATCGAATCGTTTTGCTGCTTTAACCAGACCAAGATTTCCCTCATTGATCAAATCCGAAAGCCTAAGACCGTTTCCTTGGTATTGCTTAGCTGCGGAAACAACGAATCTTAAATTGGCACTTACCAATTTGTCAAGGGCATCTCGGTCGCCCTCACGTATCTTAATGGCTAGTTCCACTTCTTCATCTGCCGTAATCAAATCGATCTTACTTATTTCTTGAAAATATTTTTCTAAGGATTTTGAATCCCTAGTTGTAATCTGTTTCGTAATTTTTAGTTGCCGCATATTTCTTTTTTACCTCTATTTTGGATTAAAAGCTATCATTTTTTATCAGAAATCCAAATTATACGCAACATTTTGGCTTTTTTTAGCATAAAAATGCTCTTTTTGATTTTTAGGTAGGTGATATCGTTTTCTGATATAAGATATCGATAGTTGATAGAGGACATTGGGCATTATCTACTTTATTCGTTTTACTGTTTTGTCCGGCGTTATATGTGTAGATAACCTTTGCTTTATTCGCAGTTACCAGTAAGTCCCATTTGGGATAGTAGTCGTAGCTCGGCAAATTCATTTCTTACCTAAAAGGAAATCAAAGACGAATAAGGATACGCAAGGAAACGATTTAGAAGGATGGGACGCCATTTCTGTGCCTATAGATGCGCCTTATTAAACGGGTTATATTGGTAGAGCGGGCATTATAAAGGGTAATAGTGAAACTGAAAATGGTCTAATTCACATCGTTGACCGTGTGATTACCTCCTTTGGTGGTCTGGAACTAAGTAAATAGGAACCTATCTAATTACCATACCTGTTGAAAAGCGTTTAGTGAATTAAAAAAAGAAGCCCCGTTGGAAAATACCAACGGGGCTTCTGATTAATCAAGCAACCTACAACTTATGATTCCGTTCCGAAAGCGTAATATTGCTTACCGGCTACATCCTCATAAATACCTTCTAATAGAACGCCGCCGTTTTTGTTTTCCAATATAGAAACCAATTCTTTTACCTCGGTTACTTTTTTACCATCAATGTGCGTAATGATAAATCCATTT
>CAZUIE010000078.1:9769-16480 GCA_964620945.1 uncultured Maribacter sp.
GTTTTGGTATCCAATGTCTCAAAATCCGCACCAAGAAAATTTAAGACCTCCTTGTGCTCTTTTTTGGTGATATCCGTAGTGCCCTTGGAGTTTTCCAAGATTACGTCAAGGTTTTTCTCTTTTCCGTTTCGGTTTACGGTAACTGTCAGTTTGTCGCCAGGTCTGTGTTGTGCAACAATTTCCTGTAAGCGGGGAGAAGTGGTTACGCGCTCATCGGCAACTTTCACCAAGATATCTCCGGCTTCTATGCCCGCTTTGTCAGCTGCGCTGTTTTCTCCAACTTGCTCGATCCATACACCTTTAACGAAATCAATGTTTTTTTCCTTGGCCATGGTACCATCCATAGTTCTTATACTCACACCTAACATACCGCGTTGTACTGCTCCGTAGGTAAGCAAGTCTTCTACCACTTTGGTAACGATGTTGCTTGGCACGGCAAAACCATATCCACTATAGCTTCCGGTTCTACTGGCAATGGCTGTGTTTATACCGATTAAGTTTCCTTCCAAGTTTACAAGAGCTCCACCGCTATTGCCTGGATTGATGGCCGCATCTGTTTGAATGAAACTTTCCACGGCAAATTTCTCCTTATTGATATTGATGTTACGGGCTTTGGCACTTACAATACCGGCAGTAACCGTAGAGGTTAAACTAAAGGGATTTCCAATAGCCAATACCCATTCACCGGTTTCCACATCATCTGAGTTTACCAAAGAAACGGATTTTAAATTTTCGGCATCAATTTGCAGCAATGCCAAGTCGGTGGTTGGGTCCGTTCCAATAACTTTTGCTTTGTAGGTCTCGTTATTATGCAACGTAACTTCCAATTCTTGAGCATTATCAATAACATGGTTGTTGGTAACAATATACCCTTTGGCATTGATGATGACACCCGAACCGCTTCCAACGCTAGGTTGTTGCTGCATACCACCTTCTGGCATTTGAAAACGATCTCCAAAGAATTGTTTAAAAGGGTCTGGCAATTCTCTTGGCATGCCTTGAGTTCTGCCTTGTGGTACGCTCTGTGTTGCTTTTATGTGCACTACGGCATCCAATACCTTTTTGGAGGTGTCGGTAAAATCCAGGGGTGTGATATTCCCTTCCTTGTCTGCGGTGTACAGCACCTGCGATGCGCTTATTCCGTCTACGGTTTTTACGATGGCCGTTTCGTTTTTTTCATTGGAAAGGTACTTTTGTCCACCAATAACGCCAACACTAACGGTCAATGCGATAAGGGCTGAAAAAAAGTAGGTCTTTGTACTCGAATTACTTTTCATATTGTTACGTTTTAAAATTTTTATTTCAATCAATGCGTTAATTTGAACGCACACACGATTATCCAAACGCTGTGCCAAGAAGTGTGAGCGTTTTCTTAAAATGTTATAAAGTTTTGTGAAATGGAAGCAGTGTAAAAGGTGGTTGCCACCTGTTTTGGTGTTAAGACTTAGGTATAAAAACTGGAAAATAAATCTTAAGAGATATTTGACCAAGGATGTTTACCGGAACAATTATTTCAAGAAGACCAGCCGACAATACACTACGCTGGTAAATACACGCAAAACGAAGCTCCTTTCCCAACTTCACTTTCTGCGACAATATGTCCTTTGTGGTTTTCGGTGATTTTCTTGCAAATAGCAAGACCAATGCCCGTACCGGAGTATTCATTTTTTTGATGAAGCCGCTCAAAAAGGCCAAAAATTTTCTCCGAGTTTTTTTGGTCAAAACCAATACCGTTATCCATTACCGATAACCTAAAATAATTTTTTCTTTTGAACTCAAATTCATCAGGTATCTTAGCTTTAGGTAGCTTTTTACAGTCAATGACCACTTTTGAATCGTTATTCGGTATTCTGTATTTGATAGCGTTTGAAATAAGATTATTAAGCAACTGTTCCATTTGAAATGGAATTGCTTTTACGGTAGGTAATTCGTCAACAACAATTTCAATTTTTGACTCCTGTATACGTTCCTCTAAATCTTCCAAAACCTTGTTCATTGTTTCGTTTAAATCTACAGGAACGAAATCTTTTTTGGTTTTATTTATTCTAGAGTAGGCCAATAAATACTTAATAAGGGTCTGCATACGGTTTGCAGAATTATCAATTTTCTCAAAATAGGTTCTGCCTTTTTCAGAAAGCTTACTCAGGTCATTCTGAGAAATACGCGAAATAAACATCTGTATCTTTCGCATGGGCTCTTGTAAATCATGGCTCGCCACACGGTTAAAGGACTCTAATTCTGCATTGGAACGTTTTAGTGCTTGGTTTTTTGTTCTTAATCTTTCCGCAGCTTTAATTTCTTGAGTTACATCTTGTATCACGCCAACAAGTATTTTTTGCTTTTGTCGTTGTTCAAAATGTCCGTAAGCTTTAAAGAATTTCACTTTATTCGTTTTTGTTTTTATGCGATAAACAAAACCATCTGGACCTACGCCTTCTTTTGCGGCTTTTGATCGCTCTATGTATTCCGCTTCATCATCCGGATGTATTAATTTTCGATAGTTATCAAAAGTTGGTACAAATTCATCCGGTTCGTATTCCAAAAGGGAATATAGATTTGGCGAGAATTCAAATAGTTCATTTTCAATATCGGCACTATAACTCCCTACTTTAGCCATTTTTTCTGCATCCATAAGGATGGAGTTTTGTATCTGTAGTTCTTCGTTTAATCGCAATTGAAGTTCTGCCCGGCGCTTATCTTCGGTTATATCTGTAGTGGTAATGGTAACCCCATCATTTAATTTTATGGCAGTAGCTTGGAACCACAATAATTCCCCCTCTTTTTCAAAGGAAGTTTCATAGGTTACCTTTTGGTCTTCTTCAATACAGGTTACCAAATTTTCGAAAACACCACTAGTGAATATGGTAGGAAAGATTACGGAGGCTTTTTTATTTTTAATTTCTTCCGGAATATTGCCAGTGATAGCATTGATGGCATCGTTCATGAACAGGATTTTAAAATCGATGATTTTGTTTTTGTCATCACGTATCGAAGCAAAGTTCATTACGACATTTGAGGTGCTTTTTAAGATATTGTTTAAAAATGCCTTGCTATCCAATAACAAAAGATTTTGTTTAGAAAGGCGTTCGTTCAGGACCCTTAATTTTTCTTCTGTTTGTTTTTGTAAGGTGTTGTCATGTGCGGTATTGGTGACGCCGTTACCCAGTTTATTTATGGTATTTGTAAGCCATATTTTTTTTCCGTTGAATTCATATTCTGCCTCATGTGTTTGCGATTTTCCGGTTTGTAGGCATTTTTTCATAAGATTTAAAAGTCCGTTTTTGGCAGCCATGGGAAAGCTGTCTATGAGTTTCGTTCCAATAACATTATTTTGTGAATCTCCAGTGACATCTTTAATTTGCTCGCTCGTAAATAGGAACTTAAAATCTATAATTTCATTTTTATCATTCTCCACAGGTTCAAAATGACTCACCACATTTGGACTACTTTTCAAAATATTATTTACAAAAGCGCTGGATTGTTTCGTGAGTTTTCGTTCTCTGTTAATCCGAAGAAATGAAAACAGAAAAACAGATAAAGCGAACATGCCCAAAAGTAAGGTCATTAACGGAGTAAAATAGCGCGATTGTTTGTAGGTAAGCTGCCTCTTTCGTAATAGAGTTTCTTCGGTTTGCAGCATCTCGTTTTTGATTTTTTCGAGTGTATCCATACTGGCCGTTACGGAATATAAGGCTGCGTTATTGGTAGTGTCTGTATTGGTAAGCGGGAATTGATCGGCATTGAACACCTTCAATGCACTGTAAAATTCTTCCTGTATATTGGTGGCTTTACTTAGATTTTGCTGCTGCACCTCATTATCGGATGTCAATAGCCGAAGACGAATCATAGTAGCTTCTGCACTATCTTTTTGGATTGCAAATAAGCGAGGTGTAGTACTATTTTGGCGCAGTTTATTTTCAAATACGGATGACTGCATCAGGGCGTATTGGGAAAAAAGATGATTAATTTCAGTCTCTATAAGCAGGGTACGAGCTACCATATCCGCAGATTCACGAAGCTCCTGAACCTGTTTATACGTTCGGCTGCCTATGTAGGTCAATAGACCAACGGCCAAAATTAATAGTACAATGAAAAGCTTGGAAGTTTTAAACAATTGGATAGCTGCTTTTAGTTTACATTTATACAACCTCTAAGATAGGAAATTGATTACTGTCAATGTATTTGATTTAAGTCCAAAGAGCTTTGGAGTTAATCAAAACAGGAATAAGGTTAGTTTTTCTTTTAAGCTATACCGCTTAGTCTTAAATGCGAAGCAAAAAATTATCGCGATTAAGAGCTGAGGTATGATACTGCCAATTTAGTTTCAATACTCTTTCTATAGCTTTCTTTAATTCTTTAAAACTATTGGGTTTGTTAATGTAGATATTGGCACCGTTCACAAAAGTTTCCTCGATATCCTGCTCTGAGGAAGAGGTGGAATAAATAGCCACACATAAATTTTTGAGGCGTTCGGCCTGTCGTATCTCCTTTAAGCATTCCATCCCATTTTTAATGGGCATATTTAAGTCTAAGAAGACAATTTCTGGTAACGGTGTACCTGGTAGTAAGAGATGCTCCATTAATTCTTTTCCGTCATGGAAC
This sequence comes from uncultured Maribacter sp., assembly GCA_964620945.1. Classification (GTDB taxonomy): domain Bacteria; phylum Bacteroidota; class Bacteroidia; order Flavobacteriales; family Flavobacteriaceae; genus Maribacter. The sequence continues at coordinate 14,372 of CAZUIE010000078.1, forward strand.
AACGATAGGTTCGTCTCTACCACAATTTCATCTATTGCATCCTCAAAGAGCATTCTGTCGTCGGCATCGTCATCGGCCAAAATGATATTCATAATTTCTAAAGCCACTATCTTACTTGTCCTTTTTAAACCTTTGCATCCATTTTTTTTCTTTTACTAATAATTCTCTGAAAAGCGGAAGGCGTAAGGCCCGTTGTTTTTTTAAATTGTGCGGAAAGGTGGGCTACACTGCTGTAATTTAACCTGTACGCAATTTCTGTCAAGGTAAGATTTTTATGAATAATGAGATGCTTTGCGACATCGATTTTTTTTAAAATAATAAAGTTTTCTATGGAGGAATGCGTGGTCTCCGAAAAAATAGTGGATAAATGGGAATAGGAATAGTTTAATTTATCCGAAATATAGCTTGAAATAGTGTACTTTCTTGCCTTATCCGCATCATTGACCAGCTCGGTAATGGCATCTTTGATTCGCTGTACTAATACATTCTGCGGATTGTTCAATACTTCTATACCATATTTGCCAAATGCTACTGTTATTTCTTTCAACTGTGTATCCGTTGGCTTTTGTTTAAATTCTATTTCTCCCAGGTTCTTCAACGTATATGCTAAGCCCAAGGTATTTAATTGTTCTTGTAAAATCGTTTTGCATAGTACCGTATAATCGAATTTAATGTTCATTTTCATTGGGCATCATGTATCTGAATATAATTAATAAAGCACAAACCGTAATCTACCCTACGTTTGATGAACAAAAATAAGATAATGTAACATAGCTTTACTGTAAAGGAAAATACTACAAATGTTTGTGCGCTCCAAGAATATTATCTAACAAAATGTCGAAATTGAAACGAGATGCCTAAATTAGTCTGGGCAGTGACGGTATTTTAATTGTCATTTATTTGGAGAGAAAGTAGGGAATTTTGGTGGCCATATATAGATTGAGCATTCTTTGGCAATCTAACTATCCTGGGTAATGCGTTAGCGGCAACCTTAATGAATTGGTATAATCGCCTCATCATATATAAAATAAAAAAGAGCGGTCTTAGCCAGTTACCATAAACGTTCAAATCAGATACTATCTTTACTCCGCATACACACTGGAGTTATTTAACAGATAGTAAGAACGTAGCATTTGATGACAGCTATACTCCATGTAATAATGCGGTTAATTAATTTGGTCGTTATGAAAGCATAAAATATATGAGAGCATATTTGCAATCTTGTACGATATCTTTCTACACTAGTAAGAATAAATTTGAGTGAATAGAACCATCTGTAATGGCATTCTATTTTTGGTTTTAGCCCTCGGTATGTTATAAAATAGTTGCCTTATCAGAGATATTATCTTTTGGGATGCTGTTGAAAAATTCCGCCATCGTTGTACTGCTGGCAGGACTATAATTGGCCAGTACTGTTCCTTTGCTTCCATCTTTGGTTTCAATTACATATAATATCGACATATCTGAAGGATTGCTCATTCCTTCAAATCTATGCTCTGCCACAATGTAAACATCCTTAGGGCTGTAATTTAATTTGGCGTCAGCATTTACCAGCATACCTTCTTGTATGCGATAGCTGTTGATATAGCCTTTTTGTTGATACCGTTCAATATAATCTTTCTCACTTTTTAAACTGTTTTTTTTCATGATTTATGTTTTAAGATTTAACAAAAAACGGACCTATTTCCTTATGGAAAATAGCCCGTTTCTAACCAACCAAACTAATTTTTAGTTATCGTCTGTAGCGTCGTCGATTTCATCTCCTACTTCTTCAACACCTTCTTCAATTCCGTCACCAACGTCCTCTACACCTTCCTCTATTTTTTCCCCTGTAGACTTCTCTTCCCTACAACTGGCAAAAGATGTGAGCGAAATCGTAAATAGTAACGCAAATACTGTATATATAATTGATTTTTTCATTATTATTTGTTTAAACTATTAATTAAGTTGTTTTCTATTTTTTTTGCAGTATTTAGATTTTTGAACTTCGTCCCCTTATAAGAGAGATTACAAAAAGTACTAAAAAGACAAAGAATAGAATTTTAGCAATACTCGCAGCTCCTGCTGCAATTCCGCCAAATCCAAAAATTGCGGCTATGACCGCTAATA
>CAZUIE010000079.1:0-6738 GCA_964620945.1 uncultured Maribacter sp.
GTAACTTCTTCGCCTAGCCAATCCGGTTTTTCAAAGATTTCATCCTCGTGCTGTAATTCTACTTCGGCAACTACCAATCCTTTGTTTTCTCCCAAGAATTCATCCACCTCAAAAATATGTTTCCCTATTGGAACTTCATAACGTATTTTTTCTACGATAACTGCTTCGCAGAGGTCTACCAAATCTGCGGCATCGGAAAAGGAGATTTCTTGTTCCCATTCAAACCGGGTGGTGCCGGAGTCGTTTCCTTTGCCTTTAATCGTCAAAAAGCCTTTATCGCCTTTTATGCGCACGCGCACGGTACGCTCTGGATCTGTATTTAGAAAGCCTTGTACGATTCGCGTCTGGGTTTTTGCTGCGTTTTTATACCTGTCGGATTTGACCAAAAATTTACGTTCAACTTCTAGCATATTATTTGTTTTCTGCAATTTTGATGATAATATCAGATGTCAGTCGGTTTTCGGCGTAGGGGTTGTTGGCCAACCAAACTAAGGCCTGCGCAATGCTTTCGGGCGCAATGGACCTGTACTTCTTTAAAGAACCGATAAGGAAAAAATTTAAAATTTTCATCAGCTGTTTGCCAAAATACTCCGCAGGCCTTCTTTCCTTTCTATCGCCCCCAATAAGGCTTGGTTGCAGGATATGGGTTTTTGGCAATCCTAAATCCAAAACGGCAGCTTCCATCTCTCCTTTTACCTTGTTATAAAAAACGCTGCTATTGGGGTCTGCACCCATTGCGGAAACAACTAAAAAAGTAGTAATATTGTTTTTCTTGCAAAGTTGAGCGGCCGTTATCGGAATGCCAAAATCTATCGCTTTATACCGTTCTTTGTCGGGCGTTTTGGCCTTTGTGGTGCCAATGCAACAGAATACTTCATCGGCGTTAAAATGCGCTTGTTGTTCTTCAAGCTTCAACAGATCGCACTGTATTTCGGTGAGTTTAGGATGGGTTAAACGCAAAGGACTTCTCGTTAATACCTTAAGTTGTGAATAGCGATCGTCCTTTAATAGTAATTCTAACAATATACCACCGGTTAATCCCGTTGCCCCTAAAATAATTGCTGTTTTATCCGTTTTTTTCATTACGATAAATATACCACTAATTACAGCTATGTCGCTGTATTCGGTTGTCAAGAAATGGCTCTAATTCAAAGCATTTATTAGGTTGGTACTTCTCATCATATCAAAATATGTGATGGACATTTGCATCACATTTACGGATTTTAACGAATTCTACTTCATTCCAAACGAATGCTAAGTAAGTTTTAAAAGCCTAGCCATCCCACCTTTCACTTAGCTAAGAATTTAATACGAACCTAAGAATATCAGCATGAAAAATCTATTTGCTATAGTCGTTCACAGTTACCCTAAGAAGCTTGTCCTAGTTCGCTACCCAAGTCTTAAAATCAGGAGCTTTGGCTTTGCTTACAATAATCCGTTGAGAAGCAACAGGGGTAACTTCGACAATAAGCTTTCCGTTAAAATATTGTTTTATTTTGGATAAGGCATCGCGTCTCAAAATACATTGCCGATTGATTCGGTAAAAATTATTAGGATCTAGCTCTTCTTCAAGATCTTCTAATTTCTCATCAACTGTGTAGGTTTTGCTATCAAAAGTAGTGGCCTTTACAAGTCCGTTTTCGATTATAAAATAAGCAATATCTGCTGTTTTTATTGGGATTAGTTGATCTCTATGGCTTATAAGATAGGTAGTCTTATAGTTGCGTCCTTTCTCTTTCACTAAATCTAGTAAACCCCTTATTTGGTCATTTGCAATATTGGCTTCTGGCTTTTGTTCTTTAAACTGCTGTAGGGCATCGGAAAGTTCATCTTGGTCCAAGGGTTTTAAAAGATAGTCTATGCTATTTACTTTAAACGCCTTAAGAGTGTACTGGTTGTAAGCTGTGGTAAAGATGACGGGAATATTAATTGAAATTTGTTCAAAAATTTCAAAGGATAGACCATCAGCCAAATGGATGTCCATGAATACCAGTTCAGCGGTTTGATTTTTAGAAAAATAAGCTATGGAAGCCTTTACCGAATCCAATACCTTAACTACCTTAATAGCGCTATCTATGTATTGTAATAGATAGGTTAGATTATCGCTTGCCGCTAGCTCGTCTTCTACAATTACTACGTTCATAGAGGTTTTATTAAAGGGAGTTGTACGCTAAAGATATCATTTTCCGTGCGTACGGTAAGTTCTTTACGCAACAAGAGGATATATCGTTTTTTTAGGTTCAATAGCCCGTTCTTGGTACCCTCCGTAAAGGTTTTCCTTAGCCTTATCGGGTTGTCAACGAAAAGTGATCCGTCTTTAGAGTAAACTCTTACTTTTAAGGGATTGGTTTCCGAAATTTCATTATGCTTCACGGAGTTTTCCACCAATAGCTGTAGCGCTAAAGGGGGAATTTCCTGCTCCAAATAGTGAGGTTCTATATTGATGTCTATGGTAAAACGATCTCGGTACCTGGTTTGCATTAAATAGGTGTAGCTTTCCAAAAATTTAAGTTCGTCCTTAACACTAACCAGATCGCTATCGCCACTCTGTAGAATATAACGGTACATATAGGATAGTTTTTTTACAAATTGGGTGGCTGCTTCGTTGTCTCTAATTAGGGAGGTTAAGGAGTTAAGAGAGTTGAACAAAAAATGGGGGTCTACTTGGTTTTTAAGTGCGATTAGCTCGTTCTGTAGACTTTGTTGTTTCAAGTGTTCGTTCTCTATTCTCGTTTCCTGTTTTTCCACCTGTAAGCGTAGTATCCTACCAATAAAGACTAGCGCCAAGAGTAAAATCGTATAAGTAAAGGCCAGGAAACCCTTATCCCTTGGATTCATTTCTATCTGAATTACGTGGGGGTATAAGAATTCAAAAAAGCTTAGCGTACCTATTAATACTGCAATGTTGATGAGTACCATGACGCTTAAACGAACAGAGGTAGACCATTGGTATTTGGAGTATCCCACATTGGCATTGATTTGTAAAATGGTCCAAGAGAACAAAAAGAAAAAAACAAGGCGGTAGACCAGATCTGCGATCCACGCCCCTAAAAACGCTTCGTCTTTACTCACCATATCATAAATGAATATGGTTTTGGGTACGGAAACCAAAATAGCCAATAAAATAGCTATTTTAATTATAGAGGATTGTTTAACGTGTCTTACGGCCATACTGGACAATGCTTGTGCATATTTCAAAAATACATCAATTTTAAGGTAAATAGCGCACTAAAAATTAAGGATATGCCTTGTGTTTAAAATCAATTCGGGCGGGGCCGAGAATAAAACATTCTCCACTCCGCCCGAAGATACTATGGGTTCAAAATGGTTAGCTATTCAATACGAGAAGCTAACTTAATTGAAATTACTTGGCCAAGGCATCAAAGCTTCTTGGAAGATATTTTTTAGTATTGAAATCCAAAATAAACTCTTCCTCTTCTTCTATGACAACAATATCTTCTATTGCGAATATCATACCCTTGTATGGATTAAAACCTTCTGGCAAATAGTCCTTTGCATTAAAACCTAGTTCTATTTCCTCCTCAACCTCAATTAATCCTAAATCCTCATGAGCAGTAAACATACCTGCATACGGGTCAAATCCTTTTGGTAAGTACTGAGCGGTGTCGAAACCTAATTCTATTTCTTCTTCAACTTCTATTAGATCGATATCTTTTATATCAATGTTATTACATTCTGCCTGGCACTGTGGGCTTGCTTTAAAGGAAACCAATGTAGCACCCAAGAGCAGTAGACTTAAAATTGTTGATGCTTTTTTCATACTATTATATTTTTGTTGTTAATATTCTTTGTTTCGTTAAACAAAAGTACATTAGTTATCCGCCTAAAAACTGGACTTTTTAAGTGAAACGTCTAAATTGATATTTGAAACGACTTTTTAGCGAAGTGATTTTTTTCAAATAACATTCTTTTCTATTAACCGATTCGGTTTTGGCTAAATAACGGTCGTAAAATGGCTCACTTTTAGCTATGGCCAATCCACATTATTTGCTTTGATGCTTATCTTTGAAGAATAGATAACACCTATCCAAATGAAAGTTCGTGAGTATTTTATTTTAATTTCTCTATTCCTTGTAACCTTAATAATTGGCACTTCTTTTTTTCAACCATCGGTTTTATGGTCTTTTGTGGTTGTATTACCCTTCATCGTGATGGGTATTTTTGATATGTTACAAACCCACCATACTATCAGACGCAATTTTCCGGTAATAGGTAGGATGAGGTATGTGTTGGAATCGATACGTCCTGAAATCATGCAGTACTTTGTCGAGACCGATACAGAAGGCAAACCCTTGAACCGTATTTTAAGGTCTACGGTATATCGCAGGGCGAAAGGAGAAACGGATACCGAACCTTTTGGCACACAAATGGATTTGTATGAATCCGGTTACGAGTGGATGGAACATTCAATGTATGCAAAGAGTAATCCTCAGAATCTTGGAGAATTTCCTAGGATAGTAATTGGTGGGAAGGATTGTAAACAGCCTTATGCATCCAGTTTGTTAAATATATCTGCTATGAGTTATGGTTCTTTGAGTAAGAACGCGATATTGGCTATGAACCAAGGTGCCAAAATGGGAAATTTTGCCCATAATACCGGAGAAGGTGCTATTAGTGATCATCATTTACAACCCGGAGGAGATTTGATTTGGCAAATTGGGACCGGTTATTTTGGCTGCAGAAAGGACGATGGGACTTTTAATGAGGTTACCTTTAAGGAAAACTCGCTTAGACCAGAGGTTAAGATGATTGAAATTAAACTTTCACAAGGAGCAAAACCTGGGCATGGCGGTATTTTGCCAGCTATAAAAAACACTCCCGAGATTGCGAAAATAAGACACGTACAACCTGGGGTGGCCGTGCATTCACCACCATCTCACAGTGCATTTAACGACCCAATCCAATTTATGCATTTTATTGATAAGTTACGGAATTTGTCTGGCGGCAAACCAGTAGGCTTTAAGCTGTGTATTGGTAGAAAGCAAGAATTCATGGACTTTTGCGAAGCTATGGTATTCACAGGTATTGCACCCGATTTTATTACCGTAGATGGAGGTGAGGGAGGCACGGGTGCTGCCCCTGTAGAATTTTCCAATACTATGGGAATGCCTATGCGTGAAGGATTGATCTTTGTGCATGATACCTTGGTTGGTTTTAACCTTAGAAAGGAAATTAAGGTCATTGCGGCCGGTAAGATTATTACGGGTTTTGATATGGCAAGGGCAATGGCCCTTGGTGCGGACGGGTGTAATAGTGCACGTGCCATGATGTTGGCCGTTGGCTGTATACAGGCTTTGCAGTGCAATACCAATGCATGCCCTGTGGGTGTAGCGACTCAGAATCAGTCGCTGATGAAAGGGCTGGTGGTTTCCGATAAGGCGCCTAGAGTTAAGAATTTTCACGATGCGACCATTAAGAGTTGTTTGGAACTTATTGCCGCGGCCGGCCTAAACGGACCCGAAGAATTAAGGCGCGAACACATTAGTAAGCGCATGGGCATGTTTGAAGTTAAGAACTATGACGAAATATATCCTTACATACCGGAAGGGAGCCTATTGGATATTGCGCAAATCCCCGACAGCTATATCCGCTATTTTCAACTTACAAGAATTATGAACTAGGACATGCAGAAGTCCAAATCCGGCAGCTTAAAAAAGCCCGAGAAGCTTCTCTTGCTCGCAGGAATTCTTTGTATTGCCATAAACTTACGTCCGGCTTTGGCCAGTGTTGGTCCTTTGATCGGCTATATAAAGCAAAGTACAGGACTGTCCAATTCCTTATTGGGCTTGTTGACCACCTAGCCTTTAATCGCCTTTGGCGCGGTATCTATAATAACGCCCCTTTTTACCAAAAAATTCGGGACGGGAGGAACTTTGTTCGGAGCTATGCTCCTGCTGGTATTAGGTATAGGCATCAGGAGTATAGATTGGGTTCCTGCGCTATATATGGGAACTGTATTTCTTGGAATCGCTATCGCTTTTGGAAACGTACTGCTGCCGAGTTTGACCAAACGCAACTTTTCGCATAATTCAGGATTTGTAACCAGTTTATATTCCAGTGTTATGGCTCTAGGTGCATCTTTGGCTGCGGGGGTAAGTGTTCCATTGGCAGAGGATTTCGGTTGGCAAGGATCTCTAGGCTTATGGGCGGCGTTGGCACTTTTTGCCGTTTTGGTTTGGCTACCTCAATTATCTCGCCTTAAAAAGGCGGTCTCTAGTCGAAAATTTGTAGATGCCATAAAAAACATGTCGCATTCCAGACTGGCTTGGCAGGTAGCATTGTTCATGGGTTTACAATCGCTTACCTTTTATGTGGTCTTGGCTTGGTTGCCTGCCATACTCCAGAGCAGGGGATTTGATGCCTCTTTTTCCGGATGGATGCTATCCCTTTGTCAGGCTATAGGGATTTTAGGTTCCTTAGTGGTTCCAGTTATTGCAGGAGGAAGGAAAAACCAGCGTGGAATAGTATTGCTTTTAGGAATTATGGAAATCATAGGGCTTACAGGGTTGCTATTTCCGATACTTGGGCCAGCAGGTATTTGGGTATCGTTGTTGGGTTTTGTATTGGGAGGCACTTTTGGTCTTGCGCTTCTTTTTATCGTTCTACGAAGTACTGATGCAGAGTCTGCTACCGAACTATCCGGTATGGCTCAATCTATCGGATATTTTGTTGCGGCAACGGGGCCGCTAATTTTCGGTGCTGTTTTTGACTTTACCT
>CAZUIE010000079.1:6838-13016 GCA_964620945.1 uncultured Maribacter sp.
TATTTTGTTGCGGCAACGGGGCCGCTAATTTTCGGTGCTGTTTTTGACTTTACCTCTACTTGGACCTATCCGATTGCCTTACTTTTTATTGTTGCCTTGGTAAAGTTAGGAATCGGTTTAGGAGCGGGTAAATCTGAGAAGGTAGGTGCATAGGTTACTCTCCTATCCGGAGGTTAGTAATCGTGAATACATAAAGATGCACCTTTTTTCTCTAGTTATTTTTTGATTTTACCTGATGTTAGGGGCTTTTAGATTTAATAGATTTAGGTAAGATAGTATGGTTAAAAAAAAATATCGATTCGTACTCAAACACAATTTATATGTAAATTTAACGTTAAATAATTGTAAATATAAAGTAATTTTATCTAACTTTTGATAACATTAAAAAGGATAGAACTATGAAGAGTGATACGAATACATTAAAAGCTTTGAAGGAATTTCATAGGAATTGTGTTAAAAATCTAAGGTCTTACGGAAAAAAAATAAGAAATTTTCACGCGTTGATTTATAGCGTTTAATTTCAATTAAAGAGTTGAATGATCTTCGTTTGTAAAATATCAATTAGCGATTTTAATTCCTTGTTGTTTAGGATTACCGATTAAAAGAAGTGCGTTCTTTTCACTTTCTTCGAACCAATAATTACACCGTACTTTTCAGGCTTCGGCATTAATAAATTCAACGTAATGCGGATCCGTACTAATTTATATTCTGTTGTAATGCTTTTACAACATCAAAGAACCTCCTTTGAATTTCTAAATTGATAAAAAACTCGCTTTACTGCTCCAAAACATACCACTCTATTTCGCTTAGTACTTCTCGTCTTCCGCTTGCTTTTTGAGGATAGTTTTCTACTAAATAATCGATAATTATAGCTTCGTTTTTACCTAAATCCCATAAGTTTTGGGTCTCTTGCATCCAACGGATGGTCGCTTTCCAACGTTCTGCGCTCATTCGGTTCTGGGTTACCAGTTTGGAGGAATGGCAATTGGTACAATTATTTACCGTTTCCATGAGTCCAGGAGCATCAATAAGTCCGGTACGTAAGTGAATCCCATTTTCTATACGGTCAAAATCGTCTTTTTCGGGTACGGATGTTATATCCTCCTCCGGCCCTAGATTGTTGAAAAGAGTTTTTCCAGGGGCTGAGATGATATAAATACCAATAACTACCATCACTCCAATACAACCGAAGACTATGGGCTTTAGGTTATAAGCGCGACGATTTTGGCCTTTTTGAGATGAAGTATCTTTCTCCTTCATAAACCTAGGTGACTTTTATAGCTATTCGTTGGCAAGCATTGTTCAGATATCCCTTAGGGTTCCATCCCGGTATAAGCATAGGTTGGGCTGTTCCTTGACTGTCTGTTGCCTTGGACCATATTTCATAATAGCCCTTTTTAGGAAAATCTACTTGGGCAGAAAAGTGTTGCCACGCTAAACGATTTACGGGATTTTGAATTTGACATTCCTCCCAAGTTGCTCCGAAATCTATGGAATACTCCATCTTAGAAACTTTTAGTTCACCGGCCCATGCATGACCTCTAATAGTCAACTTATTTCCTTCATTGATCATCGCCCCTGTTTTGGGGTATGTAATGAGTGATTTTACCGGCATAGATTCTATAATGCACATGTCTTCCTCAGAAACTTTTTCTCCTGGTGCTACAGGATTACACGGTACCCTATAGGCATCCCCCTGCATTTTAGTGCCGTCGTGTTCTTTATTGCGAACGCTAATGCGTTGCACCCATTTACCTGAAACCGAGGCAGGCCAGCCTCCTGCTACCAACCGTAAAGGATATCCATGTACCAAAGGAATATCTTTTCCGTTCATTTGAAAAGCGAGCAGGGTTTCATCCTGCAAGGCTTTGGCCATTGGAGCACCACGGGAGATAGGTTCTTTATTGGGATCTCTACTAAGATGCTTATCAGCGGCATGATAGCCTATATAAACAGCATCGTTTTTTATACCTACATCTTCCAAAACATCCCGCAATCTGATTCCGGTCCATTCCGCACAATAAACAGCGCCTATGGTCCATTGGTTCCCTTTTGCTGGAGGATTATATTCTGAGCGACCGTTCCCGCCGCATTCTAGCGTAAGTTGATAGGTATGTTGCTGAAACTTTGATTTAAGTTCCTTCAATGTATAGGTCCTCGTTTTATCGACAGATTCGCCATCTATCGTTAGTGTCCAGTTATCTACATCAATATTTTCGGGCACCAGACCGTTGTTTCTAATGAAAATATATTTGTTGGGAGTTACTTTATCATCCAAAAGATGTGCCTGGGCCTCCATGTTCCATGGCCTATCGTTGAGAAGTACCATGCTACTGTCCTTGTTGAACAAGCTAAACGGATCCGGATCTTGTAAACCTAAAGGGGTATAGCCGTTTGGCAGATATTTACCGAATACAATTTCGGTACCCAAGGCACTGGATATGGTTGCTAAGGCGGCACGGCCTATGAACTTTCTTCTTTCCATAGTACATTCTTTATCTTTCCAAGATAGGACTTTTTCAGTTTTTCATCGGCTGTACCACAAATTTTTATACCTCTAAGGCCGTAGGTAGCTCAAAGAGCTTAAGTTTAAAAAATGGAAGTGCGGCAATGAGATGGTCAAAAATATCGGCCATTACATATTCATAGTTCTCCCAACGCTTATCTGCACTAAAGGCATAAATCTCTAACGGAATTCCCTGTGGGGTTGGTGCTAGTTGTCGCACCATTAGGGTCATTCCTTTATTAATGGCAGAATGGTTTTCTAAATAAACGGTAATATATTTTCTAAATACACCTAAATTGGTAAGATTTCTTCCGTTTATAGCTAATTCCTTGTTGGCGTTATTTTCGCTGTTATACTCCTTAATTTGTTGGTTTCTACTGTTAAGATAGGGAGTTACCAATTCAATTTTTTGAAGAGCGGCTATATCATCATCCGAAAGAAAACCAATACTTTTTTGACTAATTATCAAGGCTCGCTTGATTCGCCTTCCTCCAGAATCCTGCATCCCGCGCCAATTTTTAAAGGAATCGGAAATTAATGCATAGGTTGGAATGGTAGTGATTGTCTTATCAAAATTCTGAACTTTTACAGTAGCCAGGGTAATCTCTATAACGTCTCCATCTGCACCGTATTTTTCAAATGTAATCCAATCACCAATGCGTACCATATCATTGATGCTTACCTGTATACTGGCTACAAACCCAAGGATAGAATCTTTAAATAGCAATAGGATTATAGCGGAACCAGCACCTAAAGCGGTAAAAAATTTAAGGATACTAACTTCTGTTATTATGGCAAATATGGTGAGTATACCAATAATCCATATGAATATCATGAACACTTGAATGTAACTGTCCATAGGTTTATCTCTAAACCTTGCCTTGGTTTTTAGATAATCGTTCGTACTTCGCAGTACCTTTTTTACCACGGTAATAGCGAGAACCACAAATAGCACTTGAAGTACTTTTTCTGCAATAGTTACTGCGTACTCAAAATCGGACAATGCCAAGGGTACCAAATCAAACAGCAAAATTAAAGGTAGGATGTGTGCTACATAACGCGGCACTTTATGGGTGACCAAAAAATTATCAAAATCAGTCTTTGATTTCCGTGCCAATTTAATGGATAAAGAACGTAGTATTTTCCAAGCAATGATATCCAGAACATAGGTAAGAACGAGAATGGCAAGTAAAAATATACCCATGTTGAGGTACTCGGCCATGCTTTCGCTCATTCCGGTTTTTAATAAATAATTATATAGTATTCTGTCTGCTCCGTCTTTCATACTTAAATTTTTCGACAACTATAATTATTAGGTCGATTATCATGTGGATATTACAAATGTAACTTAGGAATACTGTTTGTAAAAACTTCTACAGGATTGTTTTGCCGTATTCCGGTTGCTCTTGTAGATTACTCTTAAATTTAAATAATGGTTTTTTTCTTCTTTTTACTAATATAAAAGTTCATATAATTCGGTATTGTTAAGTATGCGATCTTCTACATCTAGAAGATATTCCAGTTCTTCGTTTATATATTCTAAATCATCGGTCCGGTTTCCAATTTCTAGCCGGTCCTTTTTTATCATAATCTTATCATCCGATTCATGACTGTAAAATGGTCTTGTAGCGTTCATAATATTATGTTTACATTTATTCGAATATTCTCCTGACACACTTTTTCTATTGTAATAGTTTGTTCGCCAGATGGAAATTCCCAAACCAGCGAATCACCTTTGGCATACCCTATTACCGCTGCTCCCATCGAGGTTATTATGGATATTTTATTACTCTTTACATCGCTTGATTTTGGTAATACCAATTGAAATTGTTTGTGCCACCCGTTTTCTGAACTAATGGTAACCTCGGAGTTAAAGCGCACCACATCTGCCGGCATGTCTATCTCGTCACATATTTTTGCCGATTCCAATTTCCTTGATAATTTACCCATAGCTTTACGTAGCGTTACGTCTTGTTGGTAGCCAGATATGTTTAGTACACGTTTTAGAATTACGTATTCTTTTTTTTCTATAATAAGATTTTTGTATTTCATTTTTAGAATTTTTGTTGTTTTCATTACTTACAACTCAAAGACTTAGATTTCTTAAATCAGTGCTATTTATAACACAAAACATAAGGCTCACAATCGCTACTTTTTAGAATAGATTATAAAGTTGAATTCCATTAAGGAATATCCTTGTCTGTTTTTAAAATTAACTTTTCACTTTTAGGTTTACTTCTTAATAGTATATCCTTTTCAAAGCAACTGATGTAACAGCCTAATGGTTTTAATCTCTTTTATGGTTATTAGGATTTAAGGGAAAATACCACGTTTAATATAGGTGTCTCCAACCAATGCCAATATTCACTACAAGAACGTATGGCACCCTTTTTATCAATGAGGGAGCAATCCATATAATTTGTGGATGTTATAAAGATTCTTTTGTATGTTGTGTCCTAGTACTATGTTTGTTTTTGAAGCTTTAAATTATTCTTTGGTGTTTGTGACCGTCTTTTTGATGGGATAAAAGATGAGGGCCATCATAGCGATTCCGATGACAATCATTAAACCTAATTCCAATCTTGACATTAATACGTTCATACCCAACGATTTATTTGAAAGTTCGGTCAGTTGCTCACTTTCTTCAAGCTGTATTTTGGCCAGACCGTCTAGCTGTTGCCTCATTGAATTAAGAGCTGTTAGCACCTCTGTTTTTTGTTGCGCAGTTACTTGGGGGCTAATCATTTTTTTCTCCAGAGTTAAAAAACCCTCAAAATCCTCACTTAATTCAATAAGAAGATTGTACTCTTTTGATGTTAATTCTGTTTTCCTAAATGCAGTAAGAATATTAGCTACTTCGTTATTTTCGCTATTGTGAGCTTCGGAATTTGTTTTATCTAAACTGAACCGCAATGCTTTTTTGTGTAAAATAGTACTGAGTTCGTAAATTAAATTCTGCACTACAACCCTATCCTTGTATACCGAGTTTACGGTATTTTGAATGGTTTCAAAGTGTCTATTATCCAATCGGTTGGAAACCAACACCAAAAGAAAGGCAATAGCTAAGATTAGGCCTACTGAAATTCGTTGTAATACTGTGAGTTTTGTGAACATTATCTACTTTTTTTAAAATTCATTATCATGTTAGGTTAGTGCATTTATTTTATGTGAAATATCCACCCGGTCATTGCCTTTGATTTGAGCAAAACAAAACCTTTTATAGATCGAGTGGATTACATCAACTAACCAAAATTGTTGCTGCGACTATAATTCTCCAGCCTTTATTACTTGTTCAAAATTTGCGGATACGAAACTATGGCTTCCGAAAAACGACCACCGTCTTCTTGTCTTATCGTTATTTGATTAGTTTCATCCTTTTTTTCTAAACCGAGCCTAGGACTACTTTTTTTCCTTCTGCACGTTGGAATTGACAACTCCATCTTTCGTGATAATGAAGTTTGGTTTAGGGAAATTAACGTGTTTGTAAGTGCTTGTTTCAGGCTTCCCAAATTCGTAAATGTCGCTCACCTGTGGGTCTTATTAATCAAGGTTTATTCTTCTATTTTGAAGGATTCGCGAACTAAACGCTAGGAATAGAGTTATAATTAATTTCATCATAGTTTTATTTTTTAAGTTATTATCATTTAATCTTGGGAAAAAGTAATGCTCGCT
>CAZUIE010000079.1:13116-16448 GCA_964620945.1 uncultured Maribacter sp.
TAGTTTTATTTTTTAAGTTATTATCATTTAATCTTGGGAAAAAGTAATGCTCGCTTCTGCTTTTAACTTAGTTGGGCTAGTCTTTATTTTAGAAGTTAAAACAGTTTCTATTTTTAAAAAAATGGTGCTTCCCGGGAGACCATATTTTATATTATCTCCTTCTGAGAGTCCGATGATAGAAGCTCCTAAAGTGCTCATTACCGATGTTTGGTTCTTTTTGATGTTTTCTTCGGATGGAGCCACCAAGGTAAATTCTTCCTGCCATTGTGAGTTGCACGTGACCGTAACCGTAGAATACAATTGTACAACGTCCGACGGCATTTGGTCTGCCTTTAGAATTATGGCTTTGGACATTAAATTTTTTAAGGTATCCAAGGTGTTCTTATGGGCGTAGTCCTCGTACGTAAGGTTTGCCCGTTGATATTGCTTTATCAACGCAAAATCACTTTTTTCCAGTATGAGCTTTCCGTATTTCATCTATTTCGTATATCCGTCATTTAACTTTTATATATGTTATGCCATTAACGCAAAATTTGTTCCTATTAAATAACTAGCGACGTTAAATTTATTTAGTTAATTGAAAGTCAGATTATTATAATAATAAATAGGAAATTGAGCAGTATTCAAAATGAGGAGAAATTCCTCAGTTGGGGAATTTCTCCTCATCAATTTATAATTAGAAGTAGCATCGTGTTTATACCTATGCGCTAGATTCAGTCGAGTTTGTCGCGTAGCGTTTTGCGATCTATTTGTAGTATTTCTGCCGCTTTGGTTTTGTTTCCTTGGGTATGTAGTAAAACCCGTTTTATATATTCTTTTTCCATCTCTCTAAGTGGAAGTAGTTTCGAGTCGGGGAAATCTATATCAAACTTTAAGGAGTCAGGAAGGTCTTTTATTTCGATTTGTCCATCTGCCATAATTACCGACCGTTGTATTACGTTTTCTAGCTCTCTAATATTTCCAGGCCAGTTATAGCGCTCTAAGACACTAATCGCTTCTGGAGATATTCTCAAAAGACGGTCCTTATATTCTACACCATATTTACGAAGAAATTTTTCTACTAACAATGGTATATCCGATTTGCGTTCCCTAAGGGGCGGCACCATTATTTCTACAACGGTTAGCCTGTAATATAGGTCTTCCCTAAAAGAATTATTTTTTATTCCTTCCAGAAGATTTGCATTTGTGGCTGCAATAATGCGTATGTCTACTTTTTCTACTTTTCTTGAGCCAACTCTGATTATTTCTTTTTCTTGTAAAGCACGTAATAGTTTTGTTTGTACTGCAAGGGATGCCGTTCCAATTTCGTCTAAGAACAACGTGCCACCTTGTGCCGCTTGGAAGAAACCATTTCTGTTTTCGTTTGCGCCTGTAAAGGCGCCTTTTAGATAGCCAAAAAGTTCAGCTTCCTGTAAATTATCAGGTATAGCTCCGCAGTTTACGGCAACGAACGGTGCACGGGAGTATTTACCCGAATAATGTATAGCTCTTGCTACCAATTCTTTTCCGGTGCCACTTTCTCCTTTTATAAGTACTGTTGCCTTATTATCCTTTACTCTATCTATTATTGTGGCAACCTGGTAAAAACCCTCCGAGGCGCCAACCATGTCTCCGTACAAAACGGTACTTGGTTTTTCTCTCAAGTTGACGCTCGATCCTTTACTTTTTTCAAAAGCTTTTGAAACAGCCTCCCTAAGCTCCGCTTTAGTGAAAGGCTTAGTTAAGTAGTCTGTTGCTCCGGATTTCATCACCGCTAAGGTGCCGCTAACCGAGGGATACCCTGTAACCATAAGTTTGGGCATATCCGGGTAGTGTTCGTTGGTATATTTTAGTAATTGTAAGCCGTCTACTTCCGGCATTTGGATGTCCGTAATTAATAAGTCTATAAAGGTGTCCTTTAGAATGAAGAGTGCCTCTTTTACTGATACAGCCTTGTAGGTATGGTAATTCATAGACTGCAAGTGTCGCTGTAGTAGTTCTAAGATATTGATATCATCATCAACAAGAAGGATGTTTTCTTTGTGAAGAGCCATGTTTACAATTTAGGGAAATCAATCATAAAAATAGTGCCTTTTGGTGTATTGGGTTTGTGTAAAATAGTGCCCTTATGGCTATCGATGATTCCATGAACGACACTGAGACCTAGCCCCGATCCTTCTCCCAAGGGCTTGGTAGTAAAAAATGGCTCAAAAACTTTATCCTTGTTTTTTGCCGCTATCCCTTTTCCTTGATCAGCGATACAAATTTGTACTATCTTGGTTTTTTCTGTTAGTGCTACCTCTATTTTTCCGCCTATTGGAGAATAATAAATTGCGTTCATAATCAAGTTAAAGAGTACTTGGGTCAACTGAACAGAATCTGCACGCAGAAGAATATTGGCATTACTGAATTCTTTTTTAAGCACTATGTTTTTATCCTTAAAGGAAGGTGAGAGCAGTTTTAAGGAGTCTTCAAGAAGGGTGTTAAGTTCTATTTCATCTTTCTTGTGTGGCATTTCACAGGCAAAAAACATTAATTTTTTTACAATTTCACGGCTAAAGACAGCATTTTCCATGATTTTTTCAAGATCTCTACTATTTTCTTTGATTTTTACCTTCTCTTTCAATAATTCGGCAAAACCTAGAATGTTTGCCAAAGGCGTATTTAATTCATGTGCTATGCCAGCTGTAATCTCTCCTAGAATATGCAAGCGATCTGCACGCTCCATTTGCATTTTTGCCGCCACTTCGCTATCACGTATCTGTTTACGCTCCATAAGATTGCCCACGGCCAAACTTACGCTGTGCAATAAGGTGCGTTCTTCTGTCAAAAAATCAGACTTTGAGTAGCGCTCTAGTGGGTATCCGATTTTTATTACGCCGTCCACATTGTTAAAGACCTTAATATCCTGTTCCAAAAAAACCATATTAGGCTGGTAATTCTTGGTTTCAGTTTTATAATCGGCCACTTTCAGATATACTTCGGTATCATTTTCAAATTGCCAAGCTCTTTTTAGGCAGTACACTATGGCCTCCAAGGAAGTATCTAGCTCATCGTAATCGGAATTTACGATGATTGAGGTAACTTGATACAAACAGGTAAGCTCTTTTACCCGTTCTTTTAATTTGGCTTCTGCTGTTCTCATTATCTTCAGCGTTTATACAGCTTGTTAAAAGGAATTGCTAAACGCATTTAAATATAGCCAAAAATTGAGAAGGATAATTCGTTTCTTGTGAGTTGGATTAGGTAGGTAGCTTCAGCTTTTTGTTAGTTTTTTACTTAATTCCTCCAAGGATATACCTTTGGTTTCGGGCATTTTTGTTATTGCCCAAATGAGTTGTAGTATCATCATA
>CAZUIE010000080.1:0-5667 GCA_964620945.1 uncultured Maribacter sp.
CCGTGTTGTCCGCAAAACCGGCAGGAATGCTGGTGATGTTCGTCCAGTCCGGCGTAATCGCAGATCCGTCGACGGAGAACGTTGTACCCGTCAGGTCAAGTCCCGCACCCGCTGTATATTCCGTATTCGTATCAACCTGGGCAGCGATAGCCGCTAAGGCTATTGTAACGGTTGCACCTGCACTGTCAGTCAAAATCAAATTCGTTCCGTCCTCTGTTAAAGTAGCATTGGTTGTATCCGTATCCGTTGCAGCGGCAATGGCCGCCAATGCAATCGTTACTGTAGCTCCTTCGCTATCCATGAGAATCAAATTCGTGCCGTCCTCTGTTAAACTTGCGTTCGTTGTATTGTCATCACCGTCTGCAATATCGGTAGGGATGCTGGTAATGTTGGCCCAGTCCGGGTTCAGTTCGGTATCGTTAACTGAAAACTCCGTTCCCGTTAAATTGATTCCCGTTCCGGCAGTATATTCCGTATTCGTATCAACCAAAGCGGCAATATCAGTTAAAGGTACTCGTACATCGTTTCCATCACTATCTGCAACCACCAACTCGCTGGTTGCAATATCTACCTCAAAAGTAGCATTCGTAGTATTTGTATCCGTAGCGGCAGCAATATCGGCCAATGAAACCCTAAATTCGCCTCCATCACTATTTATAATAACAAGTTCCTGTGCACCAGCATCCAAAACAAAATCTGTCACAAAAACATTTGTATCAAGAATTGCTGCTAAACTGACCAAAGAGATCGAAAAAGAAGACCCATCGCTATCCGTAAGGATTAAACTATTTGTACCCGAATCGATATTAAAATTTGTAATTACCGTATTCGTATCCGTAAATGTATTTTGAAGGCTGGTAAGATCTACAGTGATACTTCCCCCATTTTCCAAATCCAAGGTGAGTTCATTGCTTGTATCATTGAATGTAAAACCTGTTAATTGTTGGTCATCGGTAGAAGTAAACTCCCAAGAATTTCCATCCCAGAAAAATATCGTTCCGCTAGTCGTATTCACATACAAATCGCCCAAATCTGCTCCAACAGGACTACTAACTCCCGGTACAGAAACATCCGTTCCTTGTAGGACCTCACAATTACATTGGTCTTCCAAGGTAACCGTGGTCTGTGCAAATGTGAAACTGGACACCAAAAATAGCATCCATAATAATCTTTTGTCCATAACAGCCTGTTTACTTATGATATAGTTTCGCAACATCGTCTTATTCCCTAGTTTCAAAATCAAGATTTCTTCCCTTATAGTTACCAGAAACTCCACTGAAATTCAGTGAAATTCTTTCGTATAACATTAATAGCCTACAAAATTAACGTTAAGCCTTCCTTAAAGAAATAAATGTTGTGTAACCATAAAATAGTATTGTATAGCTCTTAATAATTGAGGTTTCCAATTCGTATGAGTCCCGAAAAAGAGGTGTTCTTTCATCGATAAAGTCAACAAATACGATATTTAGGAAGTAAATAGTAAGACGTTTTAAACAGGTGGCGTTTCAAAATAAATATCACCTATTGAAGCAAATATTAGGCGATTATTTGAAAGAATTTAAATCGTACCGAGGAATCATAGTTTGCTAAAAAATACATTAGCATATAAGTCATAAGAGGAATGATAAAAGATAGTGAGCTTAATGGTTTAAACTTAATCTCTAAAAATACAAAACCGAGTAAAGATTGGTTATTCCTACCATCTATTGATTTCAACATCGTGTAATGCTCTAGAACTATAAAAATTGACTAAATAAAAACTTAAAAAATACAATGTTATTCTAGAATAATAAATTCAGACCGCCTATTTAAATCATGTTTATCAGAAGAACATCTGACCCCATCGTAACAGTCATTGATGAGCTTTGTTTCCCCAAAACCTTCACTTGCCAATCTATCCGAACCAATTCCTTTTGAAATCATATAATTTATGGTAGACTCCGCTCTTTTCTGTGAGAGCCATAAATTATAAGCGGCTGGACCTCTGCTATCTGTGTGTGAGTTTACCTGAATTTTTAGGCTAGGATATTTTTCCATTGCTGCTATTACCTTTTCAACTTCTATCTCGGAATCCTTACGAATATTATATTTATCAAAGTCAAAATAAATGGTGCTTAATTGTAGTAGTTTAGCCAAATCGTCACCAAAACCGGCTGTTACCAAATCTCGTTCCAAATAGAAATCTATTATTTTAGGTTTACCATCTGAAACACCGATGTACTCTTCAAAGGGGGTATACCCTTCCTTTAGGGCTCTTACAAAATTACCTTTGTTACAATCCAAAACAAGGCTATAATCACCGTCAGAATTTGTAATATCCGATAATACTTCTTCGTTATTTTCATTAATTACTTTAACGGTTGCCCCTACCAATACATTATTTGAAATCTTATCACGGACAGTTCCTGTTATTTTCTGTATACATTCAAACACTAATGGCTCTTTTTCAATAAACTGATATATATCATCGTATCCTAAGCCACCTTCTCTGTTGGAAGCCAGATAGCCTTCTTTAGATACCTCGTTGAAGATAAAAGTAAAATCATCCTTTCTACTGTTTATTGGTTTTCCTACGTTAAGAACCTTACCACTAAAATCCTTCCGTTTGATTTTTGTGGCAAACACGTCCAAACCTCCTAAACCGGGATGGCCATCAGAAGAAAAATAAAGGATTTCGTTATCGGTAACAAACGGAAATGTCTCCCTAGCCTCCGTATTTATGTTGGCCCCAAGATTTATCGGAGCGCTAAAGGTGCCGTCGTCATTTATACCGACCATAAAAATATCGGAAAGACCAAGAGTTCCAGGCATATCAGAAGCAAAGTACAGTGTTTTCTCGTCTGGACTTAAAACTGGATTGGCCACAGAATATGCATTGCTATTAAAAGGAAGCTCCTCTATTTCTCCCCAAACACCATCTATCATTTTCGCCCTGAATATTTTCAGCCTTATGATTCCATTTTCGTCCTTAATATATTTACCTTCCACAAGATTGTTTCTGGTAAAATATAGGGTTTGCCCATCTTTTGTTACCACAGATGCAGATTCGTGTAATCTTGTATTTACATTTTCTCCAAATTTTGTAACCAAATTCATTGAGACACTATCGGCATTTACTTTATATAAATCCAAAAAATCCTTTTGATTCCAAGTATGCCTATAGCGTGCGAAATTACCCGTATCGCGATCAGAAGAAAAAATCAGCCCATCTTTATAAAAAGCAGGTGCGAATTCAGAATAAACGGAATTATACTCAAATGGGCTAATATCATATCTACCTGAGTTTTCATCAATTTCAGCTAAATAATCCCTTTCTTCTTTAAATGCGCTTGCCCTCGCATCACCAGAAGTCATCTCGGTAAACTTAGACATGACTTTATTAGAAGCCTCATAATCTCCTAAAGTTTTTAGGGTTTGTGCATATTTAAAATAATCCTCGGGAGCAACTTCGTTTGTGAATTCCTCTACCAACTTTTTGAATGTTTCGGCCGCTTCCGAATAATCAGAATTATAGTAATAGGAATTGCCCAACTTTTTAAGTAAATCGGCAGAAACAAATCCTTTATCCAGAACTTTTTTATAAATATCGATTGCTGGTCTAAAAGAATACTCTTCGTATTTTTCATTCCCCTTTGTCACCAATCTCTCCTGTGCGAACGTTCTTACTAAAGCGAAAGAGCTAAGAAAAATAAATAGTATATATACTTTTTTTGTCATGGGTCTGTCCGTATTAAAAGAAGCGAGGTGATACCAATCGTTGAAAGGATTTTACTAGTTCATACCTTAAAAAAACTTCGAAGGAACCATCGTTAAAACGAGTACCTCCTAATTCGGTAGTTTCTTTGTCATAAGCTAAACCTAACATAAGCTGGTCAGAGATTTGAAAGCCGGCCATAGCACTTACTGCAGCATCCAATCTATAAGCCGCTCCAAAAGTAAATTTATCGGCAAACATGAAATTTGCAGAAAGATCTACCTGCAAGGGTGCCCCTCCGACCACTTTCGTCAATAATGCAGGTTTGAATTTTAAGTTTCCGTTCAAATCAAAAACATACCCAGTAATCAAATAGAAATTAATTCTTTCCTGGGATAAAAACTGTATCGCATTTGCATCGGTCGCGGAATTATCAAAATGTTCGGTTTGTAATAAATTAGGTGCCGATAAACCCGCATAAAATTTCTTTGTATGATAGTAAAACCCTAAACCAATATTCGGAGAAATTCTATTTTCTATATTATCCACATTGACCGGTTCTGCATCGAAATTTCGTAATCTATTGAAGTCTAAATTTAAAACATTTAAACCTGCTTTTAACCCAAAGGATAATTTCGCATCCCTTGCCACTTCGATAGTGTAGGACAAAACACCATCAAAATAGGTTTCCTGCACGGTACCATCACCAATCTCGTCGTTAACAACGGATATCCCATAACCTAGTTTACTATTTCTGATAGGAGAATGAATATTCACCGTTTGTGAGGTGGGCGCCCCCTCTAAACCTACCCACTGAGCTCGATACAAAGCTGCTATACTCAATTGACCACGAGAACCCGCATACGCTGGATTAACACTAATGGTATTAAACATGTACTGGGTGTATTGAGCGTCTTGTTGCGCGCGCATTTCACCTACAAAAAGTAATACTAAAAAAAGTAACCCTAAGAAATAGTTCCTGATATTCATGTGGTTATGCTATTTTCTGCTTATGTAAATATACTCACTATCAACAATAGTTTCTCCGGTCAAAGTCGTGTAATCAAAGATGTAGTAATACACGCCTGGAGGAAGGTAGTCTTCTACACTTAACGTAGACCTACCTCTAGACCGACCATCGAAAACGTTATTCTGATTGTTATAATTTTCTCCTTCATACACCGCAACGCCCCATCTATTAAAAATTTTCAACGTACTATTGCGAATATTTTCTACCCCACGAATAAACAAAAAGTCATTTTTACCATCCGAGTTGGGAGATACAATCTGATTTACTTCAATGGCAACTATTTGTGGTTCGTTCACAACTATATTCACTATCGCCGTATCGCAATTATCCAATAAATCACAGACTGTATATTCAAAGATATCTGTTCCACTAAAGCCGGCATTTGGCGTGTAGGTGACAAAATCGTCCAAAAGTTCATCTGGGGTTCCACCATCATTAGCTAAGACGATACCGTTGGAAGCTCCTGTAAACGTGACATTTCCGTCATTAGGAAGGTTGATATCGTTTAAAAGGATATCAATATCAACTGCAGTTTCTGGATCAGTAACCCCTGAATCATTCACCACATCCAACATGGGAGGAGTACCAACCAAAATAATAACTGTAGCTGTGTCACAATTACCGACAACATTACAAATCGTGTATTCAAAACCATCGGTACCATTAAAATCTATGTTAGGCGTGTACGTTACGAAATCATCCGTTAAATCCTCTAGAGTCCCTGCATCGTTTATCTCAATGATTCCGTCCAAGGGCTCCGTAAAAGTAATGGTACCATCCGAAGGTATTCCTAAATCGTTACCGAGGATATCAATATCTACAGCTGTATTAGAGGGAGTAGAGGCGGAGTCATCAATCACATCTAACATTGGACTATCGGGATCCAAGTAGTCCGGGGTTCCGTCGTTGTCGCTGTCGTCGTCCGTAGGGTCGCCGTTCCCGT
>CAZUIE010000080.1:5767-16444 GCA_964620945.1 uncultured Maribacter sp.
GGGATGCCGTCGTTGTCGGAATCGATATCCACTCTATTGGGATACCCATCCCCATCCGAATCTACATCTGTATTAAAGATTACCGTTTGCGGATTATTAAAATTATTCAAACAAGCAAATTGAATACCAGACTGCCGAGCAACATTTGTTCTAAAATTATCAGTACCCGTAGCAATAATACCAAATCGGAATACAAAGGTTGAAATATCGACAAACTCGACACCAACATTTACCTGAGGATTCACATTGGAAATCCCAGAATATTCTGTAGTACCTCCATTAATTAGTAAACCTCCTCCTGTATTTTCTATCGTTATATCCTTAGGTTGGTCAAATGTATAGCTAGCGGGTGTATCAAATCTATTAAACTCCTGATAGGTTTCATTACCATCAACATCCAAAAAATTTGCAATTAACTCGTCTAATACAGCTGAATTATCCGTTCCAGCACTTACAAGTGTTATTCTTAAATCCACATATGGATTTCGATTCTCACCTTCTACAGAAAAAAATATTTCAGGTTTAAAAAATTCAGGATCAACCGAATTTTGGTCAAGCGTGCTGATTTCACCATTCACAACTTTTTCAATGGTAACCAACGCATCCAAACCATCTGCAATATCAGCAAACCTATATACCGAACCCTCATCAAATAAATTACCTGATTCTAGGGTTGGCCCATTAACAAAATTCAAATTAGGCACTGTTTCACAGTCAAAATCTGTACTCAATACACTGGATTCAGAACTATCTAAAAGACCGTCTCCATCTGAGTCCAAATCAATAAAGTCAGCCACGCTATCTCCATCACTGTCAATTGGGTTCAAACCGTTGCCAATCTCATAAATATCATCCAATCCGTTTCCGTTTTCATCTTTATTCAAAGGAGCAACATAAGCAAATTGTGCCTCAACATTATCC
The DNA here is from genome assembly GCA_964620945.1 of uncultured Maribacter sp. Taxonomy (GTDB): domain Bacteria; phylum Bacteroidota; class Bacteroidia; order Flavobacteriales; family Flavobacteriaceae; genus Maribacter. The sequence continues at coordinate 6,689 of CAZUIE010000080.1, forward strand.
AATATACCGTCATTATCTGAGTCCAAATCCAAATAGTTGGGAACACCATCGGAGTCGGTATCAGTTGGATTGGTTGCAGGGTTATTATCACCATCTGAATTATCATCCTCAACAACATCCAAAATACCATCACCATCATCGTCAATATCCATAAGGTCATAGACCCCATCCCCATCAGTATCTATAGTGACAATATCAGCAGGTAGTTCATTCCCATAAACAAAAGGAATATTGCATAGCAATAGCGTGAAAACAATTGCTCTCGCAAAGCTATATGGATGGGCTAGTAGGTTGGGAGTTGAAAACGTACTTTTTCTCATAACGATAGTTTAATTTAAACTTATCACCATGACATGTAGGATTTTATTTCGGCAGGATGTGGGACTTCCTATTTTGAAATTATGCGCAATATAGTCGTATTATAGCTAGCGTCTTAGCAACTCGGATAACTTGTTAACAAATCTCTTTGAAATACTTACTAAAATAACTCGGTACGGAATTTTTAAACTAAATATATGTCACAAAACTATCAATTTTGTCACAATGAACCATTATTTGAAAAGAAATCTTCACATGCGTTATAGATGACAAAACCCCTAAATTCATGTATTTTTGCCCTCAAATCGGATTAAATGAGCTTTAAGGAAGAAATAGCAAGAAGACGAACTTTTGGAATTATATCGCATCCTGATGCCGGAAAAACCACCTTAACTGAAAAGCTTTTACTTTTCGGAGGAGCAATTCAAGAAGCAGGGGCCGTAAAAAACAATAAAATAAAGAAAACTGCTACTAGTGATTTCATGGAGATTGAACGTCAACGGGGTATATCCGTTGCAACATCTGTTTTGGCATTCATTTACAAGAACAAAAAGATAAATATACTTGACACTCCCGGACATAAGGATTTTGCGGAGGATACCTTTAGAACCTTAACAGCGGTGGATAGCGTAATCGTGGTAATCGATGTAGCGAAAGGTGTTGAGGAACAAACGGTAAAACTTGTAGAAGTCTGCCGAATGCGAAACATTCCTATGTTAGTATTTATTAACAAGCTCGATAGAGAAGGACAAGATGCTTTTGACCTTTTAGATGAGCTCGAACAAAAACTAGGACTTTCGGTTACACCTCTTAGCTTTCCTATTGGAATGGGCTACGACTTTAAAGGGATTTATAATATTTATGAAAAAAACATCAATCTATTTAGTGGTGACAATAAAAAAAATATAGAAGAAACCATTGCATTTGACGACTTGGAAAACCCTCAACTTGAACAAATCATAGGTGCCAGTGCAGCAAAGGAGCTACGAGAAAATTTGGATTTGGTTTGGGGCGTATATCCGGAATTTGACAAACAATTATATTTAAAAGGCGAACAACAACCTGTATTCTTTGGCTCTGCCCTAAATAATTTTGGTGTGCGAGAATTACTAGACTGTTTTATTGAAATTGCACCACCACCTAAACCTAAAATGGCCGAAGAACGTTTGGTGCAAGCAAATGAAAAGGAACTTACCGGTTTCGTATTTAAAATCCATGCAAATATGGATCCCAAACATCGCGATAGATTAGCATTCGTTAAAATTGTATCCGGAACGTTCGAACGTAACAAACCCTACTTACATGTGAGGCAGGGTAAAAAACTGAAATTCTCTAGCCCCAATGCCTTTTTTGCAGAAAAAAAAGAAATCGTAGATATTTCTTATCCAGGTGATATCGTTGGATTACATGATACGGGAAACTTTAAGATAGGGGACACATTAACGGAAGGGGAATCCCTGCACTACAAAGGCATACCAAGCTTTTCTCCGGAACATTTTAGGTATATAAACAATGCCGACCCTATGAAATCTAAACAATTGAATAAGGGCATTGACCAACTAATGGACGAAGGTGTCGCCCAGCTTTTTACGCTGGAACTTAATGGACGTAAGGTTATTGGTACGGTAGGAGCGTTGCAATTTGAAGTTATACAGTACCGTTTAGAACACGAGTATGGCGCTAAATGTAGTTACGAAAATTTTCCCGTTTTTAAGGCTTGCTGGGTAGGGAATGAAAATAGGAAGAGTGATGAATTTAAAGACTTTATTAGAGTAAAACAAAAGTTTTTAGCCAAGGACAAAAGAGGACAATTAGTATTTCTAGCAGATTCTCAATTCTCCTTACAAATGACACAGTCGAAATATCCGCTTGTTAAATTACATTACGTTTCGGAGTTTGACTAAAAAAAGCCCAGCGATTATTAGCTGGGCTTTTTTTAAGCTTCTCCTATAGGACCAAAATTTATAGGTACTGGAGTTTGCTCATAATCCTTAATGGTGCCGTGTGCTTTCTCAAAACGTTGTACGTTATCGTTTAAAGCTTTAAGAAATTTCTTGGCATGTTGAGGCGTAAGCACTATTCTACTTTTCACTTTAGCTTTTGGCGCACCGGGCATCATACTAATGAAGTCAACTACAAATTCGGATACAGAATGGTTGATTATCGCCAAATTCGAATAAACACCTTCCGCCATCTTTTCGTCGAGCTCTATATTTATTTGCTTCTGATTTGATTTTTTTTGCTCACTCATTATAAACACTGTTAAATGATCTAAAAAAAAGCCCTCAATTAAAAATTGAGGGCTTACTGTATTTAGAATTTTAAGGCTTCTTTTCTGGCCATAATTTCATCATATTCCTCTTTAGAACCTACGATTATACTCTCGTAGTCCCGCATTCCAGTACCAGCTGGAATTCTATGTCCTACAATTACATTTTCTTTAAGTCCTTCCAAGGTATCCACCTTACCGCTTACGGCGGCCTCATTCAATACTTTAGTCGTCTCTTGGAACGAAGCTGCAGATATAAACGATTTTGTTTGAAGCGAAGCTCTTGTTATACCCTGTAGTATTGGGGTTGCTGTTGCTGCAACGGCATCTCTAGCTTCTACTACAGCTTTATCATTTCGCTTCAATAAAGAGTTTTCATCCCTAAGTTCTCGCGGCGTAACAATTTGCCCAGCCTTCAAGTTTTCTGACTCACCGGCTTCCATAACCACCTTCTTGCCGAAAATCTCATCGTTCTCCGTGATAAAATCATCTTTATGTATTAATTGGTTCTCTAAGAAAATAGTATCTCCTGGATCTACAATTCTTACTTTACGCATCATTTGTCTAACTACGACTTCAAAGTGTTTGTCATTAATTTTTACACCTTGTAACCTATATACTTCCTGAACTTCGTTGACTAAATATTGTTGTACGGCTGATGGACCCTTAATTTTTAGGATATCTTCTGGAGTAATAGAGCCATCGGACAAAGGTATTCCTGCTCGTACATAATCGTTTTCCTGAACAAGAATCTGATTAGAAAGCTTAACAAGATATTTCTTTATCTCACCTAACTTGGATTCTATAATGATTTCTCTGTTACCCCTCTTAATCTTACCAAAAGATACGACACCGTCAATCTCGGAAACCACTGCCGGGTTGGAAGGATTACGTGCCTCGAACAGCTCGGTTACTCTTGGCAGACCACCGGTAATATCACCAGCTTTAGCTGATTTACGCGGAATCTTCACCAAAATCTTACCTTCCTTAATCTTATCACCATCGTCCACCATAATGTGTGAACCAACTGGTAAATTATAAGAACGCAAGGTTTCCCCTTTACCATCTTGAATAAGTAAAGTTGGAATCAACTTTTTATTCCTTGATTCAGAAATTACCTTTTCCTGGAATCCAGTTTGCTCATCAATCTCTACCTGATAAGTTACACCTTGATCAATATTTTCATAGGCAATTTTACCTGGAAACTCTGAAACTATTACACCGTTGTACGGGTCCCATGAACAGATGATATCACCTTTGGAAACTTTAGCACCATTTTCTATAAATAGTTGCGATCCATAAGGAATATTATTTGTACTTAGCGTGATACCTGTTTTTGCATCTACAACTTTTATTTCCGATGTCCTTGAAATTACAATAACAGCAGGTTTCCCTTCGGAATCGACACTTGTAACTGTTCTCATATCCTCAATTTCGGCGATACCGGAAAACTTAACTTCCAATTTGTTATCCTCCGAAATGTTACCTGCAATTCCACCCACATGGAATGTACGGAGCGTTAACTGTGTACCAGGCTCTCCAATTGATTGCGCAGCAACAACCCCAACAGCTTCTCCTCTTTGTACCATTTTGTTGGTAGAAAGGTTTCTACCATAACATTTGGCACAAATTCCTTTTTGGGCTTCACATGTTAATGCCGATCGTACCTCAATTCTTTCGATTGGAGAAGCTTCTACTCTTTTAACATCAGTCTCCATAATCTCCTGATCTGCACTTAGTAGCAATTCTTGGGTCAATGGATCGTAAACATCATGTAAAGAAACACGGCCAACAATACGTTCTCCAAGTGTCTCAACAATTTCTTCATTCTTCTTTAGCGCTTCAACTTCCACACCTCTTAAAGTCTCACAATCTTCAATGTTGATAATAACATCCTGTGAAACATCAACCAATCTTCTTGTCAAATAACCAGCATCTGCGGTTTTAAGTGCTGTATCCGCCAAACCTTTTCTAGCACCGTGCGTTGAGATAAAGTATTCCAAAATCGATAAACCTTCCTTAAAGTTAGAAAGGATTGGATTCTCAATAATCTCACCACCACCAGCTGTAGATTTTTTAGGTTTTGCCATTAATCCACGCATACCTGTTAACTGACGAATTTGTTCCTTAGAACCCCTTGCACCAGAATCAAGCATCATATACACGGAATTGAAGCCCTGTTGGTCTTCGCGAATTCGCTTCATAGCCAACTCGGTTAGCATAGCGTTTGTTGAAGTCCACACATCAATTACCTGATTGTAACGTTCATTATTGGTAATAAGCCCCATGTTATAATTGGCCATAATGCCATCTACCTGTTCATTGGCATCTGCAATCATTTCCGGCTTCTCTTTAGGTATAATAATATCACCTAAACTAAAGGAAAGTCCCCCTTTAAAGGCGAAATCATAACCCATAGTTTTAATCTTATCCAAGAAATCAGCCGTTGTTGGCACATCGGTAACCGCCAATATGCCACCAATGATATCTCTTAAAGATTTTTTATTCAAGACATCATTAATATACCCAGCAGCTTCTGGAACTTCCATGTTGAACAAAACCCTACCTACCGTTGTAGGTATAATTTGGTTCACCAACTCGCCTTCTTCATTAAAATCTTTAGCTCTTACCTTTATTCCTGCGTTTAAGTTGACCATGCCTTCATTGAAAGCGATTTCAACTTCTTCATAGGAATAAAAGGTCAATCCTTCACCTTTTATAGGTACTTCGGGTGTAGACTTTCTTTCCTTCGTCATATAATATAGACCCAAAACCATATCCTGAGAAGGAACGGTGATAGGAGAACCATTTGCAGGGTTCAAAATATTATGTGAAGCCAACATTAATAATTGTGCCTCTAAAATTGCCTCCGGTCCTAATGGTAGGTGCACCGCCATTTGGTCACCATCAAAATCCGCATTAAATGCAGTACAAACCAATGGATGCAAACGAATCGCTTTTCCTTCGATTAGTTTTGGCTGAAATGCCTGGATTCCTAAACGGTGAAGCGTAGGCGCACGGTTCAATAAAACCGGGTGTCCTTTCAACACGTTTTCAAGGATATCCCAAACTACAGGCTCCTTTTTGTCTATTATCTTTTTCGCAGACTTTACGGTCTTTACAATACCTCTTTCTATCAACTTACGGATAACAAATGGCTTGTATAATTCAGCAGCCATATCCTTTGGAAGTCCACATTCGAATAATTTCAACTCTGGACCAACGACGATAACTGAACGTGCCGAGTAATCCACACGTTTACCAAGTAGGTTTTGACGGAAACGCCCTTGCTTACCTTTTAATGAATCTGAAAGTGATTTTAACGGCCTGTTAGACTCTGTTTTAACGGCAGAAGCTTTCCTTGTGTTATCGAAAAGTGAATCTACTGATTCCTGAAGCATACGCTTCTCATTACGCAAAATCACCTCAGGAGCTTTTATCTCTACTAATCGCTTAAGACGATTGTTACGTATAATTACTCTTCTATACAAGTCATTCAAATCGGATGTTGCAAAACGACCACCATCCAAGGGTACCAAAGGACGTAATTCTGGTGGTATCACCGGAATTACCTTCATAATCATCCACTCAGGTTCATTCTCCCTATTTTCTTGCGATTCCCTTAGTGCTTCAACTACTTGAAGTCTTTTTAAGGCTTCTGTTTTTCTCTGTTTAGAAGTTTCTGTATTTGCCTTGTGTCTTAGGCTAAAAGATAATTCTTTTAAATCAATTCTTCCCAAAAGATCGATTAAACATTCCGCACCCATTTTAGCGATAAACTTATTAGGGTCAGAATCCTCCAAATACTGATTTTCTGGTGGAATAGATTCCATTATATTCAAGTACTCTTCCTCGGTCAAGAAATCCATTTTATTGATTTCTTCCCCTTCTGCGCCTTTAGCAATACCTGCTTGAATTACAACATATCTTTCGTAGTAAATAATCATATCCAATTTCTTGGAAGGTAATCCTAGAAGATATCCTATTTTGTTAGGCAGCGAACGGAAATACCAAATATGCGCTACGGGAACGACTAAATTAATATGTCCTACCCTATCTCTACGCACTTTCTTTTCCGTGACCTCCACACCACAACGATCACATACAATGCCGCGGTAACGGATACGCTTATACTTTCCACAAGCGCATTCATAATCCTTTACAGGACCAAAGATACGCTCGCAAAAAAGACCATCGCGTTCTGGTTTGTGCGTTCTATAGTTAATAGTTTCAGGCTTTAAAACCTCTCCTCTAGATTCTGCCAAAATTGCTTCGGGCGAAGCTAATCCTATAGAAATTTTATTAAACCTTTTTATTGGGTTATTATCTTTTATTCTAGCCATAATAGCGTGCTGATAATGATTTTAATTGTGTTTTTAAATAGTCTCTAAAACTATAAACTTATTCCTCAAGCCTAATATCCAAACCTAATCCTTTAAGTTCGTGCATTAAGACATTGAAAGATTCTGGTAAACCAGGTTCTGGCATCGTTTCACCTTTTACAATAGACTCGTAGGTCTTGGCTCTTCCAATAACATCATCCGATTTAACGGTCAATATTTCACGTAGTGTTGCAGATGCTCCGTAAGCTTCCAAAGCCCATACTTCCATCTCTCCAAAACGCTGTCCACCAAACTGGGCTTTACCACCCAATGGTTGCTGTGTAATAAGCGAATACGGTCCTATAGAACGTGCATGCATCTTATCATCTACCATATGTCCTAATTTCAACATATAAATTACACCCACGGTAGCAGGTTGGTCAAAACGCTGACCCGTACCGCCGTCATATAAATAGGTATGTCCAAATCTCGGAATTCCTGCTTCATCTGTATATGCATTGATTTCATCAAGCGTAGCACCATCAAAAATTGGAGTTCCAAATTTCTTGCCGAGTTTAAGTCCGGCCCAACCTAGAACTGTTTCATATATCTGACCAATATTCATACGCGATGGTACACCTAAAGGATTCAATACAATATCTACCGGTGTTCCATCTTCCAAGAACGGCATATCTTCCTGACGTACTATTCGTGAGACAATACCTTTGTTTCCGTGACGTCCCGCCATTTTATCACCTACCTTAAGCTTACGTTTTTTTGCTACGTAAACCTTCGCTAACTTCATGATACCTGCTGGCAATTCATCTCCAACAGAAATTGTAAACTTATCTCTTCTAAGATTTCCCTGAAGATCGTTGAGCTTTATCTTATAGTTATGTAGTAAATCTAATACCGAAGCATTAGTGTCGCTATCCGTCGTCCAGCTTCCACCAACCAAATGTGCAAAATCGTCAACTGAGTTTAACATTTTCATGGTGTACTTCTTACCTTTAGGAAGCACTTCTTCACCTAAATCGTTCAGTACCCCTTGTGAGGTTTTCCCGTTTACCAACGTGAACAATTTCTCGACCAGAACATCTTTAAGTTCTTGGAATTTTACTTCGTATTCCAACTCCAGTTTACCAAGTTCTTCCTTATCCTCTGAACGTTTACGCTTATCCTTAACAGACCTAGAGAACAGTTTTTTCTCTATCACAACACCCCTTAATGAAGGAGATGCCTTTAATGATGCATCTTTTACGTCACCTGCTTTATCACCAAATATTGCGCGTAATAATTTTTCCTCTGGAGTTGGGTCAGATTCACCTTTTGGCGTAATCTTACCAATAAGAATATCTCCTGGTTTCACCTCTGCACCAATACGAATCATCCCATTTTCGTCCAAATCCTTGGTAGCTTCCTCAGAAACGTTTGGAATGTCATGAGTTAACTCCTCTGCACCCAATTTTGTATCCCTTACTTCCAAAGAGTACTCGTCTACGTGAATTGATGTAAAAATATCCTCACGTACCACTTTCTCCGAAATAACAATAGCATCCTCAAAGTTGTAACCTTTCCAGGGCATAAACGCAACCGTAAGATTTCTACCTAACGCTAATTCTCCTTTTTCAGTAGCATAACCTTCACAAAGTACCTGTCCTTTTTTAACTCTATCACCTTTCTTAACAATCGGTTTTAGGTTAATACTGGTACCCTGATTCGTTTTTCTGAATTTAACCAAGTAATACGTTTTGTCATCCTCCTCAAAACTAATAAGCCGTTCTGCTTCTGTTCTATCGTACTTAATCGTTATTTTTTGAGAGTCTACATACTCAATAACACCATCACCTTCTGCATTTATCAACACCCTAGAATCAGAGGCAACCTGTCTTTCCAATCCAGTCCCAACAATTGGAGACTGTGGTTTTAACAAAGGTACTGCCTGACGCATCATGTTAGATCCCATCAAGGCACGGTTCGCATCATCATGCTCCAAGAATGGAATCAAAGATGCCGATATTGAGGCTATTTGATTAGGGGCAACATCGGTATAATTAATTTCAGATGGATCTACTACTGGGAAATCTCCTTCTTCCCTGGCAATTATCTTATCAGCATCTATCTGTCCGTTTGCTTTCATTGGAATGTTGGCCTGCGCTATTTTCATTCCCTCTTCTTCCTCGGCGCTTAGGTAAACAAAATTATCAATATCCACTTTGGACTTTTCTACCTTCCTGTATGGCGTCTCCAAGAAGCCCATAGCGTTTACCTTGGCAAAAACAGAAAGGGAAGAAATTAAACCAATATTTGGTCCTTCCGGAGTTTCAATTGGACATAACCTCCCGTAGTGTGTATAGTGAACATCACGAACCTCGAAACCAGCTCTTTCTCTAGAAAGTCCACCTGGCCCTAGCGCAGATAATCTTCTTTTATGTGTTATTTCTGCCAATGGATTCGTTTGGTCCATAAACTGAGATAACTGATTTGTTCCAAAGAATGAATTAATTACCGAAGACAAAGTCTTGGCATTAATCAAATCTATTGGTGTAAACACCTCATTGTCACGAACGTTCATTCTTTCTCGAATTGTACGTGCCATCCTGGCTAAACCTACTCCAAACTGAGAAGACAACTGTTCTCCTACAGTTCTTACACGCCTATTAGAAAGGTGGTCAATATCATCAATTTCCGCTTTAGAGTTGATGAGCTCGATTAAATATTTAATAATGGTAATGATATCTTCTTTGGTCAAGACCTGCTTGTCCATTCCAATATCAAGCCCTAATTTCTTATTCATTCTGTAACGCCCAACTTCACCTAAGTTGTACCGTTGATCAGAGAAGAATA
>CAZUIE010000081.1:0-4034 GCA_964620945.1 uncultured Maribacter sp.
CAAAGGTCCAAATTAGTTATGGATGTCGTCGTTGTTTTGGCTATTATCGTGTGCTGTTTTCTATATATAGAGCATTACAATCAAATACAAAATGAAGCAAGCGCAATTTTAATGAGTTCTGTGGAGGATTTAAATAATAGCTTGGCCAATACCACTAAATGAGAAAGGTAAATTGGACGGGGAAAAACCACCAGTCTTCTATTAACCATCAAGCCTAAAATTATAGGGTAAGCCTTGGAACGCTTAATTTTCGTTTGTCTACCAAATAACACAAGAAACCTTCGCCCAAAAATTAAAAACCTTAATTTTTAATCAGCATAATTTTTACGCTCTTCTCCAAATCTTCTATTTCGCAGCATTTAAAAGCATCCTCTTTTGTCTTCACCTGCAATCATCATAAATTAATAGTAATTCCACTTTCATAAGTAGCCTTAACCATTTGAAAAAACCACGGTTGGCTTTATGCCATTTTGTGTAATGTCCAAAAAGTTCTAACCAAACAGCTTCTTTCATAATTTACTCCACAGTATCGGTCACCATCATAAGTTTTAAGTAACAATTTCTAAAAGTAATAGAACCTTCATTAAGGTAAACATCCATTTGGAGTATACGGGATATACCAGCTTGCTCATCACCCCATTTCCTCTTTTTTGTTATTAGTTCTTCTTCTATTGATTTTGTCACAATTCCGGTCTTACCTCTAGTAAAAGCACTTTAAAACTCATAGTTGTTTTTTAATAGAAGATTATCCTAAATGCAATATTAGCAAATCACTAGCGTGTAAATTGTTCCTAAATAATTCACTAACCAATCTATGTTAAAATAAATTGATGAGAAAAACTTCAAAAGAAATGCTATCTGTTCATTTCTTTTGATAACACAGAATCCCTTCAATAGCAGTTCTTACCGGCTTTATTCCCTCTTACAAACAATTTATATTAAAAATATAGGTTTATATTTTAAACAATTGGTCGTTAGAAATTAAAAATGAGCAAACATCCTATTTTAATTATCATTCTTTGTTTATTCACTTTACACGGAATATGCCAAGATTGGCAAACCAATTTCGAGGTAGCAAAGACTGCCGCTAAGGAATCCAACAAGCCTATTATTCTGGTTTTTCAAGGTTCGGATTGGTGTGCGCCCTGTATAAAACTAGACCATGAGGTTTGGAGTAGCCCAGTATTTAAAAAGTACGCCGCTGAAAACTATGTGATGCTACAAGCGGATTTTCCAAGAAAAAAAACAAACCAACTTTCCAAAGAACAGACTATGGCCAATAAATTATTAGCCGAAAAGTATAACCAAAAAGGCATATTTCCCTTAGTTGTGCTGCTAGATGCAGATGGAAAAGAACTGGGAAAGACCGGTTACAAAAGACTAACACCAGAAGAATACATAAAAGGACTTAATCGCTATTTAAACTGAATTTGAAAACTATTCTATTTGTTGTCTCCGTTGGTTTTTGTTGCATGGTAAGTGCCCAAAACTCCTACAAGCAAGCCTTGAAATTAATGGGCAGCCGTTTTGAAATTACCGTGGTAGCCCAGAACGCCATTGAAGGAGGGCAGTACATTGAAATGGCTATTGCAGAAATTGATCGGATAGAAAAACTAATATCATCATGGGACCCAGATTCAGAGACATCTAAAATTAATGCTGCTGCAGGAAAAACAGCGGTCGTAGTTTCCCAAGAACTTTTTGATTTAATAAATCGATGCCTGAAAATCTCTAAACTGACAGATGGTGCGTTCGACATCTCCTATGCGTCTATGGACCGTATCTGGAAATTTGATGGCAGTATGAAAACGATGCCAAGTAAAGAGGCTATTCAAGAATCGGTTTCAAAAGTAGGTTTTGACAACATAATTTTGGACGAAAAGAATACTTCAGTTTTTCTTAAGCTACCTGGTATGAAAATAGGTTTCGGTGCCATTGGCAAAGGCTATGCTGCAGATAAGGCGAAAGCCTTGTTACTAAAAAAAGATGTCCCTTCAGGGATTATAAACGCTTCGGGCGACATGAACACCTGGGGGAAACAACCCGATGGCAGTGAATGGAAAGTGGCACTTACCAACCCCATGGATAAAAGCAAGGGATTTGGTTTACTTCCCGTTGTAGACAAAGCCGTGGTGACCTCTGGAAATTATGAAAAACAAGTCGTTTTAAATGGAACAAGGTATTCCCATATCATTGACCCAAGAACAGGTTACCCGTCAGTAGGTGTTTCAAGCGTTACTGTATTTGCACCAAAAGCAGAGTTAGCCGATGCGTTGGCAACATCTGTATTTGTTATGGGCATAGAAACCGGTTTGGACCGGATTAATCAGCTCCCGGATGTAGAATGTATTATTATCGACGAAAACGGGAAAGTGTTCAAGTCAAAAAATATTAAAATAAACACCCTATGAGTAAACCATTGGTCCTTATGATAGTGCTGGTTTCTTTCTTTAGTAGCTGTGTAGTGGTAAAAGAATACGAAAAAGTGGCTATTAACGACCCGGATATGCAATTGTCCGACCTTCCCTGCGACCGCAATGTCACCATTGCGCATACATACAGAGAAGGAACGGCCGGGGCAAATGGAGGGAAAACCGGTGGTGGGTGCGGATGCAATTAGGTTTTGCGCTATACGCCTCTAGTTATACAGCTCAGATTGATGCTAATATCACAAGGTTATAAATAAAAGGGCTTTCCTTTTTAGTCATGAATAGAATTAAAGAAAACATAGTACTACTCTTTTTACTAACGTCGTTCCTGGCATTTTCACAGCAGCAGCAGGAAGATGAAAAGAGCTATAAGAAACGCGTATTGGAAACCGTGGAAGTAGATCTATTATCGAGCTACTACAACCAAGATGGTGATAATGCAGCAGTAACAGGTGGTATAGGAACGGAAGAACTAACGGACGCTACTGCAACCATAATTATTGCCATTCCCCTTAACGAGGACGATGTGCTGACTATTGACGCAGGTGTCTCTGCATACACTTCTGCCTCTTCTAGTAATGTTGACCCGTTTGATGGTAACCGGCAAGCAGATCCGTTTGTAGCCAGTTCGGGTGCTTCAAGCAACGATGTTTGGACAAACCTAACCGCATCTTATAGCCACACTTCGGACGATCGGAACAAAATTTGGTCAGCGCTCGCTTCGGTATCTTCGGAATATGATTACTTTTCTGTTGGCTTTGGCGGTAGTTACACCCGGTTATTCAATGAACGAAATACCGAAATCAGTGTTAACGGAACAGTTTATCTAGATTCTTGGGCCGCAATTTATCCGTTTGAATTACGACCTTTTGCCCCCAACGGGAACGGCCTTAATAATGGATTTTTCTTGGATAATGCAATTACCGGAAATTCTAGTTATAATCCACAATTTGTTCCCTTTAAAAATGAAAATAGAAACTCCTATATTCTAGGTTTTGGATTTTCACAGATACTACATAAAAATGTACAAGGATCATTATCTCTAGATTTTGTGCAGCAACAAGGACTGCTTTCCACTCCTTTTCAACGGGTCTATTTTGCAGATATTGCGGATTCTTTTGTTGGTAATTTTCAGTTAGCGGATGCAATTGAACAACTTCCCGATACCCGATTTAAAATAGCAGTTGGCGGACGGTTAAATTGGTTTTTGAGCGATAGGTTTGTGCTGCGAACCTATTACCGATATTACAACGATACGTGGGGAATAGCCTCCCATACTGCAAGTTTCGAGCTGCCGGTCAAGCTTTCTAACAATTTTACCATTTATCCCTCGTACAGATATTACCATCAAAGTGCTGCAGATTATTTCCGCCCATTTGAAATAGCGCTGTCTACAGAAGAATTTTATACCTCGGACTACGATTTATCAAAATATGTGGCTAACCAATTAGGTATGGGTGTTTCATACACCGATATTTTCACCAGAGCCAAACTCTGGAAATTTGGTTTAAAACAGATAGATTTAAAATATTATAACTACAACAGGGATACCACATTCACTTCTAGCATTATTACCATAGGTTTCAATTTTGAAGTGTATTGATT
>CAZUIE010000081.1:4134-16355 GCA_964620945.1 uncultured Maribacter sp.
CCACATTCACTTCTAGCATTATTACCATAGGTTTCAATTTTGAAGTGTATTGATTACATTTTTCGTTAAAGTTTAGTTTGCACGTGGTCCTACATCCTTTTTATTCGAACAGACCGATTATGACCATAAGATGGTTGTCTATCAAACTCCTCTGAGTTAGGACTGCTCGTTTGCTGTTAAAAATAGTGCTACATCTTAAATAAAACTCTTAAGACTTAAAACCTGCAGTAACTGTACCATAAACGTTTAACCGTAGATTGTTTCAAGAAATAGTTAAGGTGTAAGGAAGAATTGTTGTCCCAAACTATACCCTATTAATACTGCCTGCTCGATTCACTTACCTGTACCGCTCTTCCCTCCCAATAGGATTATCCTCATAAAAATCAGCAAAGGTTTTTTCGGTTTTATACTTATCCGTTAACACCCTATATACCATAAAAACAATCATCACTTGGCCAAAAACTGTAACATAGAATACCCAGTTAAAAGGGAAGTTCATGGCTGCCATAACCGTTACTGTTAATAGTACCAATGTGGTTGCTCCTACCCAAAACATTGCAGAATCTTTCATAAATTTTTATTTCAAGGTACTAAAAAATCAAAGGCAATGACTCAATCTCTCATCAATTATGCTTTTCTTAAGACAATACACTTTAATGATAGGACTTCTTTAACACCCAACCTATTTAAGCTAAAGAAATACAGAGAATAAATTTGGCTCCTCCGATTTATTGGCGACTATGGTTAAGGCTATTAATTTCTTATTATTGAAGAAGCTTAAGTTTGTATGCCTGTCATAATCAACATAATTCTGAACGAATATGAGAATCCTGAAATTTACACTCCTTGGTTTTTTTGCACTCATTCTTATGTCTTGCGATTTAAACGAGAAAGAACGGGTTAAGAAAAAACCCAACATTGTTTTTATATTGGTCGATGACCTTGGCCTACATGACCTCAGCTTTACGGGAAGCACCTTTTACGAAACACCAAATGTGGACCGTATTGCCAATGAGGGAACCGTTTTTACCCAGGGCTATGCTGCAAGTAGGGTTTGTAGTCCATCGCGTGCCAGTATTATGCTTGGGCAGTTTACCGCAAGACATCAGATTACAGATTGGATAGGTGCTAAATCAGGTACGGATTGGAGAACCTTGAACCGAAACGACAAATTACTACCCGCCGAGTATAACCATAATCTTCCAAAAAACGATACAACATTGGCAGAAGCCTTAGCTGCAAACGGTTATAAAACATTTTTTGCCGGAAAATGGCATTTGGGTTCGGAAGGAAGCTGGCCTACAGACCACGGTTTCCAAATAAATAAGGGCGGCTGGGAAAAGGGCAGCCCCATAGGAGGTTTCTTTTCTCCATGGAAAAATCCAAATTTAGAAAATAAGACCCCAGGCGAAAATCTTTCTTTGCGTCTGGGTAAAGAAACGGCGGACTTTATTGAAAAAAACAAAGATTCTGCATTTTTTGCCTATCTCTCCTTTTACGCGGTACATGGACCCATACAAACCAGCGAAGTTACTTGGGCTAAATATCGGGCTAAAGCCGAAAGGCAAGGTATAAAAGATTCTGGTTACGAAATGGAACGGGTTTTGCCCATACGTACCGTACAGGACAATCCAATATATGCCGGATTAGTACAACAAATGGATGACGCCGTAGGGATCGTATTGGATAAATTAATTGCGCTAGGTCTAGAAGAAAATACCATCATCGTTTTTACTTCTGATAATGGTGGCGTGGCTTCCGGTGACGCATTTTCTACCACTAATTTTCCCTTACGCGGAGGAAAAGGCTACCAATGGGAAGGTGGTATTCGTGAGCCTTATTTTATAAAAGTGCCCTGGGTCAAAGACGTAAAAGAAGTTGCCTATCCCGTTATAGGAACAGATTTTTACCCCACTTTGTTAGATTTGGCAAATATTCCACTGAAACCGAAACAGCACATAGACGGCATAAGTTTAAAACCTCTTCTAGAAGGAGCTGAGATTGAAGAAAGACCCTTGTTTTGGCACTATCCTCATTACGGAAATCAAGGTGGGGAACCGGCATCCATGATGCTTGAAGGCGATTGGAAACTTATTCATTATTGGGAGGATGGCCGAAACGAACTTTACAATCTACTCTCCGATCCTGGAGAACAACAGAATGTATTGGCTCAGTATGCTCAACAAGGCGAAAAGATGACTACCACATTAACCCGTTTTCTAAGGGAGGTAAATGCCAACAAACCGGCACCAGATAAAACTTTTGACCCACAATTGGCTATAAAATTACGTCAACAAAAAATAGATGTTCTACTGCACCAATTGGAAGCCCAACGGTTACAATTTTTATCTGCGGACTTTCAACCCAACGAAGATTGGTGGGGTAGTAAAACAACCAAAGATTGAAATACCTTTCGTATCGCTTATATGCCCTGATAAGTGAAGATATGAAGACCACAAAAAAGTAAAATAGTATCTTTATACAGGTACAATTAAATTTTTATCGGAAATTAGAACCATCAAAACGATACCTCATGAGCGTTCCAAGTTCGTCTGCCCTTCATAAAGTGAATTCCCTATTAAAAGATCCGGATGCCGGATGGCAACATTTACTTGCGACCGTAGTTTCCAATTTTGATTGTACTACGGGTACCTTACATTTTTTAGACCAAGAAACGCAACTTTTAAAGATGCAGGCCCATGTTGGTGTTCCTGATTTTTTACTTCCTAAACTAGCTACTATTCCTATAGGAAAAGGTATGGCAGGGATTGCTGCAGAAAGAAAAAAACCGGTTGAAATGTGCAATCTACAAACAGATGACAGTGGTGTAGCGAGACCAGCAGCCAAAGAGACTAAAGTAGAAGGTTCTGTTGCCGCTCCCTTGCTATTGAATGACACCCTATACGGCGTCATAGGCATAGGGAAACGTGTACCCTACGATTTTACAGAGGCCGAAACCCAAGAACTTATGGCCATTGGGGAAGCAATCAGTGATGTAATTTCTAAATAAGGGTTCATTTCCTTTATAAATGCTTATCAACCCTTACATGGTTGACCTACATTCCATTTAGACACGCTGAGCGATTAAAATAAACTATAAAGTTAGCGAAACATATGAAGGGTTTAAAAATCAAAAAAAGTACTCTCGACACAAATTGATAGTCAGTGATTGGTTTCTTTGGTTAAAATATGAAGTATATACATATTCATTAAAAATTAATTCGCAATCAATTGTAATGGTTTGCCTTTCATTGTCGTTGCAACATTGTTCAAATCCAAGGTTTTTAAAATAGTTGGCGCAATCTGATTGCTGTATAACTGCTCCATTTTGGCAACTTCCCCCTTGGCAGCGACCCCTTTTCCAAAAGCAATAAGCCACACAGAGCCGGCACCATTTACTGAATCACCGTGTCCTTTCCATGTTTCTAAGGGTTCCGTACCACGCCCGTGATCTGTGGTAATGAGAAAAAGCGTGTTGTCCTTATAAAAAGGGTCGTTTTGCGTCATTTCCCAAAGCTCTTTTATTAATATATCGGTATTATGGGCAGATTTCAAATAAGCGGCATAATCGCCGTCATGGGCAAAATCATCCGTTTCACCGTAAGCAATATAGATGAATTCGGGATGGAGCTTTTTCATATGCTCCACCGCATAATAGTGGGTAAAAGCGTCCAACCGTACGGTTCCCCATGGGCTTGGTATTCTAGGTTGTAATTGGTTTAATAATTTTTCTCTCTCTGTAAGGGTGTCTCCCTTTGCCAATTCAAACCCTGCATTGACAGGTACACCCGAACGATTTTCATTTATGATGTACGGAAACACATCCCAACTGCCAAAAGCTGCTACCTTATTCATATATCTTGAATCTTTGTTGGCTAGCTCCAACACCGTTGTATTCGGGTTGGGAAATTTATCGTTGCTGGTAATTCGCGTATCGTCTGCAAGGCCTGTAAGAATTTCATTGTACCCGGGATAGCTGAACCATAAGGCATTGGTCAAATCCACTTTACTATCCAGGTTTCTGTTTCCATGCAATTGGCCCATTTTTGTGACTTCCATCCATAAGAACGGAAAAAGAACATTTCGTCGTTCCGCAGCACTATCCCTCCAAAATGCCTCTTTTAAAGTGATTGTGTCGTTCACAAAGGCTTCGTTCGTAATTAATAAAGAGTCGGCTCCAGAGAACAATTCTTGCCAGCGTAATCCATCCAACGTAATCAAAACTACTTTTGTATTATTCGTTTGAGCCTCCACAAAGGTGTTTGTAAATAATAAAATGATTAAAAGGCAAAAGATATGTTTCATGGTTTAAGCTTTAAGTTGACTTATTCTAAAGTTAGCAATGATTTTGTTCGTTGCAAATTCGAACATAAATTTCGCAATCTTTTCCTGAAATTGTAATTACACCAAAAATTTCAATTACTACTTAAACATTCAAAACAGTTAAAAACAAGCTTGTCGTATTCGGGTCGTATTTTAATGGATACACTTTTCTTCTCGATAACATTTCTAGCTCTTTTCAATTTTTAGCTATATTTATCTTTTATCATGAAACCTACGCTTGTCCTTTTGTTTTGTAAGTAGTTCAAATCTAAAAATTTCATCAGATGAAATCACAATTGTTTTTAACCCTCTTGTTCTGTTTTGCTTTTACTGCTATACATGGGCAAGAAAACAATAGGAACAATCCTATTTTCGAAGGTTGGTATGCTGATCCCGAAGGAGCCGTTTTCAATGATACGTATTGGGTATATCCAACATTTTCCGACGACTACGACAAGCAGCTACATTTTGACGCTTTTTCTTCAAAAGACCTCGTTAATTGGGAAAAGCACGAACGCATATTGGATACTACTAAAATAAAATGGTTAAGACAAGCTTTATGGGCTCCCTCCATTATCGAAAAGGAAAGTAAGTATTACTTATTTTTTGGGGCCAATGATATTCAAAGACCAGGCAGGAATTCTTACGACCCCAATAATGACATCAATCATTACGGAGGAATAGGCATTGCTGTGGGAGACACTCCAAGTGGTCCTTTTAAGGACTATCTAGGGAAACCTCTGATATCAGAGTTTTATAATGATGCCCAACCTATAGATCAATTTGTTTTTAAGGACACGGATGGCACCCACTATTTTTTCTACGGTGGTTGGAGTCATTGCAATCTTGGAAAGCTCAATGATGATTTTACTGGTTTTATCCCTTGGGAGGATGGCAATCCTTTCAAGGAAATTACACCAGAAGGCTATGTTGAAGGGCCATTTATGTTTCTACGGAAGGGTATTTATTATTTCATGTGGTCCGAAGGAGGTTGGACCAATGGCAGTTATAAGGTAGCTTATGCAATGGCGGACAAAGCGACCGGTCCGTATAAACGAATTGGAACAATTTTGGAATCAAAAGAAGGAGATATCGCAACCGGAGCGGGACATCATTCCGTTATCAAAAGAAGAGATTCGGATGAATATATTATGGTGTATCATAGGAGACCCATACCAAATTTAGACCGTGACCATCGTGTTACTTGTTTAGATGTTATGGAGTTTAACAAAGATGGCACCATAAAACCAGTGAAAATGACCTTTGAAGGCGTTAGTGCATCTATATCGGAAAAGAATTGATTAAATTAATTTAACTCTTTATGTGGAGCTAAAACCTAAACTTCATTATGGATGTTTGACACGATTAAATTCTCATATTTCCAAAACAACAAACCTTACTAGACCAATTTTAAATTGAAGTATCTAAAAATAAATTAAAAGCTTACTTTTATAACAACGTTGATTATCAATAGGTTTCCTTTTGGAAATCAGTAAAAGAACTAAAATCATGAAAAAATTATCTCTTTCCTTTTTAACGCTCTTAGTAGCCACTACGGTTGTTTTTGCTACAACCTCCTGCCCAAGCGCAGATAAAACAGAAAATAGCTTTATTGGTATGTGGGGCATGTCTATAGAAGGCGGTGGCGTTGCTTGGCTCAACGTTCACGAGAACGAAGGGTTTTTGGACGGAGAACTATTATGGATTGGCGGTAGTGTTTTACCTGTTTCCGATATTTATCTGGCCAATGACAATACCCTGGTAGTAACGCGCACCGGTGAAAAGGTACATGAAAAAGGAAACAAGGAGAAAGAACGTACGCATATAAGAACCTGGACCTTACGCATGACCAAAACAGGAGACACGGTCACAGGCACCATGACTGGGCCAGCTTGGGATGGGACGGGTGAACAGGTCAGTGTTTTTAGTGGAAAACGAATGCCTCCAGTAGGTCCTGCTCCCGATTTGGAAAGTGTTAAATACGGAAAACCTATCACCCTTTTTAATGGTAAGGACACAGAAGGATGGCGACCAATAAATCCGAAAAAAGCCAATGGCTTCAAAATAGTGAACGGCACGCTACAGAATGACCCCGTGCAACCAGAAGATGGAACCTACCTGTCCTACGGAAATTTGCGTACTGAAGCGGAATTCAGTGATTTCAACTTAAAATTGGAGGTAAACGTTCCTAAAGGAAACAATAGCGGAATTTTTCTTCGGGGACTATATGAAATACAGGTTGTGGATTCCTATGGTTCTCCATTAGATAGCCATAATATGGGTGCCATATACAGCCGAATTACGCCTACCAAAGCTGCTGAAAAACCCGGTGGTGAATGGCAAACTTTAGATATCACCCTAGTCGACCGTCACATAACTGTTGTATTGAACGGAAAGAAAATTATTGACAACAAAGCGGTGCAAGGTCCAACTGGAGGGGCCATGAGCCCAGATGTGTTTGCACCGGGCCCAATTTACCTGCAAGGAGACCACGGTAATGTTGCCTACAGAAATATTGTATTGACTCCAGTATTGTAAATTTAAATTGGTCCTGCCAACATTGGAATAGGTAGACGATAAACAAACGGCATAGCTTTAAAGTAGTGTCGTTTGTTTATTTGCGTTTAACATCAATTTTTTACAAACGAAACGTTCTTTGACAGTATTCCTTAAAACGTACTATGCTTTAACCAATTCACAAACAAACCTACCCATTGATCGGTGCCATCGGAAGCAGTGCCAACGCCAAAGCCGTGCCCGCCTTTCGGAAAAATATGTGTTTCGGCCAAAACCCCTTGCGCCAAAAGCTTTTGAGCAAACAGCGTAGTTTCTTCTAAACGGCACGAATCGTCATCTACGGCATGTACCAAAAAAGCCTGCGGTGTATCCCTATTTATCAAATTAAGCAATGTATTCTTTGCAACTTCCTCTTCCGTCATCTTTCTATGGTATAAGTTACTTTCCAACCAACCTTTATTCCCTTCGTTTAAATCGGTAACACCATATATCAAACCAGTAAAGTCTGGATTTTCCATTTGCTCATCACTTTTCCAAAGCCCCAGAACTGTTGATAAATGGCTTCCTGCAGAAAAACCAACAACTCCTATTTCATTGATATTTATTCCATAGTCGTTCGCTTTTTGATGCATCATCTTAAGTGCTTTTCTGGCATCTGATAATGGTACCAAATGAGGTTCATTGGATGATTTTGGATGAGGTATTCTGTACTTTAAAACAGCAGCCGTTATACCATTATTAGCAAGGAGTTCTGCAACTTCATGACCTTCATGATACATAGCCACCAATTCATACCCTCCTCCAGGAATCACAATTACTGCCGTACCCGTATTTTGACCCTTGGCCTCGTAGATAGTAAGTGTTGGTTCAGTAATATTTCCTACCGCTTTTGTACCCCAAGCCTCTTTTTCAAACTCAACTAGATTATTCTCCTTATAAAACAGTTTTTTTTCGTCTTCCCATAGCTTAAATTCGACCTGCGCATTGCCTAGGTTGGTGACGAGAAAAAACAGTATTAGTACACCTGCTAAATCTCTATTGTTCATGATATTAAAATTTAAATGTAAGGTACGATTTGACAATGTAACCTCCGAAATCTTTTTTCCTTTTCATCCTAAAAGCGAATTAATAAGATTATTTGGCGTATAGGAGCTTCCTTTGTCGTTTACCAAAAGAATTTCGTTTCTAGCTAACTAATACTCGGTGCAATTCTACATATAGATAAGATATCATTTACTATCTTTAAATTCAAACTTTGCAGCCAGAAACTATAGTACATTGGTTCGATAACCCAAAATAAGCCCTTATGAAAATTCCAGACTATTTTTTTGCGTCAAATATCCGCTCCGTTTTTCTAGTAACTATATGCTTCCTATTTCTTTTTCAATCTAACGGGATATGGAGTCAGAATCCTCATGAAGGCAAGGTTATTTTAGCTGTATTTGCGCATCCTGATGATGAAAGTACCGTAGCCCCAATTTTGGCCAAGTACGTTCGGGAGGGCGCGAAAGTACATCTGGTTATCGTTACCGATGGCAGGCTAGGTACAAATGACTACCATGATCATGAAGCGGGAGAGACCTTAGTAGCTACCAGAAAAGATGAGATGAGGTGTGCTGCTGAAAAACTGGGGGTAGCGCTCACCCACTTGGACTATCATGACCAATTAAGAGCTGCTGAGGGATATGATGGCCATGTGCCACATGCCAGAGCAATGATAAAAGAACTTTACGGTATTGTTGAAAAAGAACAGCCTGACGTTATAATTACCTGGGGGCCAGATGGGGGCTCTACCCACATGGACCATCGGTTAATAGGTGCATCTGTAACGCAGGTCTTTCTAAGCAAAGACTGGGAGAAACCAATGGCTCTCTTTTATTATGGCACTCCATCCGAGAGCATCGAAGACAGTGAAGGCAAAATATTGCGAGGGCAATCTAGCAAGTATTTAAAAACTAAAATTTCGTATACCAAACAAGATTTGGACAAGGCATTCCATTCAATCAAATGTCATTATAGCCAAATGAATCCAGACATGACGCAGGAAGATTTTGAGAAAGGAAAAACAAAAAACGGTATGTTCGTTTATCTAAGAAAATTTGAAGGTCCAACTGAAGATTCTGACTCACTGTTTGAATAAGTCCTCAAGAAATTTATTATTGATTCTCCAAATCATAATCACGTTATGCTGATGCCAAAATTGATTGTTTTGTCGTAGTTTGTCTTAAAATGTTCCTTATTTTGATTGATTTTAAGTATATCTGCAAATGGAATTTTAAAAAGGAAAAATCAGTTCGTATAGAAAAAAATGTGCTCTAGACTGCATTCATCTGATTTAATACACAAACTCAAAATCGCCAAACTTCTGCAAGACTTCATCAAAAGCCGCAAAAACATCAGAAGATTCATCACTAGTGACCATTTTCATACGAAATGGTTTAAAATTTGGTATCCCCTTAAAGTAATTGGTATAATGCCTTCTGGTCTCAAAAACACCTAGTTTTTCTCCTTTCCAGTCTATGGACATTTGCAAATGTCTTCGAGCTGCTTCAACACGCTCTACCATTGTTGGCGGAGCTAAATGAGTACCTGTTTCAAAAAAGTGCTTTACCTCCCTAAAAAACCAGGGGTAACCAATACTGGCGCGACCAATCATAGCACCGTCCAATCCATACTCGTCTCTCATTTTTACGGCAGCCTCTGGGGTGTCTACATCCCCATTACCAAAAACAGGAATATGCATTCTAGGGTTGTTTTTTACCTGAGCGATAGGTTTCCAGTTGGCATTTCCTTTGTACATCTGTGCGCGCGTACGACCATGAATGGCAATAGCTTTGCAGCCTACGTCTTGCAGACGTTCGGCTACCTCAACAATTTTTATGGAATCATCGTCCCAACCCAAACGGGTCTTAACGGTGATGGGTAGTTTGGTGTGCTCTACCATGGCCTTGGTCAAAGAGACCATTAAATCAATATCCTTTAAAATACCTGCTCCCGCACCCTTGGAAACCACTTTTTTTACGGGACAGCCAAAGTTAATATCGATAATGTCCGGTCCTGATTTTTCAACAATTTCAACCGATTGCAACATAGATTCCAAATTGGCTCCAAAAATCTGAATGCCTACCGGGCGTTCTTTTTCATAAATGTCCAGTTTCATAACGCTCTTCGCCGCATCGCGAATTAACCCTTCAGAAGAAATAAATTCCGTGTATACGACATCTGCTCCCTGCTCTTTGCACAATGCTCGGAATGGTGGGTCGCTCACGTCTTCCATCGGAGCAAGCAATAACGGGAAATCGGGTAAGGCTATGTCACCTATCTTGGGCATATTGTGATGCTGTTTTTGGGTTGCAAAGTTAAGAAAAAATGGATTGTGGTCGTGATGTTGTGAAAATGAAATGGAAAGCGCGCCGCACTAAAGTAATATGACGCTTTACAAGGGTTTGAGAGGTACAGGAAAAACTGTGTCAAAAAACAATTGGATTGCATTTGACTTGTTAAGGATTAACCCCTTTCCTAACCTATTCAGAGGTCTTTTAAAAATTATTCTCCCTTAATAAAATCCTTCCGAAAGCGTTCTTCAATCTCGGGTTCCCTATTGATCAGTTTCTTCTTTCCAGTTGAGTCCTTTATAAGGTCAAAAGCATCATAAAGACCTCCTAATGGGGTGTATGCTTCGTATGAAATTTTTTCCTCATCGACCGTTATAATCTGGAATAATTGAGTGAATTCCCCCCTACGCTCCATCCATTCCTGATTTTGTGAATTATACATCTTGGGTCCACTTACGGAAACTGCATACACAGTTCCGGCATCCTCAAAGATGTTGATTCCATCCTCTTCGTTCGTAACTGCACCTCTCGCATAGGTGTGGTCATGACCCTGCAGCACTAAATCTACCCTATATTTGTTGATCAGCGGTAATAAGCTTTCACGCAACTCCTTGTTATCTCGCCCCTTGGCAGTTGAAAAAATAGGATAGTGCATAGTAAGAGTAGTCCATTTTTTGGTGTTATTGGCCAAAACAGAATCTAACCATTTCACTTGTGCCCTTTTAGAATCCTCATCCCTTTGCAGGCTAATGGCATCGATAGAAACCAACTTCATATTCTTGTAATCTAAGGCATAACAAGTTTCCATGGTCGGTACATTGGGACTGTTCAGGGGCAGGTTAAACTGCGGCCTCCACAGGGCTGAAAGCTCGCCCTTACTATATTCATGGTTCCCAGGGGTCATGATACTGGGAACAGTAGCATGGATATATCCTCCTGCATGAAACCATTCGCCCCACTCCACATTGGCTTCGCTATGGTTAATCAAATCACCAGCATGTAGCATAAAATCTACGGTAGGCATCATTTTGTACGACTTGCGTACTACCCGCGACCACATTGATTTTACATCATTCTGGGCATCCCCAAAATAGATAAAGCTAAAAGGCGTATTGTCATCGGTTCCTGGGGTCTCCAGTTGAAACCATTCGCTCCATGTAACATCCTTTTTAGAACCATCCCCAACCCGATACACATACGTAGTACCTGCCTCCAGACTGTCTATCAGTGCGGAATGATAGGCCGCTTTAACCAGAGGTTCATTGTCTCGGGTATTTTCGTTTTCAAAGATTTGAGTGGTCGCCTGGATCCGCCTTATATTTCCATCCAACAAAAAATCAGGCCCATGGGTCTCTTTGGCCACTTCAACATAGGCCGCTTTCACTTGTTGGTCTGTACGCCAATTAACGGCAAAACTGTGTGCGGCATCTTCCGTAAGGTTCACAATAATCCTATCCGGCACTTTAGAGGGGAATATAAGTTTATGGGCAGCAACCCCGGAAAAGGAGGGATAATGCGTATGCCCGTGTGCTTCACTTGAAGTTTGATTTAAACGGGATTGACTAATACAGCTACCAACAGCCAACAGAAAGGCCAAAGAGGCAAAAACAATTCTAATCTTCATAATGGGATAGGGATTTGATTCAAATCTAGATAAAACTATACATCTGGAAACACTTTCGCAATAAATACAAGGCAAATTAACCTAAACTTGATGTTCCCGAACAATAGGAAAGGACTTTCCTAAAAGAAACTGAAGATTAAAGATAAGCGAGCCATTACTAAAAGTTTTAGATACACGTTTTTCCTTCCTGTACTCCTTTACTATTGAATAAGCATTAGAGCTGACAAATGAAATCAACCAAATAGAAACCTAAAACTTTACCTGTGCCTCCACACGTTCTCCGTCCCTATCCACAACTACTTTAGCCGTGCTCCCTTCGTCGAAAGCGGATAAAGCACGCATATAACTCATCATATCCACTACTATACTGTCGCCTAATTGTATGACAATATCCCCTTTTTGAAGCCCCGAATTAAAAGCAG
>CAZUIE010000082.1:0-12421 GCA_964620945.1 uncultured Maribacter sp.
GTGCTACCGCCAAGCCAGTAGCATCGATTTCTTGAAGCCCCTTGGCGTTTTCCAAACTTCCGATCGCGGCAATAGTATCGGCATTGATACCGATGTCACCTACATAAGAAGTTTCTCCTGAGCCATCCAGTATTTGTCCGTTTTTAATGAGAATGTCATAAGTTTTGGTTTCGGTACAGCCAAATAGCACTGTGATAAGGAGGATTAATACAATTAGATTTTTATTGTTTTTCATGGTTTCATTAATTTGTTTTTTGGTGATTTTTTTCCAAATGTTGACGTAAAAGGTCTTTACCATAATCATTACCATTAGGGGTTCTAACAACCGTATGTATATGATTTCGGATAGGACCTTCAGGACTATTAGGTACACCTACGGCAGCTTGATGGTCAAATTCTATTAACACGACAGGGCTATGAATACGGTAGTAAAAAATAGATTCTGCTGTAGTTTCACCTATCCATGCAAAATAAGTACTGTCCCAATTGGCCATAATTTCTTCCATCTTTATTTGATGATGCCCTTCCTTCATAGTATTGACGTATTGCGTTATCAAATGTACTAACTGCTCTTTTTGTCCGTAAGAAAGTTTATTCAACTGTAAACCCTCATAATTTAGCGTTACATTGTCCTTACTACCTTCGGTTTTGATATCACTTTGTTTTTTTGAAGAAGACAATATAGCTTGTGATTTTAGTTCTTTAGATAGCGATTGCATAAAGGCTAACCCGAGATTCTGCTCATCTTGGAACAAGGTATTTCCTTTATATTTTCCAGATGTAGTAAAAATCGGTTCTCCTCCCATGAAGACTGGGGACATTACTACTTGATCTCCTAGGATAAAATAGTTGATGACCAAATGATGCCCATCCAATTGCCAACCCCATGGCTCGGTTGAAGAAGGGACTCCCATAATCGTAATAAAGTACAGCTCTTCATCATACGCCGTGTTGCCATTATTTAACTCCTTTAGCGTTTGATCGGTTTTCATAATATCCTTACTCAGTTGTAAGCCTTTAGCACTCAAGGAAAATTGCATTAATTCAAAAGCCATATCCTTTTGAAGGGGTGTCATTTCTTTTAAACTAATCCCTTGTCGATCGTAGATGCCGTTATCTACATTGGACCATTTTCTCCATTCATCGTCTTCGATGTCGAATAGGGTTTTTTGTTGTTGGTCTTGGCTAAGACTGTTTAAAAATAATTCCGCTGATTTTTTAATAGGTTCGGTAGAAATTCCAGTAGATTTAATGGAGAAAAGACCCAACTCTTTTCCATGTTCAGTTTCGATACCTCTATAAGGTTCATTGAGCGCTTGTGCTTCCATTTTTTTGAAAAAAGTTTCAAAATCTATTGGTTCATCTTTTTCCATTTCTTGTTGTACTTCTTGTTTACAACACATGTGTAACGGCAGAAGTAGTAAGATTAGGATTCTTTTCATTTTATTCTGTTATACTTTTTCAATACTTCTATTAATAGATCATGAGGTAGGGCGTAAGCGGTATTTCCATTGATACCCTCCATAGTTTCCGCTGCCACCATGGCATTGATAATGGCTTCTTCCACTGCTTGTACCGTTGCTTGGAAAAAAGGCGTTATCATATCATTGGGGAACGTTTCTACAACAGTAGTTTTATCCCTATCGAAAGCACCCTCGTTGGCAGTTGAAAATGCTAAAAAAATATCCCCGGAACCATTGCTTCCCCTGCCTCCAACAATACCGATTCCTAGAGGAATACGTTGAGCGATTCTTTTTAATTGATGTGGAAGTAAAGGAGCGTCCGTAGCTACAATAACGATTATGGAACCATCGCCTTCTTTTCTTCTGGACTGTGGGGGTGCATTGAATACAGAATTTAAGGTGTCCTTTAGTTCCAACCCAACGGGAACCCCGGCAATGGTAAGGTTCTTTTTTGCTCCAAAATTAGATTGTACGATGGCCCCAACGGTGTAAGTGGATTTATCATTGTTCACTACACGAGACGAGGTTCCCGTACCGCCCTTAAATCCTAAGCACATCATTCCTGTTCCACCACCAACATTTCCTTCGGCTATTTTTCCTGTAGATGCATTTGTAATGGCTTCCAAAACATGCTTTTCTTGCACATGAAACCCATAAATATCATTTAAAAACCCATCATAGGTTTCTGCCACCACTGGATAGGTATACCACCAATCTTCTCCTTTGTACCAGTCGGTCTCTACATACCATTTTAATACGGCATCACGGACCACACCTACACTATTGGTATTCGTTATCATAATAGGTGTTTCCAAAAAACCCGATTCCCTAACCCATGTGGTACCCGTCATTTCACCATTTCCGTTAAGGCTGTACCAATTGGCATACACCGGACTCATTTTTTTGGCTTTTCCGCGCGGGAAGATGGCCGTAACTCCTGTTCTAACCGGTCCTTTGCCCACGATATTAGCGCCTTTACCAGAAATAATAGTGCTATAACCTACCTCAACCCCAGCTACATCGGTAATAGCATTCAATGCACCTGTTTTGCCATTGAATGGTACGCCTAAATCGCGGGCCCTTGGTTTTTGGGCACAGACACATTGGATAAGTAGCACTGCTATTGGAATAAGAAAGGCTTTTTTCATTTGAATGATAGGTGCTTAAAAGTTATCATGATTCACGTCTTTTATAAATTTTATCAAACCGGAGAAATATGCCTCGGGGTCATCGTATTGGGATATATGTGCAGACTGTGTAGTTAAACTTCGTCCGTTTTGAACTTCGGTACTCATCCATTCCATATATTTCGGATCCATGGTATCGTAGGTACCACCGATCATCAAGGTCGGTATTTTTAGTTCTTTTAATCGACTGGAAACGTCCCATCCTTTTAAGGTTGCATTACCTGTTACTCCAAATTCACTATAGCCTTGCATATAGATATAAATAGTAGGATTGAGGTGTGAGAAGGCGCGGTTGAGGAATTCTGGCCACTCCTCCAAGGGTTTATGCAAGACGTGTTTGGGGTAATAGTGCTGTGTGACGAGTTCTGTATAACGTGGGTTGTCAAAATCTTCCGCGGCCTCCAAAGTTTTGATTTCTTTGTAAATTTCTGGTGGTAATTGCGGGCCCAAAACTTCCGCCGCATATTTTTCATATTCGGGGATGCTTGCCATCATATTTGAAATGACGAGACCCTTTAAATTATCTTGATATTTTAGCGCATATTCCATGGCTAAAATTCCTCCCCAAGATTGACCTAGTAGGTAAAAATTATCTTTGTTAAGGTTTAGCGCCTTTCTAACTTGTTCTACTTCCTCTACAAAATGCTCGGTAGTCCAAAGTGTAGAATCGTTGGGTTTATCACTGTAATAGGAATCTAATTGATCGTAATAAATGTATTCTATTTCTTCGTTAGGGAGATAACCATCAAAATTTTCAAAAAACTCATGTGTTCCACCAGGACCGCAATGAAGAAGTAACACCTTCATCTTTGGATTGTTTCCCATGCGTTTTGTCCATACGTTAAAGGTTCCTTTAGGGGTTGTAATCGGAATCATTTTTATCCCACCTGTTTTTTGATCATCCGTACCGGAATAATCAAAATAACCGCTTTTTTCAATAGTTGGGTTTTTGTTTTGTTGACTGTCGTTGCAGCTAATTGTAAAGAGGAGGATTAGCAATGCCGGTAGTATTATTTTTTTCATTGTTGCGGGTATTTATTTTAAAGATGTTATGGGCACATAAATTATCCTTGAATTTAGTGATTTAGTACTTTGTTTCTGAAGTATTAAAAAAATAAACCACTAAATGTATATTACCTGCATCTTATTATTCATTTATCAGTGTCGGAATCATTCTGTCTTGCAAAACCCTCCATGTTGATTTTTTTGGCTCATCATTAATATTCCAGCCATTAAATAGAATTATTAAATTGTATTCTGGAGCCATCATTATATACTGGCCACCAAAGCCATTTCCTGCAACTATTTCACTTTCAAAATTATTATGCTTGGGAACCCACCATTGATAGCCGTATCCTATTTTACTTTTGTTGTCAGGATTGACATCAAGGACAACAGGTCTTGTCGACTCATTAACCCATTTTTCAGATACGATTTGATTATTTTTCCACTTACCCTTAGTAAGATACAGAGAACCAATTTTAGCCAGATCTTCTGCTTTAAGGTATAGTCCACCTTCTGTGTCAATTTCTCCATCGGGTGTTTCTTTCCAATAGTATTCTGTGATGCCAAGTGGCTCAAATAATTTTTGTTCGGCCCATTTATCTATTCTTTGTCCTGAAATAATTCTGACTATTTTACCTAATAGAACACTGGCACCGCTATTATATACAAATTTTGTTCCTGGGAGGGTATCCATAGGTTTGTTTAAAACAAATTGTATCCATTGATTACTAGATTCCAAAAGTGTACAATCATTATTTGGGTCGTTGTAGTCACTCTCGTCCCACATCATTCCACTTCGCATAGTCAATAAATCCTTAATTATTATTTCGTTTCTTCTTTTGTCCGATGACTTAACCTTATATCTTTTAAATAAGGGCATCACAGGTGTATTTACATTGTAATCCTTATTTAAATCCAAGGCAATACCTAAGAGAATGGAAGTAATACTTTTTGTAACGGATTGTAGTGTATGCAGTTCTGTTTGTTTATAGTAAGGATGCCAACTTGGATGATTATAATTGTATTGATGATTTGTAGTGTCGTATTTTGTAGCAATCGACTCATAGTCCTGCTCATATTTAAAATCTGCTAATAACGCTGCGTTTTGTATGACCATAAAACGGTCGATTAATCCATAATCTCCATTAGTAATTTCTGAATGAATCGAATCAATTACAGCAATAATGTTATTTTGTGAAGTGAACGTGTGCGGATCTTTACTAGATTTTTTATCCTTAGTTTTTGTGTTACAACTAATCGTTGAAATTAGAAACAGAATGGAAATTGGGAGTGCTTTAATTTTATTCATAAGTGTTCTGATATTGTTTAATTAGAGCGCAGTAAAGCACTTCTTTGTTGTCAGAAATATTTAAATAGCAGAGACCCCTAAAAAATTAACTTTAGGGGTCTTTACACTATTATAATAATTAGGTAGGCCGGCCATGACAATAATTATGGGTTTTAAAAATGAAAACACTAAAATATCAACCTTCGCTTCATTGCCATGTATTCCCCCGAACGTGCCAACCTACCCATGTTTTATATTAATTTTCTTAATACCTTGGTGTTTAAGTTTTCTTATGGTTTTAAGAAGAATTGGTTATTCATTGTTAAAATGATCAATTAAACCTAAGACTTTGATGAAGTGAGTACGAGTGGGTCATTTTATTGTCCTAATGGATACTTTTATTGATCAAAAGCGCATCATTCAATAATTAGATCATGATGCATTCGACAGATATTTTGTAGGTGGGGTAGGGCATTACCTACACTTTTATTATAAAAACAAAGTCCTTCCTTCTTTAATATTTAAAATTTTACGAAACTTTAGGTTGGTACAATCTCATAAGGTGTTCGAAATTGTAAGTTCTTAGTATCAGGATTTTTGATAAATCCTCATTTGGTTTGGAAAAGATATGCAGCATTTAAAATTGTTTTCTGTGCTCCATTTTTTATTCAAGAATCTTGGCAGGGAGTCTTTCTTCTATTAGCTTTCCCTCTTTTTTATAAACATGATAGGAATGATTTTCGTTGTCCAACGAAAGGGAAGTATGAACATCCCCGTTGAGAAAGTGGATAGCAGATTTATCATCACAGGCATATCCGTCCGAGAGTTTTTCCGAAAGGATGTTTTCATGGTAAAGCGGACGTCTGGTAGGTTCCGAATTGTAGTGTGGGCAATGACTTTTATCAATAAAACCCATTCCCGATACAATACTTAATTCTGCCGGTCGTGAATCTGTTGTGCCGCCATTGAACCAGCATAAAGAACCCGCGCTACCGCCACCCATTATTGTTCCTTTATCATAGGCATTTTTAAGGGCAATATCTATACCTTGTGCTTTCCAAATAGCCAGCATATTAAGAGTATTGCCGCCACCTACTACTATCGCATCCATACGCGATATAATCTCTGTAAATGTTTCTTTATGGTCATAGGAATTTACCCAGACTTCTAAAATATGGGGTATTACGTTTATTTGTTTGCAGACTTCGTAAAAGCGTATACAATACCCTTTGTCATCGCCGCTAGCGGTAGGTATAAAACAGATGTTAGGTCTGGATCTCCCAGTGGCTTCCGCCATATATTTTAGAAAGGGAACGGTGTGTCTTCCACTACCGTAAATCAATAATTGTTTCTTCATTCTTACAAATTAATTATTCTTTTCTACATACCTATGATAATGTGAATAGATAATCCACTTTTGGCAAATACGGATGTGTAGATTCTGTATAATTAAGTGACATCTATGGCTTAAAAGATATACAAATAGTTGCTGCAAATCATAAGGTTTTTTGATGTAAAATAACGTATATTTAGAAAAACTCATTCCCCCATTGGGCCTTAATTATAAAAATGGTCGATTTCCCTATAAGACTTATATTTTTAGTGCTTTTTTCTTGTTTTCTTTATCCGTTCAGTTATGGCCAACTTATAGATAATAGCAGGGTTCACCCCTACCAGAAGGTGTTTGTTGAGACAGACAATTTTGGGGATTCTTATTTGGAACACTTAGCGCAAGGTGTTGATACCATTGAAAACGATTCTGTACAGTTTTCAATTCTTAATGATCTTGCCTATTACTGGCATACAAGAAATCTTAATACAGCTCTGGACTTTACTAGAAAAGGTCTCCAATTAACAAAGGCAAAAGAGAATGTACTATGGGAAGGCAGATTTCAGATGACCCAAGGCGCCATTCTTTTACGCATGGAAAAACTGGATAGTGCCCAAACCATACTTGAACAGGCAAAAACTAAAGTTTTACAATCGGATCTAGCCTTTTTAAACACACAATTAGGATACGTTTACGAGCGTAGGGGGCAACTGGATAAGGCAGCAGATTATGCGATGTCATCGCTTGCACTCGGTGAAAAACTTAATGATGTAAAAGTCAAAGCTATGGCCTACAGCGATTTAAGTAATTTATTTTGGAAACAATCCAAGTATACATCGGGCTTAGAGTACGCACTTAAGTCTTTAGCATTTTTTAATAATTGGGGCATAACCGATTTGGATTATGGCTTTACGCTATACATCGCCGGAAATAATTACTTGGCGTTGAAAGAATACGAAAAGGCACTTGATTACTACAAGCAATCAATTGTAGTAGGAGAACGATATGGTTTTTATAATAACTTAAGTGATGTGTATATTTCACTCGTGGATCTTTATACGTTCTTAGGTGAATTCGATAATGCCGAGGAAGCAGGTGAAAATGCCGTTAAATATGCCGAACTATTGGAAAATAATTTCATGGTCATGCGGTCTTGGTTGTCGGTAGGTAAAATGCACAACGCAAAAAGCAATTACAAAGAGGCCGTTAACGCTCTTGAACGTTGTATTACCGTGGCGACCGATGATTTTGGGGACGCTTATTATTTAAGTCTGGCGTACAAGGAATTGGGAATGGCCTATGCAGGTATTAATCAATATAAAAAAGCATACGAAGCATTTTCACACTATGATACATTAAATGATGAAGTGTTTACGGCAGAAGCGGACCATCGCATTTCGGAATTGCGTACAGAGTTTGATGTAGCACAAAAGGAGAGTACCATTATGGTACAGGAAAGCCTCATTAAAAAACAGGAAACTCGCCAAAAATTAGGTCTTGTTATTACCATACTCCTAGTATTACTGTTATTACTAGCCTATAAGGCTATTTCTAGCAATAGTAAAAAAAATAGACTACTTCAGAAACAAAATACTGAAAAGGAGTTTTTACTTAAGGAAATTCACCATCGGGTAAAGAATAATTTAGAAATAGTATCGAGCTTACTTTCTCTGCAATCGGCGCAAATTAAAGACCCTAATGTTCTTAACGCCATGGAACAAAGCCAGCAACGGGTTCACAGTATGGGAATGATACATCAAAAACTATACTTGGGGGAAAATATGGCTACGATTGAAATGAAGGATTATTTTTCTAATTTATCGGATTATATCATTAATTCCTTTGGAAAAGATAGTCATGTAGCCATGGCTTTGGATATGGAAAAATTTGAACTGGATGTTGACATGGCCATTCCTATTGGATTAATAGTAAATGAATTGATTACAAATTCATTAAAATATGCATTTCCTGATGATAGAAAAGGAAAAATCAGGTTATCTTTAAAAGAGAAGGGGGATTTAATTATCCTGGAAGTAACAGATAACGGAGTAGGAATACAGTTGTCAAAAGAAGCTGTAGGAACTGGATTTGGCACCAAATTGGTCGAATTGTTGGTCAAACAATTGGACGGAAAAATGGAATTGCAAACAACGCATGGAACTTCGGTATTTATTGCGTTTAAAGTTACAAAAGCGGCATAATGGAAAAGAATAAAATTCGCATACTGATTGTAGAGGACGATATGATTATTGGTGCCAATGTATCGTTGTTGCTTACCAATCTTGGTTATGAAGTAACTGGATTGGTGCCTAGGGGAGAAGAAGCCCTTGTGCATGCACGCGAAAACCCTCCTCACATCCTACTCTTGGATATAAATTTAAAGGGGAATTTAAATGGTGTAGATACCGCAAAGGCCATACAAAAGCATGCTGATATTCCAATTGTATACCTTACGGCAAATAGTGATACCGCCACATTTGAATTGGCTAAGGAAACGCGTCCTAAGGCATTCATCACCAAACCTTTTAATAAATTAAATTTACAGCGCACCTTGGAGCTGGTGGCTCAAACCATTGGAGAAGAAGAAAAAGGGGCTGAAACTCCCGAATTTGAACTACTTGAAGATCGTATCTTTATACGTCATAAAGGTAAGATGATAAAGCTCTTATTAGATGATATTTTGTATTTGGAGGCAGATCGTAATTACTGTAAAATAGTGAGCCAAAGTGCGGACCATACACTTTCTAGTAGTCTAAAAGTTGTAGCGGATAAGTTGCCTCATTCGCAATTTATACGAGTACACCGCAGCTATATGGTAAATATTTCTAAATTGGATATTGTAGCAGAAGACCATTTAGAGATAAAACGAAAGTCCATACCGTTAAGCAAAACCTATAAAGATTTGCTTATGAGTCGTTTACGTACTATTTAAGTAGAATGGGAATTTCACTCGTCTTACTCTGATCTGGAGGATTGACTGCTGCTATTTCTGCCCCTACTGCTATTTCTGTTATTTTTTCCCCTAAAATTTGAATTGCCAGATTTGTTGCGGTTTCTATTGGGATTAGGTCTGCTGTTGCGTTGTTGTGGTCTTCTTTGCGGTTCTGTTTGCTGCTGATCCTCACCATCATCTACAAATTGATGCTCCGGCATACGCGGCACTTCTTGTTTTATTAATTTTTCAATATCCCTTAAGTAGGGGCGTTCCTCTCTATCACAAAAAGAGAGGGCAATACCGCTAGCACTGGCTCGTCCTGTTCTACCAATACGGTGTACGTAGGTTTCCGAAACATTTGGCAAGTCATAGTTGACCACTAAAGAAAGCTCTTCTACATCGATGCCACGGGCAGCGATATCGGTTGCAACCAATACCTTTAGTTTTCCATCTTTAAAAGCACCTAATGCTTTTTGTCTGGCTGCTTGCGATTTATTGCCGTGAATGGCAGCAGAACGTATGCCTGCTTGGTCTAATTTCTTAACTATTTTGTTTGCGCCGTGTTTGGTACGTGAAAATACCAAGACCGAATCACTAGGCCGTTGTTCCAGTAAATGGACCAAAAGCTTTGGTTTATTTGGCTTGCTTACAAAGTAAACGCCTTGCTCTACTTTCTCTGCTGTTGCCTGTTCGGGTTTAATGGTAACCCGTTCAAAATCGCCGAGCATCTTTCTGGATAGCTCAACAATACTTTTTGGCATGGTAGCTGAAAAGAAGAGCGATTGCCGTTTAGGAGGCAGCTTGGCTATTATTTTTTTTATGTCATGGATAAAGCCCATGTCCAACATCTGATCAGCTTCATCCAATACCACAAATTCCAAATCCCTAAAGGTTATGAAGCCTTGGTTCATAAGGTCTAGAAGACGGCCAGGGGTCGCGATGATAATATCCACTCCTGCGCGAAGGGCATTTACTTGTTTTCCCTGTTTTACCCCACCAAATATCACGGTGTTTTTTATCCCTGTGTGTCTACCATATGCCGTAAAACTCTCGCCAATTTGTATAGCAAGTTCGCGGGTAGGGGTAACGACTAAGGCTTTCACCTTTCGTTTATTCTGACTAAGACTAATACGCTCGTATAAGTGATGTAAGATAGGAATCCCAAAGGCAGCAGTTTTTCCCGTGCCTGTTTGGGCAACGCCCAACAAATCTTTTCCTTTAAGTAAAATGGGGATTGCTTGTTCTTGTATTGGGGTGGGGTGTGTATAGCCTTCTGTTTGTAAGGCGTTGAGAATAGGTTCGGTTATACCGAGTTCTTTAAATGTCATAATTTCAAATAAGTTGCAAAGCTACGGCTATTATGGCGACTTGCAATAAAACAATGCTAGCCCAAAGTTTTAATGTGGAATTAGCTGACTAACAATTAATTAAACTTTACATCACAAATCGTACGGTTCACAACATTTATACGGTATAGCACAGCGCTATTTGTAGTTTTAACCATGCTAAACTGGTAAAGAGGTCTATGTTTCAAAAGCTATTGCTTTGTGTGTTTATTATTATGTCCGCATCAATTACCGGTTTTGGACAGGATAGCTATGCGGATGATTTTGATTCGGGAACCTACACCGCAAATACCGGTAACCTTAATTTTAGCACAGGATGGATAGAAACGGGAGAAACAACAAATCCTAATAATGGAAGAATCCGGATAAATTCTGGGCAGCTTCGGTTCAGAAATTTAGACAATCGAACTATTCAACGGACTTTAGACTTATCTACCGCGTTATCGGCAACTTTAACTTTAAACTACAATAGAGCGTCAGGTTCTCGAAGTGTGGATGTACAAATGTTCAATGGTGCTAGTTTTGTCACCGTAAGAACTTTGGCCGGTGGAAGTTCTATAACATATTCTTTAGACCCTAGTGAAATATCATCCAATTCTGCTATACGTTTTGTCTCTACTGGTGGAGCAGGATGGAGCGGTAGTGATATTATGTTTGTTGATGATATTGAATTTACAGTACAGTTTCCAGATCAACCCCCTGTACTAACTGCAACTGGCAATCAAAACTATTGCGCAGGGTCATCGACACCCATAGCTCAAACCATAAACATTACGGATCCGGATGATACAAGTGCTTTAGCGGTATATATACAGATATCTAACGGTTATGTTAACAGTGAAGACCTGTTAACCTTAACCGGAAGCCATCCAAATATTACTGCAACATGGGATATTGTTCAAGGTGAATTAACACTACAAGGTCCTGCCACATATGCAGAGTTTGAGGCAGCGATTTTAGCAACCGAATTTTCTAGTAGCTCACCAAATCCGTCAGGTAGTAGGCAATTTTCTATTACGGTCGGAGAAGCTAATTTTTTGCCAGTAACCCAGCACTATTATGAGTTCGTTTCTGATTCGGGTATTTCATGGACCGCAGCTGAAGCGGCAGCAGCTTCAAGAACGTATTTTGGATTACAAGGGTATTTGGTAACGCTCACATCACAGGAGGAAGCTGACTTTTCAGGAGCTCAAGCCAGTGGTTTTGGTTGGATCGGTGCTACAGATGTAGCTGTTGAAGGCGAATGGCGATGGGTTACAGGGCCAGAAGCCGGTACTCAATTTTGGCAAGGTCTGGCAAACGGCACAGAGTTGACTTTTGCTAACTGGAACGGTGGTGAACCGAACAATTCAGGTGGAGAAGATTACGCCCATATTGCAGCCGCATCCGTTATTCGAGGTGGAGCTTCGATAGGTGCTTGGAACGATTTGCCCAATAACGGCGGTGGCGGTGCCTATGCCTCCCAGGGCTATGTAGTGGAATATGGCGGCATGCCAGGTGATCCTGTATTGAATATTACGGCCACTACAAGTTTGTCGGTTAGCAGTTGTACTGTAATTACCAACAGAAGAATCACCTACCGGGTTAAGAACAACTAACTATTTTTTATAAACCAGCTGTTGCAGCCTCGGCGCAGCGTTCGCCATCCATAGCAGCGGATACGATACCACCTGCGTAGCCACCACCTTCCCCACAAGGAAACAATCCTTTGATCTGCGGATGCTCCAACTGCTCGTTTCTTGGGATGGTAATGGGAGATGAAGTACGGGATTCTACCCCTACAATATTAGCTTCCGAAGTATAGTAGCCATACATTTTTTTGCCAAATTCCGCAAAGCCTTTTCGCAACCTACCCCCAATAATTTTT
>CAZUIE010000082.1:12521-16355 GCA_964620945.1 uncultured Maribacter sp.
CCTTTTACCTGTTCCACCAAACTATAAGCAGCTGCGGGCAACAAAGCGTCCCGTTCTCCTGCGCAATGGTATTGAATGGAATCGATAATGTGCTGTGGATGTTCTACGCGTACACCCATCGCAAAGGATTTTGCTTTTAAGGCGATATCTTTCTTGTGGAGCAACTCCAAAATATCACGAGCCGAGTGTCCCGTTGCCAAAATAACCCGTTGTGTCTCTAGTTCTTTTGAATCATTTAAAACAATCGATTTCAGCTGATTGTCCTCAATGATGAAATCGGTCACTTTGGTATTAAAATGCACTTCGCCACCGTGTTCAATAATAGTTTCTCGAATATCTTGAACGATTTTTGGAAGTTTGTTGGTGCCGATGTGCGGATGTGCATCTATAAGAATCTGTTCTGTAGCCCCGTGGTGTACCAAACTTTCGAATATACGCCGTACGTCGCCGCGTTTTAAGCTTCGGGTATATAATTTTCCGTCCGAATAGGTACCTGCGCCACCTTCGCCAAAACAGTAGTTGGAATCTTCACCTACAACATGGTCTTGATTGATGGCTTTTAGGTCGCGTCGGCGTTCCTTTACATCTTTCCCTCGTTCCAAAACAATAGGCTTATAGCCCAGTTCCAAACAGCGAAGTGCCGCCCACATGCCCGCAGGCCCAAATCCGATGATGTGAACCGATTTTGACTTGGACACATCCTTGTAGTCAAAGATGTAGCTCTCTTTTGGAGCATCTTCCCCAATATAAACCGCCAGTTTGTAATTGAAAACGATTTCCGGTTTTCTGGCGTCAATAGATTTCCGGAGTACTTTTAAGGTAAAGGGTTGGTTCCCCAATCCTAAAAATTGGGCAGTTCTTTTTTCAAGGCTTCCTTCTTGGGCTTCCTCTAACAAGTTTAATCGTAACTGTAGGTTTTTGATCACGGTACAAAATTACCGCAATTCGGTCTTTAAAATGGACAACTGGGTGCTTCTTTTTTCGGTTTCCTGTATCGTAATCTCAAATTTGAACTCTAGAACCCATAAAAACGAAAACCATGAAAAAGATTATTTTAGTTTTATCATTCGTGATAACCGCTTCAATAAATGCCCAAGATGCCTACACGAAAGGAATGCAAAGGGCATTTCAACTCTGGGGCGAAGGTAAAACCGTAGAAGCATCAAACATGTTCGAACGCATTGCAAACGCAGAAATGGATAATTGGCTGCCCTATTACTATGTGGCTTCCATAAACACCATCGCTTCATTTGGAGAAAAGGATAAAGAAAAATTGACGCAGGCACTGGAAAAAGCTCAGGAATATATAGATATGGCAAATCGGATTTCTCCTGATAATCCGGAAATACTAGTACAACAGGCCATGATACATACGGCCTGGATTGCTTTTGATGGCGCTACGTACGGGATGACCCTTTCGGGTAAGGTTGAAGCTATCTATTCACAAGCATTGGAACTGGCACCGTATAATCCCAGAGTGGTTTTTTCAAAGGCAGAATGGAATATGGGGTCTGCAAAGTACTTTGGTAAGGACACTGCTCCCTATTGCAAAGATGTAGAACGTTCGTTGAAACTTTTTGATACCTTTAAAGCAGAATCGGATTTTCATCCCAGTTGGGGTAGAGAAAGGGCGGAAGAAGTATTGGCAGCGTGTAACTAAATGTATTTCATTCTAAAAAAAAATTCTTTAGCTGCAGAACATTGCAATGGTATCTAAAATTAGTGTTGTCATAACTTTTTTAAATTATAATCAGTGAAAGAAAGCAGAAAAATAGGGAACATAAAAAATGTTTTAAAAATAAGCCTGTACATTACGGCAGGGGTTTCTCTTTTGAACATTATTTTGGCACTTAACCGCGGTATTGTTTGGATGGACGAACTTGAAAGCGTTGGGATTAGCTTTATCTATGCTTTTGTGATTACAGTAACCACAGCTTACTACAATGATTTTCTTTCTAGTAGATATAGTTGGTCCGAACAAACACAAAAACGATTATGGTATGGTGTTATTGGGTCTATTTTATTGACGGTACTGTCTTTTGGATTTACCAGAATACTGGTGGAGGTTGTGATTTATGGTAGCGACTTCATAGAATTTATTGAGAACGAAAATCTTGTCAATTATATTTTCACCCTGATTATTGCAATATTGGTATCTGCAATTTTGCATGCCTTTTATTTTTACAAAGCGCTCCAGGATACTAAAGTCAAGGAGCAGAAAATTATTGCCGGTACCGCATCTGCTAAATTCGATGCGCTTAAGAACCAGTTGGATCCTCATTTTTTGTTCAACAGCTTAAATGTGCTAACCAGCCTTATTGAGGAAGACCCATCACAGGCACAAAAATTTACAACGTCCTTATCTAAGGTCTACCGGTATGTATTGGAACAAAAGAATAAGGATTTGGTTACGGTAGACGAGGAGCTACAGTTCGCCAGAACCTATATGAAATTATTAAAAATGCGTTTTGAGGACAGCATACATTTGGATATTCCCGACAGCTGCTTAAACCCCGAGGCCAAAATCGTTCCGCTATCTCTTCAACTATTATTAGAGAATGCCGTAAAGCATAATATCGTAACCTCCAAAAAACCATTGCTTATAAAAGTGGAAGAAGTAAACGATACCTTGGTCATCAGTAATAATCTTCAAGAAAAACAAGTAGTAAAAAAAAGTACTGGAGTTGGGCTGCAAAATATACGACAACGCTATAATATTCTTACAAGTAGGGAAGTAGGGATAGAGAAGACCACATCGCATTTTAAGGTGTATTTGCCTATGCTTTCCAAAAAAGTATCGGTCGTAGAATCACAGAAATCCTATATAGAAGACAAACGATATGAGAAG
Source organism: uncultured Maribacter sp. (assembly GCA_964620945.1). Lineage (GTDB taxonomy): Bacteria > Bacteroidota > Bacteroidia > Flavobacteriales > Flavobacteriaceae > Maribacter. The sequence continues at coordinate 15,370 of CAZUIE010000082.1, forward strand.
GCTAAAGAACGTGTAGAGTCTATAAAGGGCTTTTATGGAAACTTGACTGCGTATCTTATCGTAATACCGATATTGATGTATGTTAATTACCGTACTACAAGTTTTACTTGGTTTGTTTTTCCGGCATTGGGATGGGGTTTTGGCCTCCTTGGACATGGCTTGCAGGCATTTGGATATAATCCTCTTTTTGGAAGGTCTTGGGAGGAACGAAAGATAAAGGAATACATGGAAGATGATAGTTTCTAAACTATAGAACCATTGGTATTATGGTATGCAGTCGAAAATAACAACTCAGGCTTAATAAATTACAATTGGGTATTTCATTTTTTACTTCACAAGCTTTAATTCCGAGATTTGATATATCAAAAAGAATAAAACAGTAACTTAAAAACATAAAAGATGGAAAATAAAGAGGTGAATACGAACAGCAGGTATCTAAAGGCAAAAGAAAAAGTAGAAGATATTAAGGGGTTTTATGGGAATTTATTGGCTTATGCCATTGTAATTCCAATACTAGCTTTTATAAACTATAACACCACATCCTTTGCATGGTTTTTATTCCCGGCATTGGGTTGGGGTTTTGGCCTTCTAATGCACGGATTAGGCGCATACGGATATAATCCTTTTTTTGGAAAAGATTGGGAAGAGCGCAAAATAAAAGAGTTTATGCAAAACTCATAATCTGAGAATTTTAAGATCATGGAAAATAAAGATCAAGAGAATAAATATTTTAGGGCTCAAGAAAGAGTTGCTACCCTTAAAAAATTCTATGGTAAAATAGGCTCGGGTTTAATTGCCATTGCGATTACAGGAGGTATTAATTACTACCTCAACGCTTGGGAGTATCCCTGGTTCTTATGGGTAGTCTTTGGGGTGAGTATCAGCCTGTTTTTTAGGGCTATTAAAATTTTTGACCTGAATCCTTTTATGGGGAAGAATTGGGAAGAACGTAAAATTCAGGAATTGATGAAGGAAGACCAAAAACG
>CAZUIE010000083.1:0-8438 GCA_964620945.1 uncultured Maribacter sp.
TAAAGGTTGATTATGATAAAAACGTTGGAAAGGATACATGGTATTTCTATTTTGATCCAATGACCTATGCTATGGAAGTCTATCAATTTTTCCATGACGAGTCCCAAAACGATGGTGAATACATTTTATTGACCGACACCATGAAGATAAATAATATAATTATGCCCAAAATAAGGGCGTGGCACTACAACAAGGATGATGGTTACTTGGGAACCGATACGCTGACCGGGGCAAAAAGCCTGGAGTAGTGCTTGGCTATAGGTGCTTGCAAACATATCCACTTCTGGCCCTAGGTTCGTTTATTAGATAAGTACAGGAACTGTAAGAATTTTAAAACTTGCCAAGTGACGAACCAAAGGGTTAAGATTTACAAATCTTTAGCTGTCTAAAACGGTACTTGAACCTATCTATAAAAGTTCATTTCATCCATATACTTCCAAACGGGGCCAGGTAGCAGAGGACGTACGTTTTTTCCGTTCCCATGTTCCCTCCGTATAAAGGTGGATGAAATTTCCATGATAGGAGCATTTACCCTATGAATACTTGAATGACCTTTAAAACGATGTTCTATTTTACCATCTGAGATTCTAGGGTAGACAAAAAGATTATAATGCTCTAAAATTACTTCGTAATTCTTCCATTTATGAAAACTCTTTAGATTGTCCTCACCCATAATTAAACCAAACTGATGTCCGTTTGGATACCTTTCAGATAAGTGCGCTAGGGTATTTATGGTATAATTAGGCTGCGGCAAGTTAAATTCAATCGTACTTGGCTTTAGTTTCGGATAGTCCTGGGTGGCTTCCAATACCATTTGGTATCTATGATTATTGTCTAAAAGAGATTTCTTTACCTTAAAAGGACTTTGAGGGGTTACAATAAACCAAACTTCATCCAAGTCCGAAAACTCCACCATATGATTTGCAATAATCATATGGCCAATGTGTATGGGATTAAACGTTCCAAAATAAAGACCTACCTTCTTCATTTCTATTCCTTATTGTGGAATGCCAATAAAATTGGCAACTAATTCTTCAGCTTCCTTTAGGGCAATATCCAAATCGTAATTCTTGATAATTTTATCGAATTGGGGCGCTGTTGCCAATTCTACAGAGGCTTTCGCAATGCGCATATTGATTTTATCGTCGCTCTCGGTACTGCGCTTTTTTAATCGAATTTTAAGTTCGTCTATACTTGGTGGTTTTACAAATACAGCTAAAGTCTGTTCCGGAAATTTCTTTTTAATACGTAATCCACCTGCAACATCAATATCAAAAATTACATTTTTACCCTCGGACCATAACCGCTCTACCTCACTCTTTAAAGTACCGTAAAAATTATCCCGATACACTTCTTCCCACTCTAAAAAATCATTATTCTTTATGTGGTTCTTAAACTCGGAAACCGACATAAAATAATAGTGTTCCTTGTTCTTTTCCTTACCTCTTCTAGGTCTGGAAGTTGCAGATACGGAAAATGCCAAGTTCAGGTCCGGCTGTTCTAACAGATGCCTAACAATAGTGGTTTTACCACTACCGGACGGAGCCGAGAAAATTATAAGTTTACCACCCTTCATATTTATAGTCTTATAACGTATGATATGTATTTGTAAATGAGTAACTTATGCCATTATCTTTTATTACCTAAGTTCTAAATCTGTTATCACTACAGCACGTTCAACATCTGCTCTTTAATTTTTTCCAGTTCGTCCTTCATCTGAACCACCAATTGTTGCATTGGCGCATAGTTGGCCTTTGAACCAATGGTGTTTATTTCACGACCTATCTCTTGAGAAATAAATCCTAACTTTTTACCGTTACTTTGTTCGGACTGCAGGGTCTTGGTAAAAAAATCGAGGTGATTTGCCAAGCGAACTTTTTCCTCGGTAATATCGTATTTCTCCAAATAATAAATCAGTTCTTGTTCAAACCGGTTGGCGTCTACTTCTGCTTTTACATCCTGTACTGCTTTTTCCAAACGTTCCCTAATAGTTGCTTGTCTTTCGGGATCCATTTTTAACACATTGGCCAATAGTTTTTGTAAGGAGGCTATGCGCTCCAAAAAATCTTTTTCTAAAACACTGCCTTCCTCAGATCTAAAAGTGTTGATTTCGACAAGAGCTCCTTGTAACGCTTTTAAAATCTCGGCATATTCTTCTTCATCTATATCTTCCTTATCGGTTTTCATAGCATCGGGAAAACGCAATGCCATTTCTAACAGTTTTAGCTCATCGCCGTCCGCAATAGCCTTTAGTTGCTTCATGTACTGGCGAACCGCAATTTCGTTTACCTGTGTTGATGTTTCATTTGCGGTCAACTCTATATACAGGTTAAAATCTACCTTACCACGTTGCAGCGAATTGGCGATAAGCTTTCGCACCTCCAGTTCCTTCTCGCGATAACTCGATGGCATACGGGCGTTAAGATCAATACTCTTACTGTTGAGTGATTTGATTTCTATCGTTATTTTTTTTGTAGGAAGCTGTACTACATGCTTCCCGAATCCAGTCATGGATTGAATCATAATTGCATTTTAAAACTTGTTAAAGATAGCCAAATTAAGAGGGGTGCTTTTTGGGATTGCCATTTTTATCAAAACGCTTATTAAGCTGTGTTTCGCACCAATAGAATCCTACACCCAACCCAAAAAGCAAAGTAAAAATGGTTATCAAGAAAATGTGTTCAACAGGTAAGAAAAAGTACAAAATCGTTCCTAAAGTCAAAAGCGCCAAACCAAGATAAAATATCATTTTAGCCCCTAGTAAATTGGCAAAGTCCCAAATTTTTTGATTGGCCATACTTCTTCTGGTGCGATATCCATACAGTTGGTTAATGCGTTTTGGGGGAAACCTCATGTAAATCCACCCGAGAAGGGTTATTAAGATTCCATTAAAATTAGCCTCTAAAAACTCACCAACCTCCATCTTATAGCTCTCGTATCCAAATATTCCTGTAGCTTACCCTACTATTATCCTGATGGTCCTGTAGCATTAACGGCCCTTTTCCATGTGCGGGATTTTTAGGCCACCCGATATATGGCGTGGTCCCTTTTAATTCAGCATCATCCTGAATCAGGATTCCATTGTGCAATACGGTTATCGTACCGGACTTTATCTTCTCCCCTGCATTATTAAACTCTGGAGAACGATAGATGATATCGTAGGTGTTCCATTCCCCAGAGGGAACCGATGCCATAGCCAGTGGAGTATGCTGCTTGTAGATAGAGCCCACCTGTCCGTTTACATAAGTGGGATTATCGTTATTATCCAAAATCTGTACTTCATAAAGTCCATTCAGAAAGACCCCACTATTAGCCCTGTTTTGACCATCTCGCTGCACCTCGGCAGGAGAACTCCATTCCAAATGCAATTGTACATCACCGAAGTTTTGTTTGGTCTGAATATTACCTGTTTTATCCTTCACCGTCATGCTACCGTCATCGTTTAAATTCCATTTAACAGCTGTACTATCCTGGGTATGCATCCAAGCGTCCAATGAAGTGCCATCAAACAAAACAATGGCATCACTTGGAGCAGAACCGTTAATACTTGGTTTTACTACGGGTACTTTAGGTTCATAAAACTCGGTTCCCTCTGGTTCGGTAGGTTCTGCACCACTATACTCCTTATGTATAATCACATTGGACATAGGTACTTGTTTTTCATCCGATACTTCCGGTTTAACCCTCTCGTTACAAGAAGTGATACTTAAAACCAACAAAAAAAGCATTAGTTTTTTCATCCTACAATTTTTTAATTTTAATGTTACGAAAAGACACAACATCTCCGTGATCTTGTAATGCAATTTTCCCTGTTTTATATGTTCCAAACCCGTCCCATCCGTCGAACTTAGAACCCTTTAACAACGTTTGCAGCGCTTCCCCGTTCACCGGAAATTTAGCCACTTCTACACCATTAAGGACAGAGGTTCCTTCGTTTGTATCGTGGTTAACGGTAATTACCGCTGTATTCCATTCCCCGACTGGTTTCGTTACATCGCTAGGTGGAGGCACCAAGTCATAGAGGGCACCAGCTTGACGTGTAGGTCCGTTTTTTGCATCTGGATGTTTATCATTATCCAATAGTTGAATCTCCAATCCTGTCTGGTAGGGTTCACCAAATTTATCATCCTCACTTACACCCCACATAATGCCACTATTGCCCGTATCGGAAATTTTCCACTCCAAAGAAAGCACAAAATTGGTGTACTCTTTTTTGGTCACGATATTAAAAGACTGGCGACCGCCATCAGGTTTTTTTCGCTCCTCTGCCGTAGGTGGATAAAAAACAATGGCTTCATTCTCTTCTTTCCAAAAGCTGGGCAATTCCCCGCCTTTAAAAGCCTGCCAATGGTCTAAAGATAATGTGGTCCATTCATTTTGGGCAACTGCAGCTGTCGTTTCTTCTGCTATTTCAGTTGTTTCGGAGGTAGACGTTTTCTTTGGGTTTTCCTTGCAACTAAATGCCAGCACTACAGCCGCCGTTAAGATTATTGTTTTTTTCATCACTCAAGTTTTTTAGATTACTGCGTAAAGTAATTGGAATTTGTAATTGATTATATAAAGGTTATCGTTGTAAAAACTGATTTTGAATCAGTATAAAATAATAGTATTTCTTCTCTGTTTTGTTCTACTCAAGGAAATGGAAAAGCTCCGGGTCTTAAATTCCCAGTATTTTCTTCAACATATCCTTATCAATATCTCCTCCGGCAAAATCATCAAAGGTTTTTTCTGTAGCTTCGATAATATGGTCTTGAATAAAAATAGCCCCTTCGCGTGCGCCCTGCTCCGGGCTTTTAATGCAACATTCCCATTCCATTACCGCCCAAACATCACAGCCATATTGGGTAAGCTTGGAAAAAATAGTTTTAAAATCTATTTGGCCATCACCCAAGGAACGATACCGGCCAGCCCTATCTCCCCAATCATTATAACCGCCAAATGAACCTTTCTTACCTGTTGGATTAAATTCTGAATCTTTTACATGAAAAGATTTTATAAACTCATGGTAATGGTCTATGTAAGCAATATAGTCTAATTGCTGTAGCACAAAGTGACTAGGGTCGTATAAAATATTAACGCGCTCATGGTTACCCGTTGCTTTGAGAAAACGCTCAAAGGTATCACCATCATGAAGATCCTCTCCTGGATGTATTTCATAACAAACATCTACCCCTTCTTTATCAAAGTGATTTAAAATAGGGAGCCATCTTTTTGCCAATTCTTCAAAACCCATTTCTACCAATCCGGCAGGACGTTGTGGCCAAGGATGGGCAGTATGCCAGAGTAAGGCACCAGAAAAAGTAGCATGGGCAGAAATACCTAAGCGCCTACTCGCCGTAGCTGCTTTCTTTACAGTTTCTACGGCCCATTCCGTTCTCGCCTTAGGATTGTTTCTTACCGCTTCCGGTGCAAAACTATCGAACATGAGATCGTAAGCGGGATTTACAGCAACCAACTGTCCTTGCAAATGCGTAGAAAGTTCTGTTATCTCCAGTCCATAGGAATTTACTTTTCCTTTTAGCTCATCACAATACGCCTGACTTTCGGCAGCCTTGTCCAAATCGATTAAGAAGTGTTCCCACGTTGGGATCTGAATACCCTTATAGCCCAAATCCGATGCCCATTTACACATACCGTCCAGAGAATTAAACGGTGCCTTACTATCTACAAATTGTGCTAAAAATACAGCGGGTCCTTTAATTGTCTTCATTTTAAAGCGTTAATTGAACTTAATACGTTTGTCATTATTTTAAGAATTTAACCCTATATTTAGGATTAAAAATTCACTTTATATGCTCTTAACATGTTAGGACATAAATATAGGAAATACCATAAGAAATCCACAAAAAATATAGAATGAATCAAAACGAGCAATATGATGCTATTGTCGTTGGCACTGGTATCAGTGGTGGTTGGGCTGCCAAAGAGCTATGCGAAAAAGGTCTTAAAACATTGGTTTTGGAACGCGGCAGGATGGTTAAGCATATCGAAGATTACCCAACTATGAACGATGACCCTTGGGATATGCCATTAAAAGGGGAATTATCTGTGGAAGAAAAGAAGCAACAGCATGTACAAACCAGAGTGAATTGGGCACCCAAAGCAGACAACAAACATTTCTTCGTTAACGACCTAGAGCATCCGTATGTAGAAAAAAAACGATTTGATTGGATTCGAGGCTACCAAGTTGGCGGACGCTCCCTTACCTGGGGTAGACAAAGCTACAGATGGAGCGATATTGATTTTGAAGCTAATAAGAAAGAGGGTATTGGCGTAGATTGGCCAATAAGATATAAAGATATTTCTCCTTGGTATGATAAAATCGAAGAATATATTGGTGTAAGTGGTCAAAATTTAGGATTAAAACAACTTCCGGATGGTAAATTTCAACCTCCAATGGCGCTCAATTGTGTAGAAAAAGATTTTAAAACGAAAACTTCAGAGAAATTTGATGATGGTAGATTGGTTACCATAGGACGTGCAGCACATATAACCGACCCCAATGCTTCCTTTGAGGGACGCGGGGTTTGTCAAAATAGAAATCGATGCTCAAGAGGCTGCCCCTTTGGAGGCTATTTTAGCAGTAATTCCGTCACCTTACCTGCTGCGGAACGCACTGGGAATATGACCTTGAGGGCCAATTCCATCGTACATGAAATCATCTACGATGATAAAACAGAGAAAGCCACGGGGGTACGCGTTATAGATGCAGAAACTAATAAAAAGTTAGAATTTAAGGCGAAGGTCATTTTCCTTTGTGCGTCGGCGATGGCATCGGTTGGAATTCTATTACAATCCAAATCTGAACGTTTTCCCAATGGAATGGGCAATGATTCGGACGCCCTGGGACGCGGCATCATGGATCATCACTACAAACTGGGCGCAACTGCAAAAGTAGATGGGTACTTAGATAAATATTACAAAGGACGAAGGGCTAACGGCTTCTATATTCCAAGATTTGTAAACTTAGACGAAAAAACAAAACGCGAAGGTTATTTACGGGGCTTTGGGTACCAAGGTACGGCAAGTAGGCAAGATTGGTCGGAATCAATTGCTGAAATGGGTTATGGTAAAACGCTAAAGGATAAAATTCTTAAACCGGGCTCGTGGCAAATTGGCGTTACCGGTTTTGGTGAGTTCCTCCCCTATGATGACAACAGAGTGCTCCTTAGTGAGACGGAAAAAGATAAATGGGGCCTACCTCAACTGGAGTTTGATGTAGAGTTTAAGGAAAACGAATACAATATGCGAAAGGATATTAAAATGGAAATCGTTGCTATGTTCGAAGCTGCGGGATTTAAAGATGTACAGCCCTACGAAGAATCCTCTGGACCTGGACTTGGTATACACGAAATGGGAGGCGCCAGAATGGGGCGTAATCCAAAAACCTCGGTGTTGAACGAACACAACCAAGTGCATGCCGTATCTAATGTATATGTTACGGACGGTGCTTTTATGAGTTCATCGAGCTGTGTAAACCCTTCCTTAACCTATATGGCGTTTACGGCAAGGGCAGCAGACCATGCTTCAGAACAATTGAAGAAAGGAGTGTTTGCTTAAAAATGCTTATTTGAACATTAATAGGACGTCATATACCGAATATTAGGGCATACCATAGGGTACTCCTTTATATTGCATTATATTTTAAGATTGAAATTGTAACAATAGACCATATGGAGAATGCTTCTGCTAGAAATATGTGGGGAGATTATTTGGATAAACACTTAGAACATGCCTTTCATGAAGCACCTAAAACAACCATTTTCGGGGATAATGAAAAAGATGCCAACGCAATAGCCGACTTGGTGGTAAAAGGGATAAAAAAAGCAACCTCACATTCCCTTTTAGGACTGCAATACAGGAAAGAATCGCTCCCAAAAATTGGGGACTTTTTAGTTGTTACCAATTGGGCAGAGGAAGCACAATGTATCATTAGAATAACCGGAGTACAGCTGCTCCCATACTTTAATATTTCCGAGGCACATGCGGCTTTGGAAGGTGAAGGCGACAAATCCTTGGCTCACTGGAGAAAAACACATTGGGACTACTACACTAAGGAACTAGAAGCTTTTGAGCGTGTTCCTCGGGATAGTATGATTATTGTTTTTGAGGAGTTTGAACGTGTGTTTTAACCTAGATTTCAAGACCCCATAGGCCTTATATTATTAGTTATGAGACCGTAATCATTACTTTTATATCCGTTAATTAGAAAATGAATAATATTTTGGGAACCTGAAAATTTCTTAGTTCAAGTAAGGAATAATTTTTAATATAAATTAAGGTTGAATTGGTATTAAAAATTTAGTAGTGGTCAAATAAAAATTACGAAAAATACTTTATTAATCCTGAACGGATAAATAATACGGAGCAACAACTTACTTATACGAGTTGCAGACAAAAAAGGAAATTATAAAATAGCCTATTGAAGTTTAGAAGGA
>CAZUIE010000083.1:8538-16031 GCA_964620945.1 uncultured Maribacter sp.
ACGAGTTGCAGACAAAAAAGGAAATTATAAAATAGCCTATTGAAGTTTAGAAGGAAACTGCTTTTGTTCCTAAGTATTTACTAGTGCAAGTATCAAAGCATCAATGATTTGTATCGATTATTTCGTTAAGGAAAGGCAGTTAAATAAAAGAGCTGGAAATATAAACTTTCCAGCTCTTCTATTTTAAAAATCATTAATCTAATCCTGCAATGCGACCCATGTATTACCCTCTTTGTGCGATCTAACCGTAGATTCAATGAAATCCATACCACGGACACCGTCAGTCATGGTGGGGAATTCACCGTCATTATATTTTTCACCACGTATGGCGCGTGCCGCTCCTAAGTAAATATTTGCCATAGAATCAAAAATGCCTTCTGGGTGGCCGGCAGGCAGTTTGGTACCATCCAAAGACAGTTCAGAATTATAGGCGTGTCCTGGTTTGTAGACCTGAGTGGGCTCCGTATCGCTCATTTTATATAGAAAATTTGGCTTTTCCTGCTCCCATCTAAATGCTCCTTTTTCACCATAAATGGCAATGGCGAGTCCGTTTTCCTCACCAGTTGCTACTTGACTTCCTCGAATAACCCCCTTAACGTGGTCTCCCATACGTATAAGTACCGTACCGTCTACATCCATTTGATTATCCTCATAGAGGTAATTGAAATCACATAACAAAGACTTCACTTTTAAACCAGTTGTATATTCTACCATGTTAAACGCATGAACGCCAATATCGCCCATACAGGAACTGATTCCTGCTTTTTTAGGGTCCAAACGCCAAACGGAGTTCCGCTTGTCCTTATCATGTATAATCGTATTTATCCATCCTTGATAATACCTGGCATCTACCTTGTGGATTTTGCCAAGCGCTCCTTCCTTAATCATTTCACGCATTTGGCGTACCATAGGGTAACCTGTATACGTATGGGTTAGGGCAAAAACAGTACCTGCTTTCTCATGGGCTTGTTGTAAAATTTTAGCTTCTTCCAAGGTGGTGGTCATTGGCTTTTCGCAGATGACATGAAAACCATTGTCCAACAATTTTTTGGCCATGGGGAAGTGTAAAAAATTAGGGGTAAGCACGGAACATACTTGAATACGCTCTTCTTTTGGAAGTTTCATTTCTTCAACGATTAACGTATCAAAATCTTTATAGATGCGGTTTAGCGGCACATCTATCTCGGCTGCAAACGCTTTGTTCTCTTCAAAATCTACATTGAATACCGCTCCGGTTATTTGATAGTTGTCGTTTATATGAGATGCTACTCTATGTAAAACCCCAATAAGAGAATCTCCTCCACCTCCTAAAATTCCTAGTCGTATTTTCTTCGGCATCTTGTAATCGTATTAAAATTAGTATAAATTATTTTCAAAATAAGTCCCAAATAACTAGGAAATATATTTCCCAATTAGAGGTAAACGTTAAATGTAAAAACTTTCGATGTATATAAAAAATTAAGGTTTATAGTCGATTTTTTCTGGTTTGAAAAACAAGGCAAAAACAACCATAACAAATAGGGCAAAGCCGGCCGGATATAACCAAATGGTCTCCCAAAGATGAGAACCATCACTTAGTAGATAACTGTCGGAAATTTTACCCGCTATCCAAAAACCTATTAACATACCAATGCCGTAGGTTGCCAATGTAATTAAACCCTGTGCCGAACTCTTGTATTTTTCTCCCGCTTTGCTATCCGTATATATTTGCCCGGAAACAAAGAAAAAGTCGTAACATATACCATGTAGCGCGATACCTATGATGAGCATAAAACCAAGCTCACCTACATCTCCATAAGCAAATAACGCATAACGGACTACCCACGCCAACATAGCTGCCAAAATGGTTTTCTTAAAACCGAATTTTGTGAAAAAGTAAGGAAGCAATAGCATAAAAAGAATCTCGGAAATTTGTCCCAAGGTCATTTTACCTGTAGGGTTCTCCATCCCTATCTCTACTAAAAAAGGATTAGCATTTTGGTAATAAAAAGCCAAAGGAATACAGATTAAAATAGAAGAGATAAAGAATATCAAAAAATTACGATCATTAAATAATTCCAAAGCATCTAAACCCAATAGTTCCTTTATACTTGGTTTCTGATTTCTGGCTACTGCCTTTGGTGGTGTTTTTGGTAGGGTAAAACTAAAAAATCCAAGTAAGGCAGATGCAATTGCCGTCATCAAAAACGTATTTTTAAGCAAACCTTCGCGTATGCCAGATTCAGAATCCCAACTAAAAAAGTAACTAATTAATAGACCGGCAATGACCCAACCTAAAGTCCCAAAAACCCTTACCAAAGAAAACTCCTTTGCCGGATTTTTCATTTGATTGAAAGAAACAGAATTCACCAAGGCCAGTGTTGGCATATATAGAATCATATATCCAAGAACATAAGGGTAAAACAAGTTAAAATCATCGGTACCGTACATTAAATACAATAACAAAGCACCTCCCAAATGTAGGATTCCCAATATTTTTTCGGCGTTAAAGTATCTGTCGGCTATAATACCAACAATAAAAGGAGCCAAAATGGCTCCCCATGATTGTGTTGAAAAAGCAAGTGCTATTTCCCCATCTGTTGCGTTAATGTTATTACCTAAAAAAGTACCTAGGGTCACGAACCATCCGCCCCAAATAAAAAACTCCAAGAACATCATTATACATAGCTGTACCCGTACTCCAAAGCTCATAAAAGCGTTTTATCGTTTATAATTCACATAATCTAGAACAATAGGCTCTACCCCATTATTTCTAAAATCCGTCGCAATTTGCCCACGATGGTTGGTAGAATGGTTAATGATATGAAAAAGCATGTCCTGAAGGGTGTTGGTAAACAACCGCCCTTCAGAATTATCATAATCTATACGTTTTTCAAAGTCCTCGGCATTCGTGCAGATTTCAAAAGAGTTGCGTTGGTTCTCATAATGAATGTCCTCCCAATCCTTTATAGAATGTCTTTGCCACAACTTAAAATCAGGCACTTTTCCTACAATTCTTGCGTTCCAAATATGATGGGCGTTCAACAAGTGACTAAATAATTCCTCTGACTTGTCCAAAGTTTTATCCAAACCGGCACAGTGCTCAATAATCTTCTTATTACAATAAAAATTGTAATCGAATAACTCATTAAAAAAAGGCTTCATAACACTGTGGCTTTTTGGTTATTTAATTTCTTGGTTCGCCTTTAGTAATAAATCACGAGTGGCTATAATACCTTCTTCTTCGCTTAATTCGCTCCCTTCATACTCCACTCCAATGAATCCGGTGTACCCGGCATCCTTTACCATTTGTATCATTCTCACATAATCTATTCCGGTATCATAACCTTGGTCATCAAAGTTGTTGCTCTTGGCACTTACAGCTTTGGCATAGGGCATTAGCTCTTTTACTCCTTTGTATTTGTCGTACTCTACTTCACAATCCCAACTATCGGGTTTTCTTGTGATACAGAAATTACCAAAATCCGGAAGCGTGCCCACGTTATCCATATTGGTCGTTTCCATAACCTCTGCATGTAGGGCGCCGTTAGAAGATAATCCTCCATGATTCTCGACCAAAACATTGATATTTTTTGTCTTGGCATACGTTCCTAACTTAGTTAGGCCGTCTACAGAATTCTTTTTCCAAATGTCTGGGTCAGAACTTCCGTTAAGGTTTACTCTAATGGCATGGCAGCCCATTGCAGCGGCGGCATCTACCCATTTTTTATGCTTTTCTACGGTTTCGTTTCGCTCTGCTTCATCATCGGCAGCAAGGTTACCCTGCCCATCTATCATGATAAGGACATTTTTCATCCCGTGCTTTTTGGCCTCCGCATTACTTTTGGCGACAAATGCTGCCATTGCCTCTTCCGAGTAATTGGCATCTGACAACTCAGGATTATAAAGTTGACTCACATATTCTAATCCTGTAAAACCCCATTCCTTCGATTTTTCTGCAAATGTATAAGGATCTACACTATCATTACGTATCATTTTATGGATTGACCATTGTGCCAACGAAAGGTCAAAAAAGGGTTCCGTATTAGCCTCTAAAGTAATTTCTTCAGATTGTTCCTCCTTACTTTCTTTTGCTTCCTTGCAAGAATAGGTTGCTAGAAAAACAAATGCAGTGCAAAGAGTTATTGATTTTTTAATAGAAAAATTTGTTCTCATACGTAAAAATATTTCATTATTGATTTGTTTAAAATGTATCCTTCTAATGAACGATTTATTTAAAGATTATTAAAAAATATAACTACAATCTGCAAACAATGTCCATTAAGAATAAGCTTTAAATGTATTGAATTAATTTTATATTTAATAAATTTAGGAAATAAACAATCCCTATGAATAAATTTTATTACAACGAAGAACAGGAATCCTATGACGCCATTGTGGTAGGAACCGGCATTAGCGGAGGCTGGGCCGCGAAGGAATTATGCGAAAAAGGATTAAAGACCTTGGTTCTTGAGCGAGGCAGAATGGTTACGCATATCGAAGATTACGAAACGGCAAATAAAGACCCTTGGGATTTTCCGAATGCTGGGGATATCACAAAAGAAATATTAGAAAAACAACCAAAACAGAGTAGAACCGGATATACCACTAAGCAAGCTAGTAGCATGTGGTTCGTAAATGATTTGGAACATCCCTATAATGAGACCAAACGGTTTGACTGGATGCGTGGTTACCATGTAGGAGGAAGGTCTTTACAATGGGGGAGACATAGCTACCGTTGGAACGAAATGGATTTTGAAGCCAACAAAAAGGATGGTATAGCGGTAGACTGGCCTGTAAGGTACAAGGATATTGCCCCTTGGTACGACAAAGTGGAGGCCTATATTGGAGTAAGTGGTGAAAACTTAGGGATACCACAACATCCAGATGGCAATTTGTTACCAATGATGGAACTTAATTGCTTAGAACAACATTTTAGAGAGAAAGTAGCAGAAAAATTTGACGGCCGTGCGGTAACTGCAGGTCGTGTAGCTCACCTAACAGGAGACAAACAATTTGATGGTCGAAGTAAATGTCAGTTTAGAAATAGATGTATAAGGGGTTGCCCTTTTGGCGCCTATTTTAGTAGTCTTTCTTCAACTTTGCCAGCGGCAGAACGAACTGGAAACCTGACTCTGAGACCAGATTCCATTGTACACGAAATTATGTACGATGCGGACACCAAAAAAGCGACCGGTGTAAAAGTGATCGACAGGGTTACGAAAGAAACATTCGAATTTAAGGCCAAGGTAATCTTCCTTTGTGCTTCCGCCATTGCTTCTACCTCTATTTTGATGCAATCAAAATCTGACCGTTTTCCTAACGGAATGGGTAACGACTCGGACCAACTGGGACGTAATATCATGGACCACCATCTAGGTGTTGGTGCTTCTGGTAAGTTTGATGGTTTCGAGGATAAATATTATAAAGGAAGAAAACCTAATGGTGTATACATTCCAAGATTTAGAAATCTTGGAACAGATTCAAAGAAAAGAGACTATATAAGAGGTTTTGGGTACCAGGGTGGTGCATCTAGGGGCAATTGGGAAGATACAGTGGCCGAACTTGCCTATGGTACAGATTTAAAAGAAAATATCCTAAAACCAGGAGGTTGGCAATTTGGTATTGGTGGTTTTGGCGAGGTACTCCCTTACCAAGACAATCGTTTCACCTTAGATTATGATAAATTGGACCAATGGGGGCTACCCACTGCAACGTTCGATGCGGAGTTTAAAGAGAATGAATGGAAAATGCGAGAGGACATGAAGGAATCTGCCGTGGCTATGCTAGAAGCTGCCGGACTAAGAGATGTTACACCGCGCGATAATCCAGGAGCTTTAGGCCTAGGCATACATGAAATGGGAACTGCACGCATGGGGCGGGACCGCAGAACTTCTGTATTGAACGGGAACAACGCGCTACATGATGTCCCTAATGTTTATGTGACCGATGGTTCTTTTATGACGTCGGCCAGTTGCGTAAATCCATCATTAACCTACATGGCGTTTACGGCAAGAGCTGCCGACCATGCCGTAAATCAACTTAAAAAAGGAAACATATAATGGATAGAAGAAAAGCACTTAAAAATATGGGGTTGGCCTTAGGATATACTGTGGCCACTCCTACGCTAATCAGTTTGGTTCAAAGTTGCAAAACAGAACCCGCTATCACTTGGACACCGGAATTTTTTACAAAAGAGCAAGGCGCGGTTCTTACAAAATTAGTAGATATTATCTTGCCTAAAACAGATACGCCTTCTGCCTCTGAAGTACAAGTAGATGTATTTATTGACCGTTTTGCCAAAGAAGTCATGGAGAAAGAGCAACAAGATTTTCTAATAATGTCGATGTCAAAATTTATGGACAAAGCCTTGGCAGATAATAGTATCGAAAAAATAGAGGACCTTACTGCAGAAAACATGGAACCTGTCTTGGCTTCGTCGCTAAAAGTAACCAAGGATGACCAAGTTTTATACATGGATAAAATCAACGCTTATAACGAAGCAATGGCCGAAGGGAAAGAAGCCAACCTTGAGGATGGTGTTTCTAGATTTGCTTTTGCAAATAATCTAAGAGGCTTGGCCATTTGGGGGTATAAAACCTCTGAGTATGTTGGTGAAGAAGTATTGGCATACCTTCCGGTTCCAGGAGAATATATAGGTTGTGGAGAAGTACAGGAACTCACCGGAGGAAAAGCTTGGTCCTTGTAACGAAAATTTGATTGTAGGCGTACCGCTCAAAATTGTTAATTCCTAGGCTGTCAATACGTAATGGTAAATCCATGAAAAGAAGAAGTTTTATACAAAAAACGGTCCTGACCAGCGGTACAATTTCGCTTGGCGGGGCTTTTTCATTTGCGCAAACCGCTAAATATAAAAACATGGAGCACAGCTTCAACCTAAAGTATGCCCCACATCTGGGCATGTTTAAAAATCTTGCAGGTGAGGACCCCATAGACCAATTAAACTTCATGGCCGACCAAGGCTTTACAGCATTTGAAGATAATGGCATGAAAGACCGCGATACTACCTTGCAAAAAAGGATGGCACAGACCATGCAAAATAGAGGTTTGGAAATGGGTGTATTTGTGGCGCACCAAATTTATTGGAAAGAGCCGAACCTAGCTTCTGGGGACACTACCAAAAGAGAAGAGTTTCTTAGCGATATTAAAGCATCTATAGAAGTAGCCAAACGAGTGAATGCAAAATGGATGACTGTAGTTCCAGGTCATGTAGACCTTCGGTTAAATATGGGATACCAGACCGCAAATGTAGTAGAATCGCTTAAGCAGGCTTCCGCACTCTTGGAACCACACAACATTACCATGGTACTTGAACCACTCAATTTTATGAACCATCCCGGACTTTTCCTGACCGAATCTCCACAAGCCTATGAAATTTGTAAGGCAGTCGATTCACCATCTTGTAAAATACTTTTCGATATCTATCATCAACAAATCCAAGAAGGCAACCTTATTCCAAATATGGAATCGTGTTGGGACGAAATAGGGTACAT
>CAZUIE010000084.1:0-15992 GCA_964620945.1 uncultured Maribacter sp.
TACATCCATGGGTATTTCGACAATCAATTCCCCTTTTAACGAGAACATCACTACAATGGTAAATAACAGCGCGATCAATGTCAATGGCGAAATAGCCGGAATAAATTTAGTAGTATACCATTCCTCGCCTTTAAGTTTTACTAAAAACAATCGGGTTAAAATGCCCATCAAAAACGGGATACCCAAATAAATAGCTACGCTTTCAGCAATCGTTCCTATTGAAATATCAACGATAGCTCCCTCAAAACCGAAATATGGTGGAAGTACGGTTATAAAAATCCAAGCATAGAAGCTATAGGCAAAAACTTGAAAAATACTGTTTAACGCTACTAATCCGGCACCGTATTCGCTACTACCTTCGGCAAGATCGTTCCAAACCAAGACCATGGCTATACAACGAGCTAGACCAATCAAAATGAGTCCGACCATATATTCAGGATAATCTCGCAAGAACGTTATTGCCAAAATGAACATTAAAACGGGACCGATTATCCAATTGAGAATAAGTGAAATCGAAAGGATTTTTGTATTACGGAAAACCTTGGGCAACAAGGCGTAGTTCACTTTCGCCAAAGGCGGATACATCATTAAAATCAAACCAATAGCGATTGGTATATTGGTTGTTCCACTATTAAACGAATTTATGATGTCGGGAAATGTTGGAATAAAATATCCAAGTCCCACTCCAATAGCCATAGCGACAAATATCCATAGGGTCAGGTTTCTGTCAAGAAAGCTTAATTTTTTGGTAGCCATTTTTAGGAGTTTATTTGTGAGAATACATAAAACAGTTCGGTTGCAATTTGCAGACTTCTTTCGTTGTATTTATCCGCTTGCTGCGGTGTATTGTCAAAAACCTTTGGATCTTCAAAAGTTATGGGAATTCGTTTTTCGGCTCCTGGAACAAAAGGGCATGCTTCATTTGCCGAATCACAGGTCATTATTGCTGCAAATTGGGATTTTGGGTTAAAGTCATCATCCAGTTTTTTTGAAAATCCAATGACGGGGTGTTCGTTGTCAGTATATTTAATGCTGTAAATTGGATTATCGTCCTTGGAAAGCGTTTTGATTTTAAAACCTGAATTACGCAAGGTTTCCGCCGCCAATGGGAAAAGTGCCGTGCTCTCCGTGCCTCCTGAATAACAGTTCACATTTTTTATATTGAAATGGTAGGCCAAGGCTTGTGCCCAAACTTGTGAAAGATGGCTTCTTCGTGAATTATGGGTGCAAATGAAGTTGATACGGATTTCTTGCTTATTTGAAACTTTTTCCTGAATAAATGCTATAAGCGGTCGCAAAAGAGCTTTGCGTTCATCAGAAATCGTTTCGGGCTTTAAATTCTTTACTTGGTTATCTATTTCTTGAAATAAGCTTATTTGTGCTGTAATCATTTTCTTGAGATTTATTTATTTAACAGCAATTCCCATCCGGAGCGTAGCAGGGTTCATTAGTTACATCGGATAGTTTTACCCTCGGTTTTTCAGTAGGAATACCACATTGGTCTTTTGCCAGACAATCCGTTTGTTTTGTGGTCAATAAGAAATGTTGCCCGTCAAAATCAAGTCCGAACTTCCCAATGGTTTCTGACTGATACTCGACTTCGATTTCCAAATCTTCCATGCCCAAAACTTTCTCTGAAAGTTCAATGATTTTAGTCAATTTTTCAGGATGCAACCTATGGTCATAATCGTTCGCATTCCAAAGTTGGAAATTCACAACTTCTTCATTACGCACTGTTCCGCCACAATCAATAAAGTGTTTTGTGACTTTGCCTACTTCAGTAACATGAAAGTGATTGGGCACCAAGGTACCGTCCGGTAGCTGAAAGGCAATGGTTTCCAATTGATTTAATTTTGATTTAATTTCTGAGAGTTTCATAGGTAATCTTCTATTTTAAGTTTTATTAATCGCAATAATACGATTAATGTATTTAAATTTTTTAACAACAATCCTCGTTCGTGGGAAGGTCTTGATTCAAAAAGTCCGACATCAGTTCTTTCATGGCTGTCCAGTTTTCTTTATCTATACAATAACATACGCTTGTTCCTTCAACACTTCCTTTAATCAGACCAAGATGTTTCAGTTCTTTCAAATGTTGTGAAATGGTCGGCTGTGCCAATCCGATTTCATCCACCAGATCTCCGCAGTAACAAGCATCTATTTTAAAAAGTTGCTGTAAAATAGCTACTCTGGCAGGATGCCCAAACACCTTGGCGAACAAGGCAATTTCATTTTGTCGGTTGGTAAACATTTCGGTTTTGGCCAATCCCATTTTTTCTTTTATTAATTTATTGCAATATTACGATTAATGTTTTATCCTTCCAACTATCTTTTACATAAACGTAAAAAAATGACCGTCCTAAAATCCCATCGATAAACTTCCTGTTTTCGCCGCGTCAATTTCTAGTACAGTCTGTTTTACTTTTGTACCGATACGATACGCTGGATATTTGGTCTAAATTTCACTGAAATTCTAAATAATTATGAAGCAACTATTCATTTTAGCAATCGTCTTTCTGAAAAATTCTAGGTATGCACAAGCTTTCTTTGCCCATAGTAACAAGCAAGGTAACTTGAGCGCATAAATAATCAATGATGTTCTTTGCCTCTAGTATACTTCCTATACCCAATCCCATTTCTATACACAGTTAAGAAACAAATACGCATTACATTACTAAATATTGTTAGCGCAGTATATTCGCACCAAATAAGCACTACTATCGTATAATGCTAACTAAACAGAGATCAGAAAGTAATATGCAAATTCCTTCTATTCTAGAATAATATAGCTTGGTAGTTCATCGATCTTAACCTTAACCTCAGCACTTTTGAACATATTCACAACCTAAGCTTTATCGATTATTTTAATCTAATCAACGATACAACTTACAAGTTAACCTAGGTATTTAACCGTTAGTCAAAAACTTACAAAATTGCCAAAAGTTGATTCTAGATTTGTAGTAAACAAAAAAGATATTCCCAATGAAAACATTACTACTTATTAAAGAAATTTATAGGGAGGGATTCAGAAACCTCGGTAACTTTATAGCACAGCGGTATTTCAAATTTTTCGCTTGGTTTAGTTTTATCATGTTTGCCGTAGTACTCTATGCATTCATTTTTAGAGTTTCTACCGGTTTCCCATTTGACTAACCCAGAAAGGACCGGTTAAGATGGTTTAGCAAATACACCTAAAATTGCCCACTATTTTACTATAGATTAAAATATTATTACAATGATTTCGGTTGAATCACAACCGCAGGTATTAATAAAGCCCCACTAAATTTTAGTTGGGCTTTATTATTTGGATATTAACTACATCAAAGCTGATTAAATCATTCCATTTCAAATCAACACCAAATAGCCCGAATAGCTGATATGAAATTCGTTATAGCTAACTACTTCAAGCCTGAAAAACCGATAGTAGAATCAGAACGGCCTTAACGAAAACTTGTAAGGGCTACCCATACCATGCACATTTCGCATCTAACCTATCCACTGATTATCAAAGGCGATATAAGTAAAATTATTTCCTTTCAGCCTACTGTTTTACTTTTAGTATGGACTTCCCTAATCAAACCTAAAAAATTTGAAAATAAGGGTTACCATCATACTTCCTCAATTATCAAAACCCATTTCTTTGCGTTATATTAGCTCAAAACATAGTGATCACGATCTAGATACAGACCCTTAACCAATGGGTAAAATCATCGCTATTTTTAGTAATAAGCCTTCTTGAAATGAAAAATATTCTCTTTGTCCTAAGTGTTTTAACCCTATTCCGTATTGATGCACAAACCCCAAAATTCCAAGGACAACCACCTATTGAGCGTGTAGCCACAGAATCCAAACCAACGCAACAGCAGTGGAAAGGCAATTTCACCTTTAGGAATTCTGATGTTATTTTTTCAAATGACTTTGAAGGCGCCAGACTTAATGGAATGCTAAAAAATAATGACAGTACCTACACAGCTTTAATTACTTCTGAAAATACTCCGATAAATATGAGTCCATGGTACTCCTTTAAAGCATGGGCCTCTAAAAAGCAAGCCATAGATATAGTCCTGACCTACCAAGAGACGTCTAAACATCGTTATTATCCAAGACTTAGTAGGAATGGAGTACAGTGGTCTTCGCTAGATTCCGTTAACTACACAGAGTTTGAAAAGGGCGATGCGGATTTTGGACCGGGTTCTCTCCCAACTAAAATTCAAATGAGATTGGAGGTTGGTCCTGATACCCTTTGGATATCAGGTCAAGAACTCGAAACCTCAAGTCGGATTTCCAGCTGGACGGACAGCTTGTCCCAAAAGCCTTATGTTCAAAAGAATAGTATTGGAAAAAGTAAAGAAGGCAGAGACTTGAACATGTTGTCCATTGGAAATCAAAAATCCAAAAACATGCTTATCGTTATTTCCAGACAACACCCACCAGAAGTTACTGGGTATCTAGCGATGAAGGCTTTTGTTGAAAACCTTGCATCGGACACAAAACTTGGGCGAAAATTCAGAAAAAAGTTTACGACATACGTTATTCCACTCATGAACCCTGATGGAGTGGATAATGGCCACTGGCGCCATAATGCAGGCGGAATAGACCTTAATAGAGATTGGGCCAATTTTAACCAACCGGAAACACAGGCGGTAAAGGCATTTATGGAAAATAAGGTTAAGGAAACGGAAGGAAAGTTCTATTTTGGTATTGATTTTCATTCAACTTGGGACGATATCTATTACACGGTTGACCCTAAATTACAAGGCAATATGCCCGGTCTTGTTACTGATTGGCTAGATGAAATCAAGAACCAAATCGATGGCTATGACCCCAATATAAAACCCAATGACGAAATAGAACCTACTACTGTTTCTCGCAATTACTTTTTTGCAGCTTACGGGGCGGAAGCCTTAGTTTTTGAAATAGGTGATAACACCCCTAGGGACTTTATAAAGGAAAAAGGACGTATTAGCGCTAGTGTATTAATGAAAAAGATGTTACAAAAACTTAAAAAAAAGTAGCCTTTTGGAGGAATTGAAATCCTTATTTTAATACTCCCTTAATTCCATTTTAGGTCGCTATTTTTAACCATCGTTTCAAAAGGAATCCAATCGGTCTTAATAAAGCACCTTACTGCTGTGGAAAAATTGGAAATGAGCGAGGCTGCTAGTTGTCTAAACGGGAGCGTAAAGTTAAATTATTCATAAATACATTAATCTAATAAGGTCATAACAACATACAATTGACAAAGAATTGCGTAATTTGATTTTTATGTTAACTTTGAAAAAAAAGAAGTAATGGATTTACTAGAACACGCAGACGAGTTCGTAGGACGAAAAATGAGCAACATGTCAACTAGTGACAGAGTTGAGGCTTCAAGGGAAGCTAAAAAATTAATTTTAAGCATCAACGAAATCTATAAAGAAACAAAAGACGCTAACTTAATGGACGTAATGAAACGCGTTACAGAAAAGAAGAAGAAAATTGAAAAACGATTAAATGGTGTTCCATTAGTATAATAATACGATGGACGTCATACAGTTATAAACTAGTGGTAAAGCTAGATTTAGATTTGATATATAACTTAAAAACCCTTCCTTGAGAGGGGTTTTATTTTTGAAAGTGATACTACGGTTATCATGCAATACTTAAATACAGCTTCTGGCGCAACATAGAATAAAAAATAATGGATATTCTTTTAAAACCTTGGCCGTGGTACGTCTCCGGTCCCCTTATCGCAATCGTGCTATTGCTCTTACTTTATTTTGGAAAGACCTTTGGGATGTCATCTAATCTTAGAACTTTTTGTACCATATCGGGTGCCGGAAAATATGCAGAGTTCTTTAAGTTTGATTGGAGAGCACAAAAATGGAATTTAACGGTTGTCGTAGGTGCTATGATTGGTGGCTTTATTTCAACCACATTTCTTTCAGATGGTTCGATAATTGCACTGAATCCGGAAACCGTTTCCGACCTGGCCAGTATGAATTTTACACAGGCCGGTGAAACACTATTACCTAATGAAATCTATAGCTGGGATGCGGTTTTAAGCCTAAAAGGGATGTTCATATTGATTGTAGCAGGTTTTTTGGTAGGTTTTGGCACTAGATATGCCGGCGGATGTACATCTGGACACGCCATTTCCGGCCTAAGCAACTTGCAACTACCTTCGCTAATCGCTGTTATCGGATTTTTTATTGGAGGTCTGGTAATGACCCATTTTATTCTTCCTTTAATATTTTAAGTATGAAATTTTTAAAATTCCTTTTCGCAGGTATATTTTTTGGTATTGTTCTTGTAAAATCAGAAGCGGTATCCTGGTACCGAATTTATGAGATGTTCAAATTTCAATCTTTTCATATGTATGGTATCATTGGATCGGCTGTCCTTATTGGTGTGGTTGGTATATTTTTGATTAAAAAATATAAAATCAACAGTGTAGAAGGTAAGGCAATTACTGTTGCTCCAAAAGATAAAAGTTTTACTCGCTATATTCTTGGTGGTACAATTTTTGGGCTTGGTTGGGCATTGGCAGGAGCTTGTCCAGGACCTATGTATATTTTATTGGGTGCAGGGTTTTTCCCAATGATTATTGTAATTATTGCAGCCATGGCAGGGACCTTTGTGTACGGTTTATTAAAACCCAAATTACCACATTAGCATTGTAGTATAGTTTTACCAGTACTGTAATCGGGCCAGTACCATTCTGCTAATTTGGTTAGAATTTCAGCTTTTCGTTTTTATCCCATAAGCCCCAATACGCACCTACATCGCCCTCATCACCTGTTTTCCAGGACTCGTCAAAAGAAGAGAAATAGAATACCTCAATATTTGCTTTTTCTGCCCATACTTGGGTATTGATGAAATACTTCATGGCATTTTCCGCTGATGCATGCGCACCTCTTAAACCTCCTCCTTCACTAGGCCAACCTGTCTCGGTAATGATAACTTGTTTACCTTGGGCCGCATCTGTGACCTGCCCATACATTTGCTGCATATGGGCCAACGAACCATCAATATGGCAACCCTCCCAATAGGGGTAACAATTACTTAAGATAACATCACTGACATCCACCAATTCTGGGTGGGTTGAAAATTCATAATATGCATCAACGTAGCCCACTGGAATATGAGGCAATGCCTCTTTAACACGTCGGATATAACCCAAAAGCTCTTCTAAGGATAAATCATTTCTGTATAACACCTCATTACCCACGGCAGCTATATCCACGCACCCCTCCTGAGCCAATTTAATTAAACCTTCTATTTCCTTTTCATTGTCTTCTTTATCATCGCCCAACCATGCACCAACTAAAGTCTTCATACCATGTTTGCTTGCAATTCTTGGAATATGCTCATTACCTTCAATACATGAAAACGAACGTACCCATTTAGAATAAGGCTTTAATATTTTTATTCTCCGTTCAACTTGATCTTCAGTAATAACATCACCAGGTTCTTGGCCATCTTCATACATACTAAAGCATATGCCATGTAAGCCTTTATTAAGGGTAGCTTTCCAAAGTTTCTTTAACTGTTCTAATGAATATGTACTAAAATCAATTCCCGAGTGTTCGGTGAAATCAACCCCGGTATATAAATGATAATCTTCGTTTCTAAATGACATAGTAAGTATTTTATCTTTTAATTATAATTCTCCTCTTCGTTTAACTAACTCCTCCTTAATTTCTTTCGCTCTATCCTCTGAAAGACTATATTTCCACATCACCCATATAGCAAGTGCGGCAGTAGCTGATGGAACCAGTATATCAGCTATTCTAAGATTATTCATGGTTTCCAAAGTTTGTTCGGTAATATTAGGGTCAAAACCTACAATCTTCAAAATTAATCCTCCCAATACAAGTGCAATGGATTGCCCAATTTTAACCATCAACCAGTATATGGCCCCAAAAGTACCTTCTTTCCTTGGCATACCATTTTCTAATTCATCTAAATCGCAAACATCTGCTGTCATGGACATCATCAACGTAAATAAACCTCCCATTCCAAAGGCAAAGAGAGGAATTGGCACGAAGATAAGCCAAGGTATATCATTTCCTGGGTCAATGGTAAACCAAGACATCCCTATATTATCCAAAATTGGGTTTAAAAATTCAAATAAAGAACCAAGACCTGAGGTTAAGCTTTCGCCCATAGCCGTATCATTAAATTTACTGTTCAATTCTTTATCAAAGCCCCACCATTTACCTAAATATCCAACTATTGATAAAAAGGTAGAGATAATAAAAGCATTTTTCTTTCCCCATTTATCCGCCATCTTTGATATAATCGGAATAACCAAAAATGCTGTAATCATTGCATTTATAGTATTAAACCAGGCTGGCCAAGTACCTGCCATTTCATAACTGCCGCTATACATATAAAATACAATGATAAAAACACCAAATGCCGCTACAAGCTGGAAGCCATTAAAAACTAAAAAAGTGGCTCCACACAACTTCATAAAAGGTTTATTTTTAGAAACCTGTTTTATCCCTGCCCATAAATCTTTCATGTTGGACGCCAGTGTTTTGAAATTAATTTTTTTACGTCCCTGCATATGGGAAGAATCTATTCCTTTACAAAAGATAGCCGGTAGAATCCCAAAAACAATACACATGGCACCTACAATAAGCGCCATGGTCCGCACACCTTCGGTCTGGGTATTAAATGTCTCCGTGTCTGGAATAATGACGTATAACCAAGGCACAATCATCCAAGCAATTTGACCCATAGTGTTAGAAAACGCCATTAAACGTGTACGCTCGTTATAATCCGATGTCATTTCATAGCCTAAACCTACTAGTGGTGTAGCAAACATCGTGTTACCAATTAGGAATAAAATCTGAAGCACCATTACGTGCCAGATAATATATGTTTGGGAGGCATTGTCATCTATCTGCCACATCAAAAAGAATAGTATTCCACTTATAATGGCCCCTGTAAAAATGTAAGGTCTTCTTCGCCCCCATTTTGATGTTGTATTGTCAGAAATAAAACCCATAATAGGGTCTGTTATCGAGTCAAATATTCTTGGTAAACCTCCCAAAAGACCGGCCCATAAGGGATCTACACCCCATGCTGTCAATAGAAAAAACTGAATAAAAACGCCCAGTGTTCCCGGCAAAATATTAAGTATAAAATGGCCAGCCCCAAAGGCAGCTTTTTGCCCTACCGGGACTTTATCTTTAGGAAGTGTTTTTACTTGACTCATAATTTTTAGTTTAGTTGGTTCTCTTTCAAGTTATTTTAATACAATCGATTGAATGGCGTGGCCACTAATTTGAACAGTTTTGGTCACTCCTTTTAAATTCAGACTTAGCGTTTTGGCTTCGTCCGCTTCATTGAATACCACAACGGCTATACTCGTATCCGGATTTTGAGCTGCCGTAACCATTAGATCGTTATGTGAAGAAGTCACCCCGATACGTACGGCACCAGGTCTAATATATTTACTAAAGTGGGCCATGACATAATAGATAGGCGTGAAATACACCCCGTCGTTTTCTGGGTCTACGATAACCGGTGCCACGCACCAATTCTTAAACCAATTTGGACCTCCTTGCCTATCCAAAACCATATTCCAATCTACCCATCCGTCAACCCAGTTATTCAGGCAGCCAATAATGTCTCTTGCATAGCGATTGACCGGAGCGTACTTTGGATGCAAGTATTTATCTTTTTCAGGTGCCCAATCCCAACCCCAATCCGTTGCTTCTTTTTGCCAATACCAAGCATCATCTTCCCATTTAGGCACTTGCGCATCGATACATGCTTCTGATTGAATTAAAAGTTTATCCGGTGCCTTTTGATGAGCATATTGCAATTCTTCCGGAAACACCTCAAACGTACTTGCATACCAGTGAATGGCGGTACCATCGAAATATTTTGAGGTTTCTTCATTCTCATATTGCGAATCTACCCACTCTTTAAGATGCTCTCTATTTTGGTCATACCCTAAAATTTTAAGGTCTCCCTTTCCATCTGCTTCTAGTTTTGGGCCCAAATAATTCTGTACGAAATTGGTCATTTCATCAGGTGTATAATGCATACTTTCCCAATTATTACCATTCCCCAAAGGTTCATTTTCAACAGTAAAACCCCAAATATCGATACCTTCTGCTTTATAAGCATCTACGTATTTTGAAAAAAATAATGCCCACGTATCGTAATATTCAGGTAATAATTTACCTCCTACCCAATCGTTATTGTCTTTCATCCAAGGAGCTGCTGTCCAAGGGGAACCAAATATTTTAAATCCATCTGTAGACGCTGCCATGGCATCCTTTATAAATGGAATCAGATCATCTTGATCTTCTTCAATAGTAAAATGCTCAAGATCTTTATCACCTTCAACAGGTGAATACGAATAATTAGAAATAGAGAAATCACATGAGTTCATATGCGTTCTTGTTAAAGAATAGTGCGCACCATCATGACTAAAATATGCGTCGATAATTTTCTTGCGATTCTCTTTTCCCATTTTATTTAGCAGATAAGCAGAAGACTCTGTAAATGCCCCTCCAAAACCGGTAATAGTCTGAAATTTCTGTTTTGGATTCAATGTAATCTCAACTGAACTATCTGCTTTTTCGAATGCAGTAAGCTTTGTTAGTTTATTACCATTAGCAGAAGTTTCATATACATCAATATGCAAATCATCGTTTTCTTGCTTACTTGTTTCCTTACAGCTCATAACAACTAAAAAAAGACAGATTATATTGATTTTAAAAAACTTCATTAATTCTATTAATGGGTTTGTTGAACCGGAACAGACGTTGGAGCAACTAATACATTTTTCATCATTACATCTTTATCTCCATTGTATGTTTTCGTTATAGGGTTTCCATTTCTGGTCAATCCCTTAAATGTACCTTTATCAACTTCATCCCAAAGCGCATATTTTGCTTTCCCATCTACAGTAAACAATCCAAAATGTTTTTCTGAATTTCCGGGGTTTTCACCACCTTTCCAGGGTTCGTCAAAGCCTTCAAAATAAAAACAAGACATACCTGCTTCGTTCGTCCAATCCCTCATATGATTATAATACAATGCTTCTTTATACTCGTCACAGGCTCTTGAACCATCAGGTCCATATTGCCCTGCAGAAAAACTAGCCCAACCTGTCTCTCCAATATGGATCGGTTTGTTTACCCCTAAACTCTCCATATACTTCTTCACATTGTCATATTGCATCATCGCATAGTCTTTAGCTCTTAACATAGAAATATCTATTTTTTCCATGTCGGTCTTTCCTTCAAGACCTTCTCCATTTAACCAAAACTCTGGTTGGTAATGGGTATCATGCATCGGATAGGTATGCATAGAAATAAAATCCACTGCTTTGATCAATTGATTCAAATCATCAATATGGTATTCCTCACCACCGCCTCCCCAAGACGCAAAATTATCAGAACTCGTAATCCATAAATCTTTGGGCAGTTCACCTTTCTGCTTTAAGTCTTGAAGGTGATTTACCCATTTTAAAATAATCCAAGGTTCCACATAATAGCTTGCCGCCCATTTTACCATAGCTTCATTGCCAACGGCAATTACTTTTACGATATCCGGATACTTGTTTGCAAGCACCACGGCTCTAGCAATTTCGGCATCATTTTCTTCATTTTCCTTGTTGTGCTCTGGTGGACCATCTCCCGAACCAAATGAATTTTTACAGTCAACCCAAGCCCCTAACATTACATACATTTCAAAGTCAGGGTCTTCTTTTTTGATATCGCTTATGACCTTGACCAGATTAGTAGCCTGTGGTTTAAGTAATTTATACGTACGCAACATTCTGATACCCATTGCGTGTAAGATTTTCATATCTTCTTTAAGCTCTTCCATCGTTGGCTCTATGCTATGATCTGCATACCTGTACCCCCCATAAGACATCGCTTGATACTCAGGATTCCCTAAAATATCTTTTGCTGAAACTTCTTTCCTTGAAACCTCTTCTTTCACATTTTTCTTTTTAACCT
Source organism: uncultured Maribacter sp. (assembly GCA_964620945.1). Lineage (GTDB taxonomy): Bacteria > Bacteroidota > Bacteroidia > Flavobacteriales > Flavobacteriaceae > Maribacter. The sequence goes on from CAZUIE010000084.1 coordinate 11,976, forward strand.
CGTTACAAGACATGATAGCACTAGTCAGCAATATCGTGGCACAAATTCGTATTATTGAAAAATAATTTTTCATCACTCTATATTTAGAATATTATTTAACCGCTAATGGAGGAATCAAAGCCTCCAACAATAAATCTTCTCTTTGACCATCAAACGTTTTTTTTATCGCCATTCCGTCTCTAGTTAATCCTTCAAACCTACCTTCATCCACCAAATTCCAAATAGCGTATTTGGCCTCACCTTTTAGGTTAATTAAGCCAAAATGGTTTTCAGAACCCATGGGATTCCCTGCATCTTTCCATTGTTCATCGAACGCTTCGAAATAAAAACAAGAAACCTGAGCTTCTTTGCTCCATTCTCTTATCAGTCTATAGTATTTTCCTGACTTATATTCATCAGCGGCTTTAGATCCATCAGCCCCATAAGGCCCATTAGACGTTGTTGCCCAACCTGTTTCCCCAATATGTACAGGTTTTTGTACTCCTAAGCTTTTGACAAAGTCCGAAACACCTTTGTATTGCTTTGTGGCAAATTCCAGGGCCCGTTCCATACCTGATTCAATTTTTTGTTTATTTGAAAAATTAGCCTCGGTCTCAGGCACCAACCAAAAATCTGGATTATAATGGGAATTGTGCATTGGATAAGTATGCATAGAGATATAATCAACTGCCTTCACCAATTCGATTAAATCTTTAGTTCGATATACAGGGTCGCCACCACCCCAAGACGAAAAATCATCGGAACTTGTAATCCACAAATCTTTTGGAAGTCTGCCCTCCTTTTTTAAATCTTGTAAATAATTAACATATTTCAGAATCACGTTTGGCCGAACAAAATAATTGGTGGCCCAATGCACCATGGCTTCATTACCTACTGCTATAATCTTAACAATCTCTGGATACTTTTTGGCCAATTCTGCCGCTCGCTCAATTTCCCCTTCATTTTGCCTACTTTCAGCTTCATGGTTAGGTTCATGCCCGGTCCATGCATTTTCACAATCAATCCAAGCACCAAGCATCACATACATTTCAAAAGAAGGGTTCTCTTTATTGAGTTCGTTAATCGCAATCAATACATTTGAGGCTTGTTGCAACTGTACATTATACGTTCTCAAAATCTTGATACCCATGGCGCTTAAGATTTTCATATCCTCCTTAAGCTGTGGAATTGTAGGTTGTATATCTCTAGACTTCTCCCTATATCCCCCATAGGAAATAGCTAAATAATCTGGATTACCTAGAATATCTTCTGCAGTTATGTTTCTATCTACAATCATTGATTTTTTGAAATCTTACTTTTGATTAGTGCATACTAAAAACTTGTTATTTGATTTTTAAGAATTTTAATTTCCTTATTATCTGACAATATTGTCTAGCTCAACTTCGATGCGACTAATTTTATTCGTTCGCTGAAAGAGTAAACTTGATGTTTCTAAATCCAATTCAAGGCTTTTAAAGACTTTTTCAGTTTTATCATTAAACACCACTTTAATTTCTTTTCGATCTGATAGTTTATAGATTATGGGTACTTGACAATAGGTGTACGCTAACGCATTTTTAGGTACGTCTATCTGAACGTCTTCACCACTAACATTGATACAGTTAAAGACTGAAGGCTCCTCAATAAACTCTGTTTTTTTCAATAAAACAGGACTAAATTGTAACTGCCCTTGTTTGACAAAAACACCTAGTTCACCAAACCTACTTAGAATATCCTCCTTTACTTGGCCAGTCATTCCAGGTTGTTGTGCCCCTTTTCCAGCTGGGGTATGGGAATAGGGGTCTGTTGAAAAGGCACCATATAACTCAGGTGATTTATGAACCCCGATTCCTTCATTGATTTCGTAATAGTGTTCTAATAACCTCCCTATGATTTCTTCACTTTCTTCCTGCTCTATAGCGCGTAAACAAGTCTCTTGCACTGCCAACAGTAACTTAGAGACCATATGCCAATATATAGAACCCAAACCTTCATAACCAAAGAAGGTGCCTGACCGCCCTGTAAACGACTTATGATTAAAAATTTCCTCAAATATTGCTAGTAGTAAATCGGTATCTTTTTCAACTAATTCTCCATATTCACTTTCTGGCAAATTACTAAGGGCTTTTTTTAAACTTTCAGCATTGTTAAAAGAACCATTAAAATGAAAAGTACCTTTAACATCTTGTTCCACAATCTTTGAATTAGCCTGCTTTACAAGCTTTTGAACCAATTCCGAATGCTCTAGCCTTTCAGATGGAATATTATTTTTATTAATAAACTTAGCTAATTCCTTATTAGGATAAAGCAAATAACTATACTGATCAGCTCTAAATAAGGCACTACTTTTTAAACCATCTAATAATTCTAAGGAGGCCGTACTCGAAACAAAACCAGAACTTAATGCTGCTACCTGACCTTCTAACATCTCTGACAAATAGGATATTGAAACTTCCGAATCATTATCAACCGTCATCAAGTTATAAGCATGATAAAGATTATCGGAGCGCCTATTTGCTTCAATACTATGGTCCAAATATGTTAATGTGACTTTAATAAATTGCTGTAAATCAGCTTTTGCAAGCGATTTTATCTGTTTTGCAAAACCATTTTGGTAAATTATTTCTCTGTAGTTACTTCCGGCTAAACCTAAACCATCCATTACTTTCTTTCTATCAGCATTAGAAATTTCTGCAGAGAGAATATGTGAATTTGTATTTAGGGTTAGACATACCTCATTAAAAAATACAACCAGTTCTTCAGAGATGTTATAATCTACCTCCGGCATATCTTTAACAATTTTTTGAAAAAAGGTCAAAAACCTTCTCAAATAATTTAGGGTTACCATAGAAACCCCGTTGCCCACTAATGCGTTGTTGGCGTCATTCCATTCCGGTCTTTGGGTATTCATCCAAATTCCTCCTTCAGGAATAAAATTGGATACCTTTGCCAAAACGGTAGCCAATAATTTTTCAAGTAGATTCACCTTATAAATGGACCCAGCCTTGTTTTTCAATAAGGCCGCATCGGCACCTATTTCCAGTCGTTCCTCACGAATTTGAGCATCAATATGTTCATCAAAAAGAATAGTATCCTTTGGATTTTCTAAAATAGCCTTATAATCCTTTATCTTGTAAGGCACATTCGCATAGACAAATATTTTTTCGTTAAAATATTTAGTCAAATTTCCGGGATAATGATTCTCACTAAACTCCAAGAATTTTAATAAGTATATGATTTGATGATCACCCCAATAACCGATATATGACCATGGATCGTCTGGCTCAATGGTTTCCCAATCAAATCCATCTTTGGTTACACGATACGGGTTATACCCATCAAAAGTAGTAGCGTTCAAGAATTTATGAATCATGCTATCAATAAATTCAGGATAAGAATGTGCTAACGCTTCCCAGTTTTGAAAAATATCGCGCCAATTACCCTCATAATCCAGAATCTTTTCACCATCCTCTGTGGTGGTGTTTATTGAAAACTTGTTCCAGGGTCTGCTAGGATCTCCATGTCTTCTGCTAAACTTTAAAGGCAAGTATTCTAAACACAATCTGCGGAAATCGGCATCATTGCCTTGCAAGGCAATCCGCTTTAGTTCTTTATGTGTGAACTTCTCAGACAAACCATTTAAAAGCGACTTGTTTTTGGCAAATACGTTTTTATTGGCTTTAGATATATAGGTGATAAAATCATTCTTTTCAATGGTGTAGTTGTCATCAAAAATTCCGCCTCGCATAATATTGAACAAAACATTGGAGTAATGTCTCGTGTTCATCTGCTGGTCTGATGTCAGCTGTTTACCATCTGAGGCATTGGTAAGCTTTAGAAGATTTTTCGTTCCTAACGCCACATCATCAAAAACCGCCTCCCAAAGCTTATTGTTAGCTTTAATTTCTTCTGAAAGACTAATTACTTTTGCTGAGCTTTTATTCACATCAGCAATCAGCGCCCATTGTTTTTCTTCTTGGTGTTCAAGCTGTAACCTAGCTACCGAGAAATATGCACCTTTCTCTGCTTTTATATCAA
>CAZUIE010000085.1:0-11805 GCA_964620945.1 uncultured Maribacter sp.
GCCGAAATAAAAGAAGAGGATTTTTATCTTTTTTATGGCTCCCTAGATTCTTTGCAAAGAGGCATCTGGGAACAATTTTTTGAGAACACCATGGAAGTAATGGAAAAGAACAAGGATTTTGATAGCTTTAGCAATAAGGACAAGATGCTGACTTTCTTTTTTACATTTTTTGAGGTACTGACCTTAAATCGTAGTTATGTGCTATTTGTTCTGGAGCAAGAAAAGAATCAGATGAAAAACATGGGTCAGCTAAAAGGGTTAAGAAAAAACATTAAACAGTTTGCAAAAGAGCTCATTGAGGATGGCAATGCCGATAAGAACTTAAAAATAACAAAACACAATCCCCAGCTCTTTTCGGAAGGGGCTTGGTTGCAGTTTGTGTTTATCCTTAGGTTTTGGACCAAAGATGATTCCGCTCGTTTTGAAAAGACCGATATGGCCATAGAAAAATCTGTAAACACGATTTTTGACGTATTCGACAATACACCTTTAGAGAACATTTTGGATTTTGGAAAGTTCCTATACAAAGAATCATTTGCCTAACGTTTGAGTCCCAAATTTATTGAAAACACTAGATAAAATACCTACTGGAAAAATTGAAAGAGCGAGCAAGCTTGTAAAGACAGGCGTAAAAATTGGTGGTAACTATGCCAAATATTACGGTAAAAAACTAGTGAATTCCGAGACCACTAAAGATGAGTTGAACGAGGACAACGCATCCGATATTTACGATGGCTTGAAAAGTTTAAAGGGAAGTGCATTAAAAGTTGCACAGATGTTGAGCATGGAAAAAAATCTACTTCCTAATGCTTATGTAGAAAAATTTTCGCTTTCTCAGTTTTCAGTTCCACCACTCTCAGCACCTTTAGTGCGTAAGACATTCAAAAAATATTTGGGAAAATATCCGGAGGAAGTGTATGATTCCTTTGCCAAGGATTCTATAAATGCTGCCAGTATTGGTCAGGTTCATAAAGCGACCAAAGACGGAAAGGAATTGGCCGTAAAGATTCAGTATCCAGGTGTGGCACAAAGTATTAGTAGTGATTTGGCTTTGGTAAAACCGATTGCTCTTAGAATGTTTAACATCAAGGGCAAAGACTCTGACAAATATTTTAAAGAAGTCGAGGATAAATTGGTTGAGGAAACCAATTATTTATTGGAAATAGACCAAAGTCAAGAAATTACAGAAGCTTGTAACAAGATAGAGAACTTAAAGTTTCCTCAATATTATCCAGAATTATCCAGTGAGAAAATCATTACCATGGACTGGATGTCAGGTTTACATTTGGGAGAATTTACAAAAACATCATTTTCTAGGGAGCTGGGAAACAAATTGGGACAAACCCTATGGGATTTTTACATGTATCAAATTCATGGCTTGCGAAAGGTGCATGCAGATCCGCATCCCGGTAATTTTTTAGTTAATAATCAAGAAGAGCTTATAGCGATTGACTTTGGTTGTATAAAGGAAGTGCCAGACTCCTTTTACACGCCTTATTTTGAGTTGGCCAAACCAGAGAATATCTCCAACGACAAGATATTCACCCAAACATTGTACGATTTGGAGATTCTGATTTCGACGGATACTCCAGCTGAGATAAAATTTTTTAAAGGTTTGTTTTACGAAATGTTAAGTCTTTTTACCTCACCGTTTCATGCAGAAACCTTTGATTTTGGGAATGCCGAATTTTGGACGAAAATCGCCGATTTGGGTGAACGATTTTCTTCGGATAAAGAAATTCGAAAAATGAACGGCAACCGAGGTTCTAAGCACTTTTTATATATGAATAGAACCTTTTTTGGACTGTATAATCTGCTTCATGATTTGAAGGCTAATGTTGACATTAATAACTTTCGGAAACATCTTAATTAATCGCTAATCGTTTGGTTTTTTCTTTAGTCGTTTTTAATGGTTTCTACCTTAGGAAGTATTGGTTCTTCCTCTTGTTTTACATATTTTGATAACCACTGGTCTTGTTCCCAAAGTAGGTGCAGTACACTCTCCTTGGCACGGTATCCATGACTTTCTTTCGGTAACATTACCAGACGTACTGTTGCTCCTAATCCTTTTAGAGCATTAAAATAACGCTCACTTTGCATGGGATATGTTCCAGAATTATTGTCGGCTTCCCCATGCACCAATAATAAGGGCGTTTTCATTTTATCCGCGTGCATAAATGGTGACATGGTATTGTAAACCTCAGGCGCCTCCCAATAATTGCGTTCTTCGCTTTGGAAGCCAAATGGTGTTAAAGTTCTATTGTATGCACCGCTACGGGCAATTCCTGCTGCAAAAAGATTGGAATGCGACAATAAATTAGCCACCATAAAAGCACCATAACTGTGGCCGCCTACAGCAACTTTTTTTGTATCGATATATCCTAAATTATCAACGGCATCTATGGCCGCTTTGGCATTGGAAACCAATTGGGTTCTAAAACTGTCGTTTGGTTGTTCATCTTTTTCACCTATAATGGGGAAAGCGGCGTCATCTAAAACGACATAGCCTTGGGTAACCCAATAAATAGGAGAACCCCAGAACGGATACGTAAATTCATTTGGATTTTGTGTGTTTTGGGATGCACTGTTCTTATCCTTATATTCTCTAGGATACGCCCATAAAATCATCGGTTTTTTCTCTTTTTTAGTTTTGTCATATCCTACAGGTAAGTATAAAGTACCTGTGAGTTCCAAACCATCTTCGCGGGTGTAGGTAATTACCTCCTTATGTACGTCTTGTATACTCTTAAAAGGGTTTTCAAAGGCGGTAAGTTGTTGCGGAGCTTTGCGCTTTGTTAAGCTTTTAAAGTAATAATTAGGATATTCACTGGGAGATTCAATACGCACTAACAGTTTATCTTTTTCTACATCATATTCAACAAGACTTTCCTTTTTCCCCGCTAACTTAGAAGTATACATTCTTGTTTTGTCCAAGCTATTCAGGTTAAATTTATCCACAAATGGAAATTGCCCATCTTCTGTGTAGCCATCACCTAATAGATATGCATTTTTATTTTTGTCCAGAACAATTACCGGTTGCCCAAATTCGTTTCTTTTTGTAACCAAGTCGCCTGGGTCGCTATACACATCTTGATAATTCCTTTCCGAGATAATTTTAACTTCCTTAGTACTATCCGAAGGGTCAAATAGGTATGTTTTTGTATTTCTAGTATTCCACCATCGATCGTAGGCAATGGCTGTATTTTCATCTCCCCATTGAATGCCTGCATATCTATTTTTGAGCTTCAATAGCGATTCACCGCTTTTGTTAAAAGGTGCTTTAAGTTCAAAAATTTCATCACGGTACTCCACCTGGTTTTCCGGATCACCACTATCCAGCGCCTGCGCGTAAATTATGCTGGCAGGCTTATCGTTGCGCCAACTGATATTGCGCATGCCCATGCGTACAGCCATAAATCCTTTTGGTAAATCCTCGATTAATGGCACCTCTAAAAGTTCGGAAACCAAATCACCTTCCCTAGAATAGATATTGGTTTTAGAAGGGAATCTACGATAGGGAACAAGGTAGGAAAAAGGTCGGTCTATTGTCACTACCATGATATATGCTCCATCTGGAGAAAAACTAATCGACGTATACATATCGGCGTTTTTCCATTTGGTTTTAGTGCCATCTAGATTTACTTTATAAAGCTCGGAAAGTGCTAACTGTTCAAAATTGAATTCGTCATTAGGATTTTTTAATAAATCTTGATAGGTTCTATTTTGGGCTTTTTTGCCATCATTGGAGGAAATTGTTGGGCCCATGGGAACCGCTTCGGATACATTTATCAGTTCTTTTCTATTTGCAGGTAACATTTTAACGAGAAGGCTTTCCCCATCCTTGTACCAATTGATTACGTCTCTCATATTAGCATTTACAGTTGCCTCAGTAAGTCTGGTTACCTTAGCTTTTTCTAAATCTAAGACCCAAACTTCAACGCCATTTTTAGTAGTATTGGTTACCGCAATTTTGCTTTGGTCTGGAGACCAGCTAAAATTGGATAGCCTAGGGTTTTCCGGGAGACCACTAACTTCAGTTGCCATTTTGTTGTTTGGCGACTTAATTTTTATGTTGTTATAATAGTTGGTCCTACTACCAATGTTCGTTTTAGGGTTTATTCTCAAACCTGCCAAACGTAATTCTTTCTCGGAAAGCTCTTCTATAGTCTTATAATAATCTCGATAAAGTAAAACCATGTAATTACCATTATCGTCCATAAGTACAGATGGTGCCAATGGGGCTTCTACCATATCAAGGATGTCTTTGGTTGGTTGTTGGTATTCTAGATTATCTTGTGAAACACCTAAAAAATAGCTTAAAACAAGGGTGAAAAATAGAACCGATTTTTTCATGTGAGAACGTTAAATAAGATTAATAAGTGAAAAGGTACAGAAATATAATTTCGTAAAAAACCAAAATGTAAAATAGATTAATAGCTACACTATTACCTGTAAGGTCAATATGATATATTCTACTTTGCGATCTTTATAAAGCGGCTATCTCAATACCCCATAATGTCCTATATTTACATCAGCATATGTATGAAGCAGTAGTTTTACATACCTATATCAGAAATTGAAAAAAAAGTAAGAGATGTACAATTCAAAAATAACAGGTTTAGGGTATTACGTTCCAGAAAACGTGGTTACCAACGACGATTTGTCCAAAATTATGGATACTAACGATGCTTGGATTCAGGAACGGACAGGTATAAAGGAAAGGCGCCATGTGGTAAAGGGAGATGGTGATACTACGACCACGATGGGTGTAAAGGCAGCAAAAATTGCAATAGAGCGTGCGGGAATAGATAAGGATGATATCGATTTTATCGTTTTTGCGACCTTAAGTCCAGATTATTATTTTCCAGGTCCAGGTGTATTGGTACAAAGAGATTTGGGAATTAAAACGGTAGGTGCCTTAGACGTGCGAAACCAATGTTCTGGTTTTGTTTATGGTATTTCTGTTGCGGACCAGTACATAAAAAGCGGGATGTACAAAAATGTCTTGGTTATTGGTTCCGAACTGCATTCCCATGGTTTGGATATGACGTCTAGAGGTAGAGGTGTTTCCGTAATTTTTGGTGATGGCGCGGGTGCCGCAATATTAAGTAGAGAGGAAGACACGACTAAAGGTATATTATCTACGCACTTGCATTCAGAAGGACAACATGCAGAGGAACTCTCTTTGATAGCTCCTGGAATGGGTAAAAGATGGGTAACGGATATTATAGAAGAAGCAGACCCCAACGATGAGTCTTATTATCCTTATATGAACGGACAATTTGTGTTTAAGAATGCCGTAGTTCGCTTTAGTGAGGTAATCATGGAAGGCTTGAACAAAAATAAGCTAAGTCCAAAAGATATAGACCTTTTGGTGCCCCACCAAGCTAATTTGAGAATATCACAGTTTATCCAAAAGAAATTTGGTTTGACAGACGAACAAGTTTTTAACAATATCATGAAATATGGGAATACTACTGCCGCATCTATTCCTATAGCCTTGACAGAGGCTTGGGAATCGGGAAAAGTGAAATCGGGTGACCTTGTGGTTTTAGCTGCTTTTGGTAGTGGATTTACATGGGGTAGCGTTATAGTAAAATGGTAATTTAAAAACCCATGGTTTGCACCACGGGTTTTCTAAATTGATAAAAGCTGCAATAAAAAACCAACCAATTCTATTGCAAAAATCAATATCAATCTTATTGGAATAGACTTATTAAAATTCGTTTTGTTACGTTAAAGCTTGGTTTTAACGTATGATTAACGAAAGTTGGGTGAGTCATATAAAAACGAAACCCAAGCAATTGCTTGGGTTTCTAAGCTGATAGGCTATACTAAACACTAACCATTAACTATAAATATATAGCGTTATCAACTTTCATAAATAGCTTTAATGCTACTTTTTAGGCGATTTATTTCCTAATCGGCTACTAAGAGACGAATTTTTTATTGAATAGTTACAGTCCAAATCAAAGTTTAACAACCTAGTAACATTATGAAAAACACCTTAGTTTTTGGAGCCTCTTTAAAACCAAATCGTTACAGTAACATCGTTATTCATCGCCTAAAGGGAAAAGGAATTCCTACCCAGGCATTTGGTCTTAGAAAAGGTACCATTGCGGGAGTAAAAGTTATAACCAATTTAGATGATTTACAACATGCGCATACCATTACGCTATATCTAAATGCTATAAGGCAACGAGCGTATTATCAATCTATTTTGGCATTAAATCCCAAACGAGTCCTTTTTAATCCTGGTACCGAGAACCCTGAATTTTATAAATTACTCAAGGAGAACGGAATAGAATATGAAGTGGCCTGTACTTTGGTGTTGCTAAATTTAGGTCAGTTTTAGCTTAAAAAAGATACTCGTGTGGTAAAATACTTGATTACATTGATTAAATTGTACTGCTTTAAAATTTGAAATTCAAAACGTAAGGTCAACCTAGACAGATACCCTATGCTCAAAAGAAATTTTCACACCGTTTTTATCCTAATGCTTGTTTGTTTTTTTACTAGCCACGATGGTTATTCTCAAACAGCAACTGTAGAAAAGGTAAAGAAAGCCGCATCAGGAATGCAACTGCGCGGTATCGGTCCTGCTTTCATGGGTGGTCGTATCGCCGATATTGCCATTGATAAAAGTGATTTTAGTACATGGTATATTGCCGTAGGTTCCGGTGGAGTCTGGAAAACAACCAATAGCGGTATTACGTTTAAACCAATTTTTGATGATCAAGTGTCCTATTCGATTGGAACGGTTTCCATAGACCCCAATAACCCAGAAACCGTTTGGGTGGGTACCGGAGAGAACGTTAGTGGACGTCATGTGGCATGGGGAGATGGCGTGTATAAAAGTGTTAATGGCGGTACTTCCTGGGAATCCATGGGTCTTTCAACATCGGAACATATTGGTAAGATTTTAATAGACCCTAGAAATAGCGATGTTGTTTTTGTCGCAGCAGAAGGGCCTTTATGGTCTTCTGGCGGGGAGCGTGGACTTTACAGGAGCGTAGATGGCGGGAAAACTTGGGACCTAACACTTCAAATTGATGAAAATACCGGGGTTACCGATGTTGAATTTGACCCTTCCAATCCAGATGTGCTCTATGCCGCTGCGTATCAGAGACGCAGACAAACGTGGTCTTTGTTGGCAGGCGGGCCTAAATCCGGAATCTATAAGTCTGTGGATAATGGAGCAAGTTGGAACAAAATTAGCTTGGGTTTGCCTAAGGGCGATATGGGTAAAATAGGTTTGGCAGTTACACCGGCTGATCCAAATTTAGTATACGCTACTATTGAGGCCAATGGCGATGAAAAAGGGTTTTATAGGTCTATGGATAAGGGCGAAAGTTGGGAAAAGCGAAATAGTTATATTTCGGGAGGAACAGGTCCACATTATTATCAAGAAATCGAAGTGTCCAACACAGACCCTGATCTTATCTACCAAATGGATGTGTTTTACAGAGTGTCCCGTGATGGTGGGAAAACCTTCGGTATTTTAGGGAATGGTCGTGAAAAGCATAGTGATAACCACGCCTTGTGGATAGACCCCAATAACGGTAAGCATTTAATTTCGGGTACGGACGGCGGACTCTATGAGTCCTTTGATGAAGGAACAACCTGGCGACATTTTCCAAACCTGCCTATTTCACAGTTCTATAAATTAGGGTTGGACAACGAGGAACCTTTTTACAATATCGTAGGTGGTGCTCAGGATTTAGGTACCTTGATCGGTCCGTCGCGCACCATGAATACAGAGGGAATTCGAAATCAGGATTGGTATGTTCCTTTGGGGGCCGATGGTTACGAATCTGTTTTTGACCCAGAAGATTCCAACACCGTGTACATGGAAATTCAACAGGGACTATTGCATCGTCTGGATAGACGAACGGAGGAAGTACTGAATATTCAGCCACAACCTGCACCCGGCGATGCCCCGGAACGATGGAACTGGGATAGTCCCGTGCTCATCAGTCCGCATAATCATAAGCGACTCTATTTTGGATCGCAACGACTTTGGCGTAGTGATGATCGCGGTAATTCATGGACTGCAATTAGTTCCGACTTAACCACCAACACTAATAGGTATGAATTAGAAACTATAGACCGCGTATGGAGTATCGATGCTTTGTACGATACGGGAGCTATGTCCAAATACGCAACGTTAACCGGTATATCGGAATCACCACTATTGGAAGGTTTGTTGTACACGGCATCAGATGATGGTCTGGTTCAGGTAAGTGAAGACGGTGGGCAAAACTGGAGAAAAACAGCCCTGCTTCCAAAGGTTCCTACGAGGTCTTTTATCAATGACGTAGAGGCGTCCGGCCATAATGATAATGTGGTCTTCGCCGTTGCCGACGCCCATAAATTCGGGAATTATAACCCGTATGTTTTTATGAGTCAGGACCGGGGACGTTCTTGGAAGTCTATCGCTGGCGATTTACCGGCAGGAACTATTATATGGGTTTTAAAACAAGACCCTGTGGACGAAAATCTATTGTTTATCGGAACGGAGTACGGAATCTATTTTTCACCCAACAAAGGAGTAAATTGGATAAAACTGGGAGCTGGAGCTCCAACGATTGCATTTCGTGATTTAGAACTTCATCCAAGGGACAACGACTTGGTCGGTGCCACTTTTGGTCGCGGTTTTTATGTTTTAGATGATTATACGCCATTAAGGAATATAACGAAGACCATAGAGAATAAATCGTCGACCCTCTTTCCGGTTAGGGATGCTTGGTGGTACGTACCTAATGTTCCCATGCAGGCCAAAGGAATGCCAGGGCAGGGAACAACGAGTTTTGCGACAGATAATCCACCTTTTGGAGCTGTTTTTTCGTACTACATAGAGACTATCCCAGAAACCTTAAAGGAAAAACGCGAAACCGCGGAAAAGAAATCTAGAGAAAATAACACCAGTATTTCATTTCCTGGTTGGGATCGTTTACAGGAAGAAGCTCTTGACGAAAAACCACAGACCTTGTTATTGGTCAGTGATAAAAATAACACCCCTGTACGCTGGATCAAAGGGGAGACCAAAGCGGGGCTACACCGCACCAACTGGGATTTAAAGCTGTCTCCACCGGACCCAATTGATTTGAGCACGCCCGATTTTGTTCCGCCTTGGGCTGGCGATGCTGCTGGACCTTTGGCAGCACCGGGAATGTATAACGTTACCATGTATATGCTAAAGAATGGAGATTTACGGCAAGTAGGTACCCCTCAGCAATTTAAGCTGAAACCGACACCAAATAGTCCATCTGACATCGATTTTAAGGAAGTTGCCAAATTTCAGCAACGCACTAGTGGATTGTTGAAAGATATGTATGCAGCCAGTTCAAAAATAAGGGAGGTGGGCAATCGTATCCGTTATATGAAGGCGGCATTATTGGAAACGCCCAAGGCAAACGCAGCGTTATTTGCAGGTTTAAAACCCTTGGAAACCAAATTAGCGGAATTTAGGCAGCGACTCTACGGACATCCCATTAAAAATAAACTCAACGAGGCAACAGAGCCATCCATCATGTCCAGAGCAGGTTCAGTAGCGTACGGACATTGGGAAACAAGGCAATTGCCCACAGAAACACAAAAAGAGAATATACGAATTGCTGAAATGGATTTTAATAGCTTTAAAACGGATATGAAGGCATACACGACTGAATTAATACAATACGAAGCGAAATTAGAGGCCGCTGGTGCGCCGTATACACCGGGGAGGGCGTTGGATTGAAAAAATGGTATTCCTAAGCATTCCGCTTCAGATTACTTAGTTTAAATAATTCTAAGAAGCAAAACCATGGGTTCCGGGGTACCAAAAATAGTTGAGCTGGTTTAGTTCTTTCTAATCAGCCAAAGCCCAATAAACGTCAATAAACCATTAAGGGGAAGGAGTTCATAGCCAAATTCATAACCGCCTATGGCGTCCACGGGGAGTTTTCCTAGAATTATGATTATGATCAAGGATGTGAGTGCTACCAGCCATACATAGTTGTCCTTTACTTGATGTTTGGTAAATATTCCAAAGGAGAAAAGCCCCAATAGCGGTCCGTAGGTATAGGATGCGACCGTGAGGAGTCCGTCTATGACGTTGCGGTCTAAAATATATTTAAAAGAAATAACCACGAGTATTAATAAAACACTCATTCCAATATGGGTACGTTGCCGTATGGTTTTTGCGTCTTTTTCCGATTTCTTCTCCGTTCCCAAAAAATCGATACAAAAAGAAGTGGTCAGTGATGTTAATGCGCTATCGGCACTGCTATACGCTGCGGCGATAAGGCCAAGCATAAAGGTTATGGCAACTGTCATACCGAGACCGCTGTTGAGGGCTATTTCCGGGAATAGGAGGTCGGTTTTTGGTTGTCCGTCCATAAGTGGTATGGCTATTTGATATTTATCCGCATAAATAAACAGTAATGCCCCTAGGAGCATAAAGACGAAGGTGACAACAACGAGCACTACGCTGAAGGAAACCATATTCTTTTGAGCGTCCTTCAAGTTTCTACAAGTAAGATTTTTTTGCATCATATCCTGGTCCAGACCTGTCATGCAGATGGTAACGAACATCCCTCCCAAAAAGGATTTCATTAAATGATTTTTGGCGAACAGATCATCTGTAAAAATGGTTTTGCTAAAACTGGATAGCTCTTTAGATGCAAGGAAGTCGGCAAATGTCCATTCTAACTTGTTCAGGATAAAATAAATTGATAATCCGACCGAAATCAACATAAATAGGGTTTGGAGGGTATCGGTCCAAACAATCGTTTTGATTCCACCTTTAAAGGTGTAAATCCAAATTAGTAAAATGGATAGTACTACCGTAATTTCATAGGGTACGTTCCATGCATCAAACACAAATTGTTGCAGTACGATAGCGACCAAAAATAATCGAAAAGCAGCTCCTAATACGCGGGAAACAAAAAATGAAATAGCACCTACCTTATAGCTTACAAATCCAAAACGGTCATCTAAAAATTGATAGATCGAGGTTACGTTTTGTTTATAATATATGGGTAGGAGTACGTAGGCTGTAATCAAATAACCTACAAAATAACCAAATACTACCTGAAGATAGCTGAACTGAGAGCTGTCTACCCATCCGGGAACGGAAATAAAGGTTACCCCAGATAGTGATGCACCTACCATTCCAAAGGCGACTAAATACCAAGGAGACTGTTTTCCAGCTTTAAAAAAATCCTCATTAGTATCGTTTTTACCTGTAAAATAAGAGATAAGCAAAAGGAGGGCAAAATAGCCACCTATGAGCAAAAGAATATGCAGGGAGGTCATTTGAATTTATTTTTGGGCAAAGTACAAAAAGTAAAAATAGTACGTAATTTTACCCGAAACTGAAATGCATGGAGTTTTCTTCAAAATTATTGGAAAATGCGGTCTATGAAATGTCGCAATTACCGGGCATAGGTAAACGTACGGCCTTGCGTTTGGTATTACATTTATTAAAGCAGTCGGAGCGGCAGACGGAGCAACTGTCGAATGCGCTTACAGTATTGCGCAGTACAGTGCGTTTTTGCAGTAACTGCCACAATATCTCGGATACTGAACTTTGTGAGATTTGCGCGAATCACAAGAGAGATGGTTCTCTGGTATGTGTAGTGGAGGATATTCGTGATGTTATGGCGATTGAAAATACGGGTCAGTATAGGGGTAAGTACCATGTTTTGGGCGGTAAAATATCTCCTATGGAAGGTATTGGCCCCCAAGATTTGACAATTTCTTCCTTAGTAACGAAAGTTAAGGAGGGCGAAATAAACGAACTCATATTTGCGTTAAGTTCTA
>CAZUIE010000085.1:11905-15785 GCA_964620945.1 uncultured Maribacter sp.
GTAACGAAAGTTAAGGAGGGCGAAATAAACGAACTCATATTTGCGTTAAGTTCTACGATGGAAGGAGACACGACTAATTTTTATATTTTTAAGCAATTAGAAGGGTTGGAAATACGTACTTCTACCATTGCAAGAGGAATAGCCGTGGGCGATGAGTTGGAATATGCAGATGAGGTGACGTTAGGCAGGAGTATTTTGAACCGGGTCCCTTTTGAAGGGTCTTTTAGAACAAATTAATATTTACAATACTGATGTAAAATCACTAAATAGGCTTAAATTTTATTATTTTTGCAAAAAATACAATTAAAAGTACTTATAGATTATCGATATGTCAAAATTTGAATTGAAGCTACCACGAATGGGAGAAAGTGTTGCCGAGGCAACATTGACATCATGGTTGAAAGGGGTTGGAGATACTATTGAAATGGACGAAGCTATTTTCGAAATAGCGACCGATAAGGTAGATAGTGAAGTGCCAAGTGAGGTGGATGGTGTTTTGGTAGAAAAGTGCTTTGATGTCGATGCAGTGATTAAGGTAGGTGAAACTGTCGCCATTATAGAAATTAGTGGTGATGCACCCGAATCTGAGGTTGAGGCTGTTGAAACGGTTGAAGAAAATTCAGCGGAAGCAGAGGAAATGGTGGCCGCTGCGGAAAAAGCATTGTCCAACGCCCAGGACGCCATTAGTATGCCTACGCCGGATTACACGAGTTCGGAGCGTTTTTATTCTCCGCTGGTAAAGAATATCGCCAAGGAAGAAGGGGTTTCATTTGATGAATTGGAAAGTATTTCGGGAACGGGAAAGGACGGTCGCGTAACAAAAAACGACATTTTGGCATATGTATCTACTAAAAAATCTGCACCTAGTGCTTCAGTTAACGTACGGGAAGAGGTAGCTCAAGAGAAACCAGTGGTCGCTTCCGGCGTTGAAAAAACGGTTGAGGCAGCCAACAAACCTGGTCAGCCGCCTGTAAAAGCTTCACAAGGAGATGAGGTTATTGCCATGACACGCATGGGCAAATTAGTGTCCAAACACATGATAGACAGCGTGGCCACATCGGCACATGTACAGAGTTTTATAGAAGTTGATGTGACCAATATTGTCAATTGGAGGACAAAAATGAAATCTGCCTTTGAGAAGCAAGAAGGTGAAAAACTTACGTTTACCCCAATTTTTATGGAGGCTATCGCCAAAGCGTTAAAGAAATATCCTATGATGAATATTTCGGTTAGCGGCGATTCTGTAATTAAGAAAAAGAATATCAATATAGGTATGGCCGCTGCCTTACCGGACGGGAATTTAATTGTTCCTGTCATCAAGAATGCAGACCAGCTAAACTTGGTGGGAATGGCAAAGGTGGTGAACGATTTAGCAACCCGTTCCCGTAACAATGCCCTGAAGCCAGATGAGGTGCAAGACGGCACATATACAGTAACTAACGTGGGAACTTTTGGCAGTGTTTTTGGAACACCGATCATTAATCAACCCCAGGTAGGTATTATGGCGTTGGGCGCCATTCGCAAGATACCATCAGTAATAGAAACAAGCGAGGGCGATTTTATTGGTATAAGAAGTAAGATGTACCTATCCCATAGTTATGACCATCGTGTGGTCAATGGAGCGCTAGGGAGTATGTTCGCCAAGGCAGTGGCGGACTATCTGGAGGCTTGGGACGTAAATCGCGAGATTTGATGTTTGGCCAAACCTAGAGGTTGTTCAGCTAATTAGTTTATCGATAGCGCACCTAATATTTTATCTTTAGGTTTAATTTTACGCGTAATCGCAACTATGAGAATATCTATTTCTGCAAAATGGGTTTTATCCCCATTGTTTTTAATTTTTTTACCTTTTCTTTTAATAAGCCAGCAGCCACCTAAACCTGAGAATAAGGAGGCTCTTAAACTGTTTGTGGAGTGTAATTGTGACGACAGGTATATTCAACAGGAAATAAAATTTGTTCGGCATGTTCGGGATCAAGCGCTTGCCAACATACAGCTTTTCATCTATGATGTAACAAATGGTTCTGGTGGTAGAACCTATGTTTTGGATTTTAAGGGTACTCGAGATTATGAAGGATTCGAAGACAAACTTTCATATGATACCAATCCCAATATGACTTCCGATGAAGTGCGGATAGGTTTGGTAAAACAGATTAAGGTAGGACTGCTCCGGTATTTAATAGAGTCCGATCTGGCTAAAAATATTAATTACGATATCGACAATCAGGGTGCCGACGAAATACAGAATATCGATTTCGATGATCCTTGGAACAATTGGATTTTTGAAATTTACGGTGAGGCGCAACTGGACCAGGAAACCAGCAGAAACGAGTTTGAATATGAATTTGGTTTTGAAAGCGACCGTGTAACGGAAAAATGGCGAATACGTGCAGATGGTGAATTAAACCAGTCTCGGGCAGAATTTGAACAGAATAATGAAACTTTTACAAGTGAACGCATACGCTATTCTATTGATGGTAGCGTGGTTCGAAGCTTATCCGATCACTGGTCTGCGGGCGTTTTTGCCGGTGCACGCCATAATACATTTACCAATATAAATTTATCTGCTGCCGTAACTCCCGCATTGGAATACAACATATTCCCCTATAACGAGGTGTTACGAAGGGAGATTGTTTTTGCGTATCGTGTCGGGTATTTTTATAACGATTACATAGATACTACAATTTTTGAAAAAGACGCCGAGGGCATTTTTAACCACTCATTGGATATTCAACTTAGGTACCGTCAACCTTGGGGAAATATCTTTGCGCGGTTGCGGGGTTCTTCATTCTTGGAGGATTTTAGTCGTAATAGGATAGAACTTTTTGGGCGTTTGTCAATCCGTATCTTTAAGGGATTGGCAGTTTCTTTTTCCGGAAGTTTTGATGTAATTAGGGATCAAATAAACCTTCCTGCCGGTGATGCTTCACTTGAAGATGTACTGTTACAGCAAAAACAGATTGCTACGGATTTTGAATTGGGCTTTCGTGTAGGTCTTAGATATACTTTTGGTTCTGCCTTTAATAATATTATCAATCTAAGATTATAAGAGTTGTACTTCAAAATTCAAAATGCTCTTAAAAGTATAGATCCAATTATGCTTTCTTTCTATTTCAGACAATTCTCTAAAACCTATATTTGTAAAAAGTACCAAAAATGGAATTAAAACTTACCAGACCAATTTGCTTTTTTGATTTGGAAACTACCGGAACAAATGTTGCCAAGGACCGTATCGTAGAAATTGCCGTTCTAAAGGTATTTCCTAATGGGAACAAGGAAAGTAAAACATGGCTCGTAAATCCTGAGATGATCATCCCACAAGAAGTTATAGCAATTCACGGCATTTCAAATGAGAAAGTTGCCAATGAGCCTACGTTTAAAGAATTGTCCAAAGAGATTTATAAAATGATTAAGGATGCCGATTTGGGAGGTTTCAACTCCGACAGGTTTGATATTCCACTTTTGGCAGAGGAGCTTTTGCGCGTAGGTATAGATTTTGACATGAAGAATACAGTTTCTGTAGATGTGCAGACCATTTTTCACAAAATGGAAAAACGGACCTTGGCTGCTGCCTATAAATTCTATTGCGATAAGGATTTGACCGATGCCCATAGCGCAGCGGCAGATACGAATGCTACTTATGAAGTATTACTTTCACAGTTAGATCGCTACCCGGAACTAGAAAACAACATCAAGAAATTAGCTGAGTTTTCAAGGAGAAAGCAATCGGTAGATTTTGCCGGTTTTATAGCGTTGGACGAGGATGGTGAAGAAATTTTTTCTTTTGGTAAACATAAAGGCAAAAAAGTACATAACGTTCTGGATAAGGAACCCGGATATTTTGGGTGGATGTTAAATGCCGATTTTCCATTGTACACAA
>CAZUIE010000086.1:0-15679 GCA_964620945.1 uncultured Maribacter sp.
GTGACCTCTTGCCTGCCAGGCAAGCGCTCTAGCCAACTGAGCTAATCCCCCAAAGAGCGGCAAAGGAACTACTTTTTACCAAGCTAACAAAGAAATCTTAATCTTTCTTAACACTTAAGATCAAAACAGGAATAGGCGCAGAGAATTCAGCCTTTAGAACGGTACTTTTTTCCCATAGTTTTTTAAAAAATCCACGCTTGCGCCTAAACACGCACAACAAATCTGGATGTTTGGATTGAAAATGCTCTAAAACACCAAGATACGTGGTGGCATTTTCGGTGATTGTTAGCTGAGAACTAATGTCCATTAAGGCCGTGTTGACTTTCAAATCATCGTCTGAATATCCAGGAGTCTTTACCAATAATAGGTTAACACTAGACCTATGCTTATTGCAGATATTAACCAAGGGATCCAAGATTCTTTTACGCTTTAATATACCCGATTTGAACGCTACCAAAACACTTTTAAAACTCTTGTATTTGGTTCCCTTAGGCACCACCAATGTGGGGATGTCCGTACGTTTTATAATGCCCCCAGAAGTACTTCCTAAATAAAGCTCCTCCTGTATATCAATGCTACGTGGAGCAAGAATAATAAGATCAATCCCCAATTCCTTGTTAATATCATTTAAGCCATCTACAAGTTCCCCTTTGTAGGTCACCACTTTAATCTCAACGTTCTTGTTTTCTATTTGAGAAATTACCCCTTTTAGACGCTCCTTTCCTTTTTCAGCAATTTTTTCTGAAACATTGGCTAAAGTACCTGCCTTAGCTACTGCGCTAAATACTTCCATTACATAAATACGAGCTCCGAAATCCGAAGCAAAATCTACTGCATATTGCAGGGTTTCGTGAGCATCTGAAGAAGTACCGATAGGAACTAGAATATTGGTCATAACTGATGTATTGATTATTACTCTAAATTTACAATTAAATTTATTTTATTTTATGATTGAGCCTGCAAAGATATCGGAAATTCCAGATATTCTTACACTATGCGATGCCTGTCGGTTGGATATGGAGGCAAAAGGTATCTTTCAATGGACCGTTGACTATCCAAATGAAAAGCAATTTATTAAAGACCTCCAACGCAAGGAGTTATTTATATTGAAGCAACAAAATACTGTAATAGGCTGTATAGTACTATCCCTTTTCATGGACGAAGAATATGCCGCCGTAACATGGTTAACCAAAAATAGCTGCCATTTATATATACATCGATTAGCCATTCACCCAGATTTTCAAAGAAAGGGTTTTGCTCAACAATTAATGGATTTTGGGGAAAAACATGCCCGTAATAACCAGTTTACATCGGTACGATTGGATACCTTTAGCCAAAATAAAAGAAATCAACACTTTTACGAAAAAAGAGGGTACCAAAAATTAGAGAATATCTATTTTCCAACGCAAAGCGAACATCCCTTTCATTGTTATGAACTCATCCTATAACTATCCTTATTGAGTACTACCATTAATCTTAAGAAGATAAATAAATTGGCCATTCCGGCCACTATTGCTGGGATAGCGGAACCTCTGCTATCTATCACCGATACGGCCATTGTTGGAAACATACCTGTAGACGGACTGGAATCCTTGGCTGCTGCAGGAATCGTAGGTTCGTTTTTATCTATGCTCATTTGGATTTTAGGCCAGACGCGTAGTGCTATTTCTGCCGTTATATCACAATACCTTGGAGCCGGAAAAATAGAGGACGTAAAATCCTTGCCGGCACAGGCCATTTATCTAAACATTGGTTTGAGCATCGTTATTCTTCTATCTACCATATTTATTGTTGAGGATATTTTTAAACTGTTAAACGCCTCAGGAAAAATATTACAGTATTGCATCAGTTACTATTCCATTCGTGTTTGGGGCTTTCCTTTAACCTTATTTGTATTTGCTATAATGGGTATTTTTAGAGGGCTACAAAATACGTATTGGCCTATGATGATTGCCATTGTTGGTGCTGTTGTAAATGTTGTTTTAGACATTATTCTGGTTTTTGGTATAGAAGGCTGGATAGAACCCTTGTACTTGGAAGGCGCTGCCTATGCTAGTTTAATAGCACAGGGGATCATGGCGATAATGGCTTTTATACTACTGATTACAAAAACGGACATTAGTCTCAGGTTAACATTTCCTATTCATCCACAACTCGGCCGTTTGGTGGTCATGAGCCTTAACCTTTTTGTTCGTGCCATTGCTCTTAATACCGCAATGATACTAGCAGTACGAGAAGCTACCGACATGGGAGACAATTATATTGGCGCACACACAATAGCGATAAATATATGGCTCTTCTCAGCCTTTTTTATTGATGGGTATGCCGCCGCAGGAAATATTATGGGAGGCAGATTGTTGGGTGCTAAAGACTACAAGGGGTTGTGGAGGCTTTCAAAAAAAATAGTAAGTTACGGGATGGTCGTTAGTGTTGTTTTGATGGTGTTGGGATTCGTCTTTTACTATCCTATTGGTATACTTTTCTCTAAAGAACCAACGGTCTTAAAAGCGTTTTATGGTGTATTTTATATTGTAATACTAGGTCTTCCTATAAATACGATAGCCTTTGTTCTCGATGGTATGTTCAAAGGTCTTGGAGAGATGCGCTATCTTAGAAACACCCTTATTATTGCTACCTTCCTAGGCTTTATACCTGTACTGTTTTTTGGAAAATATATGGGTTGGAGCCTTACCGGAATATGGATAGCTTTTTCCGTTTGGATGTTCATTAGAGGTGGTGCCTTGGTCTGGAAGTTTCGGAAAAAATTTAGACCATTATTGGACGTGTAATGAGTAGAGGAGGGCAAGAAAATACCTATGTAGACCTGCCTCTTAAGGTGTATTAAAGATTGATGAACCTAAACTTTCTAATCAAGTCCTTACCTTTAAACCATAAAAAATTAAATCTTCAGCCTAATACCTTGAATTTTGAATCCAAAGCACATGACAACAAAAAGACCTAACGGTAGCTTGTATACGAAAATAGAAAACCAAATTGCAACGGTAGAGTTTGGCCACCCGGCCAGCAACTCATTTACTTCAGAACTGTTGAATAGGCTGACGGCAGAATTAGATTCTCTTTCCGAAAACGACACCGTCACCGTAATCTTACTCAAATCCGAAGGTGAAAAAGCATTTTGTGCAGGTGCTTCTTTTGATGAATTGATGCAGGTTTCAAACCTAAAAGAAGGTCAGGTTTTTTTTAGTGGATTTGCCAACGTAATCAATGCCATGCGCCGTTGTAAAAAGGTGATCGTTGCTCGCGTTCAGGGCAAGGCAGTAGGTGGTGGAGTAGGATTAATCTCCGCTTGTGATTATGTTTTTGCTGTTGAAGGTGCATCCATAAAATTATCGGAACTTTCTATTGGTATCGCACCCTTGGTCATTGCTCCTGCGGTACAACGCAAAATAGGAGTCGCCGCAATCTCAGAACTATCGCTTGCAGCTACGGAATGGAGAACAGCATATTGGGCACAAGAAAAAGGGCTGTACGCCAAGGTTTTCGAAAATTTAGAGGACTTAGACAAGGAAGTCGATTTTTTTACGCACAAACTAGCGACCTATAATCCTGCTGCTTTATTCGAATGGAAAAAGGCACTTTGGAACAATACGGAACATTGGGATATATTATTAATAGAAAGAGCTAAAATTACGGGTCGTCTGGTGCTATCTGAATTTACTAAAAAATCATTGGCAAAATTCAAGAAAAACTAGTTCATAAAAACTTTGAAATCGACTGCCGAGTTAAACGTATTGCTTTATTCACATACTAAACATAAGGCAATATCGTTCTTAAAATACATCATATTTTTTGTGCCATGGAACTATTGAATTTTTTAAACAGCGACCTTATACTCCCCATAGGAATGCTTATCGCCATTGTATTTTATATAGGCGGTAGAATTAGAAACAATAGGCGTTACAAGCGTTAATCCTAAAATGAACCATTTACAAATGCAGGTTTGGATACTCATTTATTCCAGGTTGTTTACCCTTGAATTGGTTCTGGCCTATTTTTTTTGGACACCATACCAAAAAGTCGGGACTTATTAAACAAAGGAAAGCGCACTACGGCCAACGTTGTGGCCAACAAAACCTAAGAGGGAAAAACGGAACCTTGTAGCTCCTGTATTTGAGTTTAATGATTGCTCCAAAGCAGTGGTGAGTTTCATAAGCAGTATTAATAGTAGTCGACTGGCATACGACATTGGTGAAAACGTGAAAATTGTATACAACCTTAGCAACCCGAGGATGTTAAGATAATTTCTTTCTGGGGTTTGTATCGTTAGAGTGTTGTTCTACTTATGGTTACCAGTGCTCTTCTCGTTATTGGAGGTTCATACTTACTTTTTATCGGTAGCTAAAATTATTATATCATCTAAAACAATGGTCTTTTGTAGGGAATGACCATTTGAAACCAAGAGCAGAATCATGTTTAAGATACTGTCAATTTTATATTGGCTATTGAAACAGCGACTCCCAAACAAAACCCTGATTAAAAATCATATCTTTAGTTTATAAACCCAATGCCTCCATCCCAATGAATACTCAAAAAACCATACATGCTATTTGTTTATTTCTGCTTGCCATAACAATTAGCTGCGATGAAAAAATCTCAAAAGCACAACAAAAAACCTCCCAAAAATGGTTTAAAGGAAATTTACACACCCATTCTTACTGGAGCGATGGAGACGAATTTCCAGAAGTTATTCTGGACTGGTACAAGTCACGCGATTATCGGTTTATAGCTTTGTCAGACCATAATACTATAGCAAAAGGTAAGAAATGGATAACTATCAAAGAAGATTCTGTTTATCAAAAAGCATTTGAGAGCTATTTGGAAACCTATGGGGCGAAATGGGTAGAACACAAAATAGACTCGGGCAAAACTTTGGTACGCTTAAAAAGCTATGAAGAATACCGCGACAAACTAGAAAAGCAGGGAGAATTCTTAGTAATAAGATCAGAAGAAATCACCGATTCCTATGAAAACAGGCCCATACACATGAACGCCACGAATATTCAAAATAATATTAAACCCATGGGAGGCGGTAGTGTTGCGGAGGTGATGCAAAATAATATAAATCAGGTTCTTGATCAACGTATTGAAACCGGTATTCCCATGATACCTCACATTAATCATCCTAACTTTGGTTACGCTATAACTTTAGAGGATATGATTTCCTTAAACGGAGAACGGTTCTTTGAAGTCTACAATGGGCATCCCGCAGTACATAATATGGGAGACTCCACTCGTATCTCCACAGAAAAGATGTGGGATTTAATCAATATCGCCTATTTAAAAAACAATAAGCCGTTAATGTACGGACTTGCTACCGATGATTCCCATCATTATCATTCTAAAGGAAAAGAATGGAGTAATGCGGGTAGAGGTTGGGTAATGGTGCAGACAGATACATTATCAGCAATAAGTTTAATACGTTCATTGGAGTCCGGAGATTTTTACTCAAGTACCGGGGTTACCCTTAAAAAATTGACTAACGATGCTAATACGATATCCGTTGAAATAGAACCAGAAACAGGGGTAAGTTATGAGATAAGCTTTATAGGCTGCAAAAAAGGCCAAACTGGAACAGAAATATTAAAAACGGTGAATGATACCCTTGGGGAGTTTAAGGTAACTGCAGATTTACTATTTGTCAGATGCAAGATTACCTCATCCAAATTACAGGAAAATCCTATAGAAAACATTTTATACGAAATGGCTTATACGCAACCGGTAAGGCCAATTGAATAAAACAGCAGCTGACAAAATATATATTGCCCATTTCATTTTAAAGAATCCCTACCTTTGCTGCTCAATAAATATTTATGAGCACTATTAGAATTACCAAACAGTTTAATTTTGAAACCGGTCACGCGCTTTATGGATATGATGGTAAGTGCCGAAATGTTCACGGACATAGTTATAAGCTCTCCGTAACGGTAATTGGACAGCCTATAACCGATACCTCCCATGTTAAATTAGGAATGGTAATAGATTTTACCGATTTAAAAAAAATTGTAAAAGAAGAAATTGTAGATAAGTTTGATCATGCCACGGTTTTCAATAAAAACACACCTCATATAGAGTTGGCAAAGGAACTTACCGATCGTGGGCATAATGTAATTCTTGCCAATTACCAACCAACCAGTGAGAATATGGTAATCGACTTTTCAAAAAAAATAACCGCAAGACTACCCAAAAACATTGCATTACATTCGTTACGACTTCAAGAAACAGAGACCTCTTTTGCAGAGTGGTTCGCTAGCGATAATAATTAATACAATAGGTCACCAAAAATAAAAGTGTCCGGATTATTAAATTTCCGGACACTTTTATTCAAAAATTTGGTGTTGGCAATTCTAGAACATTTTATGCGATTTCTTCTAAAATCTGTAAAGTTTCTAAATCATTTTTAATTTCATCACGCTGCTCTCTAATAATTTCGCGTATCCTATGCGGGACCATTGTATCTGTCAAAAGTTCATTGTACTCAGAAATAGCAGACTTGTCTCCTCTAACTGATTCTTCCAGCATGGCTTCATCTGTGTCGCCAGAAAAAAAGGTTTTTGTATCCATCCACATTCTATGCATTGTTCCTTTTACCGAACCGTCTATTTCCATGGTTCCCGTTTGTAATGCCGGTGTGGCATTATGTAATGTTTTTATAAATAGCTTACGCTTCTGCGCTCGTTGTTCAAAATAATTTTTGATTCCACGTTCTTTCGCATTTTCAGCAGCTTTTTCAAAGCCCTTAACAGAATCTTCATTTTTCTCAATTATCTGTTTCATTCTATTCTCAATATTCTTAATATCGTCGTTCATTTGGTATTTTTTAAATTAACATAACAACAGTAACTTTTACCGTTCTAAACAGAATGTAAGGCTAAAGAATGCCCAACATTGACACGTATCAAATGATTGTTGATGCATTTGCCAAAGCAAAACGCTATTCTGCTATATTTGTAGCCTAAATGAAATCTATACCCCTACCTAAAGGCAAAAAAGTATATTTCTCTAGTGACAACCACTTGGGAGCTCCTACTATGGAGAAAAGTTTACCACGTGAAAAAAAATTTGTAGCCTGGTTGGACGAAATCAAAAAAGATGCAGCGGCTATTTTTTTACTTGGTGACCTTTTTGACTTTTGGATGGAGTATAAAACTGTTGTCCCCAAAGGATTCACTAGAACCTTAGGAAAACTAGCAGAACTATCCGATGCGGGAATTCCTATTTATTTCTTTGTAGGCAACCATGACCTGTGGATGAACGATTATTTTGAAAAAGAACTAAATATTCCTGTATTTCATAAACCACAGCAATATACCATTAACGGAACCTCTTTTTTTATAGGGCATGGCGATGGTCTGGGTCCGGAAGACAAAGGCTATAAGCGCATGAAAAAAGTATTTACTAATCCGTTTAGCAAATGGTTGTTCCGTTGGTTGCATCCTGATATTGGGGTGCGCCTAGCACAGTATCTATCGGTAAAAAATAAATTGATCTCAGGCGATGACGATGCTCAATTTTTGGGGGAGGACAAAGAGTGGCTTGTACACTATTGCAAGCGAAAGCTAGAAACACAGCATTATGATTATTTTATCTTTGGCCATAGACACCTTCCTCTTGAAATAGAATTAAATCAAAACTCAAAATACACCAACTTGGGCGATTGGATTACGTACTACACCTATGCCGAATTTGATGGCGAAGCCTTGCGGTTAAAAAAATATGGCAGAGATTAATTATGGCTGATTGAAAACAATATGTATCTTAACTAGCATTTATCCCCATCCAAACCACAGCTTTCACCAGCCTTAATATTATTCAATGGAGCAACTTGCTCAAAAGCCTCTAAAAAGACAGAACTAGGTTGCGCTCCACTGATACCGTACTTATTATTAATAATAAAAAATGGTACGCCAGAAACACCCAAGTTTTGATAATGCCCTATCTCCTGCTTTACGGCGTAAGCGATGTTATCATCGGCTATTATTTCTTTTGTTTTCTTGGCATCCCAGCCGAATTCTGCCATAATTGTAATTAGGACCTCAGTAACATTTAAATGCAAATTTTCAGTGAAATAGGCACATAAGAAACGTTCCTTTAATTGCGGTTTAAATCCTTCTTCTCCGGCTACATGAAGTAATTGATGTAAAGACAAGGTATTTACAGCTACCCAATTTTCGCCAAAATTAAATTCAATATTAACTTCCGAACCTACATTCGTAATATGTTCAATCATGGTCTTGGTTTTTTCCAAGTCGCCAAATTTTGATCTTAAATAAGTTTCCCCGTCCAAACCTGAAACAGGAATCGTAGGGTCGAGTTCAAATGGATGCCAGGTAATTTCCACTGGTGTGCCTTGCCATTGCTCCAGAGCAGACTCCAGCCTTCTTTTTCCGATATAGCACCATGGGCAGGCCACGTCAGATACCACAGCTATCGTAATAGGTTCTGTTTGCATGATTTATAGTTTTAGTTGGATTTTTGGTCGTGTGTTTATGACAGAACTAACAGAAAAAAGAGGAGATTATGTGCTAAAAAGCACCATATTTGGAATTAAAAAACCCTTCCAATTACATTGGAAGGGTAGGAATGCATTTATAAAGTTCGTTTACAGCGTTCTCAGATATTCAGCAACATTTCTTGTTTCTTCCTCGGTAAGGTTTTGGTTGAGCATTAACGCATTGTTATACTCCTTTAATAAGGCTTTTGCAATTGGATCTTCCTTCAACATAACATCAGGATTTATAATCATATTCATTACCCATTCTGGACTTCTTCTGTCATACACACCTTTCAGTGCCGGACCGATCATACGTTGTTCCGCCATGTGGCAGGCAGTACAAATTGCTTGGAACTTTGCTTCGCCCGCAGCTGCCATATCGGTATTAATTTCAGAATCAAAACTAACCGAGGTAAAGGGTCCTACCCCCTTGTTGTCCATGTCTACAGGGACAACTTCAGAAACAGCTTCTTTTTTCACTTCTTTTTTGGCGCGGTTCATTTCAAAACCTTCTTTTTTTTCTTCCTTCTTTTCTCCACAGCCTATCATTAAAGATCCTACTGCCACTAACATGAGTAATTTTCGCATTGTTACTATCTTTTAAACGTGATTCTTATGTTTTAAACGAGCTACTAAGATACTAATTTTTATGCTTAAGCTCGTTAAAAAATATCACAGAAATACAAGTCCTAGTCACCCTTATTCACGCTCATGAGCTGCGATATCATTTGATAAGTCCAATTTCCTGAATGTTGGGGAAACCAAAGCGGTAAATCCTACTGTAAGCAAGGTCATTGTCCCTCCAAATACAACAGCAGTAACCGTGCCCATAAGTTTGGCAGTAGCTCCACTTTCAAATGCACCTAACTCATTAGATGACCCCACGAACATGGAGTTGACCGAAGCCACCCTTCCCCGCATATTGTCCGGTGTCTTTAATTGTAGAATGGTCTGGCGAATAATCATAGAAACCCCATCTACGGCGCCACTTAAGAACAACGCAATTACTGACAGCCAGAAGTAGGTAGAAAGTCCAAAAACAATAATACAAACACCAAAAGCGGCTACAGCCCAGAGTAATTTTTTGCCTGCCTTCTTATGTAAGGGGAAACGTGTTGCGCCTAACATAGTTAAAGCTGCTCCTATAGCAGGCGCTGCCCGTAGGATACCGAATCCTTCCGAACCTACCTGAAGAATATCTTGTGCAAAAATGGGTAATAAGGCAACCGCGCCACCAAAAAGAACGGCAATCATATCCAAGGTCAATGCGCCAAAGACCGCCTTTGTTTTAAAGACAAATTGTAAGCCCTCTTTTAAACTTTCAAAAACAGGTTCGCCAATTTTAGGATTTAAAATGGGTTTTTTATCAATTTGAAACAACAATATTAAAGCCAGTACAGAAAACCCAACGATAACGCACATAGACCAATGCACACCAATAATACTGATTGAAAAACCTGCCAATGCAGGGCCCAAAACAGAAGCCATTTGCCAGGTAGAGCTGCTCCAAGTAGCAGCGTTAGGATAAATTTTCTTAGGAACCAAAAGCGCGATTAGAGAGAATATCGTTGGGCCTAAAAAGGCACGTACCAAACCGCCTAAAAAAACTAATCCGTAAATTCCGTACAGGATACTTTTAGCTTCCCACTCGCTTTCCAAACCAGGCCAGCTCAATAAAAAAAGCCCTAAACTTATTACGGAAAACCCTAGAATACATTTAATTAACAAATTCCGTTTCTCTCTTTGGTCTACAATATGCCCAGCAAAAAGTGCCATGCCTACTGCAGGAATCACCTCCATTAAACCTATTATACCCAAAGAAAGTGGGTCCTTGGTCATGGTATATACCTGCCATTCTATGACGATAAACTGCATAGACCATGCAAAGACCATGGCAAATCGGACACCTAAAAAAATATTGAATTCCTTAAAGCGTAATGCTGCGTAGGGGTCCATTTCTGAGATAAAAAGTTTGCCAAATATACGTTTTGAACAATAGTGCGATGATTTTTTCTGTAAAAACTAAATGAAAATCCACATTTTTAAGGCTACAGTAGTTGCGCAATTAATTCTACCAAACCTTACATCAGAGCTGATTACCTTTTAGTCGTACGTGTGAAAGAGTCTAGGCTGAATTAAACAGGGGGAACTTTAGTTATCAATAAAAACTAAAGACTAAAAAGTATGGTTTATAATAATCTATTATATTAGTAACTAGTTACGTAAATAGCTACTGTTATGATTTATGATTCCTTGGGAGAAATGGCATTAGGTACTCGATTGCGCATGTTAAGCGAAAAGGTAACAAAAGATGCAGCAAAACTCTATGCGCTATATGGTGTAGATTTAAAACCAAATTGGTTCCCCGTTTTTTATGTGCTAACACAAGAAAGAACAGAAAAGTCCATAACGGCTATCGCGGTTCAGATAGGCCATTCCCATCCATCGGTTGTAAAAATTGTTCGCGACATGGAAAAAGCTAAACTCATTGCCAAAACAAAAGATAAATCGGACAAAAGAAAACAACTCGTTTGTTTAACAAAAAAGGGGAAACAAATAGCAAAGGATATCCAAAAACAGTATCTCGACGTTAATAGTGCCATCATGAATCTATTCCAACAAAGCACCCATAACATTTGGCAGGGTATTATAGAGCTGGAATATTTACTGAACGAAAAAACCTTGTTCGATAGGGTGTGGGAACAGAAAAAATTACGGGAATTTGCGAGTATTAGAATTATACCCTATACAGACAACTACCAAGCCGATTTTAAATTACTCAATGAAGCTTGGATACGACAATACTTTAAAATGGAAGATTCCGATTACAAAGCCTTGGATTATCCAGAAGATTATATCCTAAATAAAGGTGGGGCAATACTTGTAGCACTTGATAATAAGCAAGTAGTAGGGGTTTGTGCCTTGCAAAAGCTCGAAAATCATCCATATCACTATGAACTGGCAAAAATGGCGGTTTCCCCAGCAGCACAAGGCAGAAGAATAGGTTACCTTCTGGGAAGGGCAATTCTTAAGAAAGCAAAAGAACTGGGCGCAAACCACGTGTATTTGGAAAGTAACACCGTTTTAACACCGGCCATAAACCTATATCAAAAACTGGGGTTCAAAAAAGTATCCGGTTTACCCACTCCTTACGAACGCTGTAATATACAGATGGTGGTAGATTTGTAGTCGTATTCGCTATTAGCGAACCGTACCTCACCTAAACTCCATACTAACCCTGGCCAAAGCAACTACTTAAGGTCCTTTAACTTAAGCTGTAGGCTCACATTTCCCTGCCACTCGTTCTCATCAATAGAAAATATCGCACTAAACCGTTTTCTGCTAGTTACAAGTGGTAATTTATCACCCAAATTAAAACCTATACCCCCTATTTTATATCGATCGTTTTGTACCACTGAAATTTTTAAGTGTGCACCTTCTGCTCCAACACCCTTAGCATAACCTGTATCAACCAAATTTTCGGCCATAAACGTAGGACTCATATTACCTGG
This sequence comes from uncultured Maribacter sp., assembly GCA_964620945.1. Classification (GTDB taxonomy): domain Bacteria; phylum Bacteroidota; class Bacteroidia; order Flavobacteriales; family Flavobacteriaceae; genus Maribacter. The sequence continues at coordinate 12,025 of CAZUIE010000086.1, forward strand.
CCCAAATGGGGCAAACTGGTTTAAAATACGCATCAATTTTGGGGTGATATCCTTTAACTCTATTATCGCATCAGCCGTAATTTCTGGCACTAATAACTGTGGGTCTATGGATTCTTTGACTACTTTTTCAAATTGATGTTTGAAGTTATTATACTGTTCTTCCAATAAGGTAAGTCCCGCTGCGTATTTATGGCCCCCGAACTGCTCTATATAATCGGAACATCCTTCCAAAGCATTATACACATCAAAACCCTTTACCGATCTTGCAGATGCAGCCAACTTATCACCGCTTTTCGTAAAAACCAATGTGGGTCTATAATAGGTTTCCGTTAATCTTGACGCCACAATTCCAATAACCCCTTTATGCCATGTCTCTTTATATACGACCGAAGTAAAACCTTCTTCCTCTTGATTTTCTTTAATTTGGATTAGTGCTTCTTGGGTGATTTCTTGATCCAGGCCTCTACGATCCGTATTAAATCGCTCTATTTCGGCCGCAAATGTTGCAGCCTGTTCCATATTAGTTTCCGTAAGTAGGTTTACAGCATGTTGACCGTGTTCCATTCGTCCGGCAGCGTTAATTCTGGGAGCGATGATGAACACTACATCTGTAATGGTCAACGTTGCTTTGTTAACTTGATCTATGATGGCTTTAAAACCAATTCGCGGGACTTCATTAATAACCTGTAGGCCATAAAAGGCCAAAATACGATTCTCTCCAGTTATCGGAACGATATCAGCCCCTATCGCAGTAGCCACTAAATCAAGGTATTGTGTTTGGTCGTAGATAGTTTCGCCTTTTCGGGAGCCTAAAGCCTGTATCAATTTAAAACCTACGCCACAACCGCACAATTCGTCATACGGATATTCACAATCGGACCTTTTGGGGTCTAAAATTGCAACGGCATCGGGTAAGTTTTTACCCGGTCTGTGGTGGTCACAAATGATAAAATCAATCCCTTTTTCTTTGGCATAAGCAACTTTATCAATTGCCTTTACGCCACAATCCAAAGCAATAATCAAAGAGAACCCATTGTCCTCTGCAAAATCAATTCCTTTATACGAGACCCCATACCCCTCTGCATAACGATCAGGGATGTACGTAGCCACATTTGGGTAATAACTTAGTAAATAGGAAGAAACCAAAGCTACGGCCGTAGTGCCATCTACATCGTAATCGCCAAAAATTAAAATATTTTCGTTATTGGCTATGGCAGTCTCAATTCTATTAACGGCAATATCCATATCCTTCATGAGGAACGGATCATGTAAATCTTCTAACTGGGGTCTAAAAAAACGTTTTGCCTCCTCATAGGTTGTAATTCCGCGTTGCAGTAATAATTGCGCTATGAGTCCATCGACCTTTAGCGCTTTTGCCAATTGGTCTATTTGTTCCGCTTCAGGTTTTGGTTTTATGGTCCAGCGCATGGTCGTTTAAATACAAAATAAAATGTCAAACTCAAATTTAAGTAGTAAATGGGTTTTGAAATTAAGACTGTTGAAATCAGCTTTTGTTCTTAATTATGGTAGCGATGATTTATATTAGTTGTTCTGTCTCCTCTAAAAATAGAGATATTATTTTGGTTTTATTTCCGTAATCAATTCTTGTAAGGATTTATAAATCCATTCTGGATTCTTTATGTTCTTTAAGACTGGTTACCAATTTAGTATTATAAGCTCTATCAGAGTTGGTTCGTTGTGCTTTGCCAAAGTTTAAGGCAATACTTCCGGTTGAGCTTAGAAGTAAATTTCCATACTATAATCCGATCATGTCTGTTGGTAAGTCTTGGAAAACACAGCCGAGTCGGCAGCAAAATCAACGAGTCTATCCTCTAAATCATTTTCCTTCTTGTTCATCCTATTGATCTGAACTTGATACTTGTTTGAACTTTATTTCCCGTGAAAAACAGTCTTTATTTCCAACTCCGCAAATCGTTTGAACATTTCCATGACACCGCAATATTTTTCCACAGATAAATCTACGGCACGTTTTAATTTTTCTTCATTTAAATTGGCACCGTAAAAATGGTATTCTAACGCTACTTTATCATAATATTTAGGATGTTCATCGGTTAAGCTAGCGATTGTTTCTATTTGAAAATCGTCAACTTCCAATTTCATTTTTTTTATAAGCATAGCTACATCCAATCCTGAGCAACCTGCGAGACCCGATAACATGAGTGCCTTAGGACGAAATCCGCTTCCTTCGCCGCCATCTTCTGGGGCTACGTCTATATTTACCGTATGCCCGGATGGGTTTGTAGTTTCAAAGGCCATTCCGCCTTTCCATTTCGCTGTAATATGATTTGTTGTCGCCATAATTTTTGTGTTTCTTGTAAGGGATAAAAATACAACATTTTGCCAGCTGTTAAAAAACAGTGGCACCAACCCATACATAAAATTCGCACTTCTTATTTTTAACTTCTAAATTAAAAAAATGCCCTTAGTAAATCCGCTAGATGCCAGTCACAGTCCCGAAACTGCCGAATTGGCTAAATTCTTTAATGAAACTTTGGGTTTTTGCCCAAATTCAGTCCTGACCATGCAGCACAGGCCAGCTATCTCAAAGGCTTTTATAAACTTGAACAAGGCTGTTATGGCCAATGAAGGGAGGGTTACCTCTGCTCTAAAAAGAATGATCGCTTGGGTAAGCAGCAACGCTACGGGCTGCCGCTATTGCCAAGCCCATGCTATCCGCGCTGCAGAACGTTATGGCGCAGAACAAGAACAACTAGATAATATTTGGGAATACCGTACCCACGCAGCCTTCTCCGAAGCGGAACGTGCAGCATTGGATTTTTCGTTACAAGCTTCCCAAGTACCCAACGAAGTAGATGCAGGAATAAAGGAACGACTTTACAAGTTCTGGAACGAGGGTGAAGTTGTAGAAATGTTAGGTGTCATTTCCCTTTTTGGCTACCTGAACCGATGGAACGATTCTATGGGAACTTCTATAGAAGATGACGCTGTTGAAAGTGGTAAGCAGTATTTAGGAAAGCATGGCTGGGAGAAAGGGAAGCATGATGGGTCTGTTTATTAGAATTAGTATCAGACTTAAAACATAAAGCCAGGGTAAAATGATTATCCCTTATGGTATATCCTATCGAAGAACCTTAGCTATCAATTCAATTAATTCCCCCACCACCTCGTCCTCAAACCAAGGATTCTTAGCCCGCCAAAAATGATTCACAGGCGATGGATGCGGTAATGGAAAATGTTTTGGAAGAAAATCAGTGTAGCTAGCTACATTTTCCGTCAAATTCTTTTTGGAACTACCGCCTAAATACTGGTCTTGGGCATACTTCCCTATCAGTAATATCAATTTTACATCCTTAAAATGCTCCCAAACCGATTGATGCCACAAGGGAGCGCATTCTTTTCTAGGAGGCAAATCACCTGTCTTTCCCTTACCCGGATAACAGAATCCCATAGGCAGCACGGCAAAATTATCTGGATTGTAGAATTGGTCCTCGGTTACGCCCAACCACTCCCGTAACTTCTTGCCACTAGCATCGTCCCATGCTTTATTATTATCGTGGGCCTTTTTCCCGGGCGCCTGACTTACCAGTATTATTTTCGAATTTATAGTTGCAGAAATTATTGGACGTGGTTCCAGAGGTAAGCAATCCTTGCAAACAGCGCATTTTCTTATTTC
>CAZUIE010000087.1:0-3571 GCA_964620945.1 uncultured Maribacter sp.
CTACCTACTTCACTCTGTGTCGCAGGAAGAACCGCTGCGGCCGCTTCGAAATCCGCTTCGATAAATGGCCATATTTCACGATCGTTAGGAACTAAAGTACTACCAAGATCACCTAAATCAAAATTGCTTTCGTCTATGTATACTGGACGTTCCCACATTTTACGCGCTTCAAAGTGAAAAATACCCCTAAGAAAACGTGCTTCTGCAATAATCTGAGCGCGACGTTCATCCGAAATACCTTCTTCAACTTTAGCTAATGTAGTGATGGCATCATTTGTAGTAGCAACACCTAAATACAAACCTCTCCATTTATCACGAATGTGAATGTTAAAGTTTTGGAAATCGTATTGCTCTATAAACGATTGCTCGGGCTGGTCTCCTGCATCCGTACCCTTAAGGGCGTCATCGGATGGAAGGTTAAATACCCAGTTCTGAATCTCATTGTGCCAAGTCTGTCCTTGAAGACCGCCACCTTGCAACATGTTGTAGGAACCTAAAAGAATCCCTTCGACACCTGCCGCCGTCGCAACATCACCTTCACCAAAAGCGGCCTGAGGCTCTTTAGAAGAAAATTCTTCTGCACAACCGGTCACTAATAAAAGTGAGGCAACGGACATTAATAATACTCCTTTAATTGTTTTCATTTGCATTTCATTTTAAATTTCATATTCAATTTTTATTACTGTAACGTGATATTCAATCCTAAACTTAAAATTACCGGTACTGGGTTGAAACCACCATCATACCCTAAGGTAAGGTTTCTGTTGGAATCTCCAGTCCTTCTTAAACCAATTTCTGGGTTTAATCCAGAATACTTAGTAAAGGTAGCAACATTTTGTGCTTGAAAATATACTTGTGCGTTGGCTAAACCTATATCCTTAAGGGAATCTTCCGGAAAATTATAAGTCAACTGTATATTTCTGATTCTAAAGAAGCTTCCATCTTCTATTAAATAAGAAGAAGGTTGGCTACTCGTAGCATCATCAGCATCCATAATTGGTGATGTTGCCCCAGGATTAGCGGCAGTCCACTGCGCTACAGGTGCAGTAGGGTTAGCTGGTTGCCATGCGTCATTTAACGCTCTGGAAGACCTGTTTCCTTGGAAAGTGTTAAAGTCTGCAAAATAACGTACATAATTAAATATTTCGTTACCCTGAGAACCGTTTCCGAAGATATTCAGGCTTAAATCCTTGTATCTAAAGTCAAGGTTAATACCGTACGTAAAATCGGGATGTGGACTTCCTATGATTGTCCTATCATCTGAACTGATGATGCCATCGCCATTCGTGTCTTGGAATCTGAATTTACCTGGTGCATTGTAATCTCCAAATTGTGGAGCCGCTTGGGCTTCAGCCTCGGATTGGAAAATTCCTAGCACTTTGTAACCAAAATAAGAAGAAATAGGATCACCTGCTTGTGTAATTGTAATTGCTGGTATACGTTCTGTACGACCAAAGATTCTTTCATCCGGGGTGCTCAACGCATCGACTTCAGTTCTGTAGGCTGACAAGTTACCATTTATGCTAAAGCTGAAGTCTTCGCCAATTTGGCTGTTGTAGCCTAAGGCAATATCAAAACCTCGAGAGGTGTTACCACCAACGTTAACCGATGGAGGACTTGCTTGACCCGCAGTAAATGTTGGTTGTGCAGGAAGAAGCATATCTGTTACGACACGATCCCATAAGTCAAGTGTGAAGGTGAATTTGTTATTCAACATCACCGCATCGATACCTACGTTGTTAGACGTTGTGGTTTCCCATTTAGCGTTTGGATTTCCAAACTGACCTGGTTGAAAACCAATCTGTGGTGAACTTGTGGAACCATCAATAGGGTAACCACCTGTTACAATATCCGATCGGTATGTTGTAAAGGCATTATAATTCCCAATATCCTGGTTACCTGTTTGTCCCCAACCATAACGAACCATTAAATTATCTAACCAATCTACACCGTCCATGAAACTCTCATCGGACACCCTCCAACCTAAACTGAATGCTGGGAATACCGCACTCCTAGAAGCTTCTCTAAAACGAGAGGATGAATCGTTTCTTAAGGTGAATTGCGCAAGATATTTGCCGTCATAATCGTAATTAAGCTGTGTAAATTGTGACCACAGTGTGAAATCATCAAGAATAAAACCAGCATTTTGAGCTGTTGTAGCATCTCCTAAATTTAAATAGCTAATGATATTGTTCGTATCGAATGCAAAACGCTGTCTACTGGCATCGTATCCTTCCGCAAATCTTTGGATGGATTCTACACCTGCATAGGCCTTTACATTATGTACATCATTAAAGGTCTTGTTCCATGATATACCGTTGGTCCATGTCCAAGCGTAGGCATATCGTGAACGTGCTGATGAACTGTTAATGAAGTTTCCTTCAACATATTCTGGTTGCGGACGACCTATATCTCTAATTCGCTGTGTAGTGGCATCCACACCAAAACTGGTACGAATCTCTAAATTCTCTGCCAATTGATAAGCCGCGTAGACATTACCTAATAAACGTAAATCGTATCTACGGTCATCTTGGTTTCTAGATAGGGCTGCAAAAGGATTAAAGTTGTTACCTAGGTTAGCACCTCTACTTCCTGCAAAATTCCCTACTATATCTCTAACGGGTAATAGCGGGTGGTGTTTGTAAGAACCTGCTATAGGTCCTTGCTCTTCGTCAAGGTTATTAACCCCTTTTCTGTTTTCTAGGGACACCGTAAAGTTTTCACCAATCGTCAACTTATTGTTAATTGCTTTAAACTCTGTATTGGCTCTAAGCGAAACTCTATTGTATTCTACAAATTTAACGATATCTTCTTGTTCGAAATAACCTAAGGAGAAAGCGTAGCGTGCACTCTCGGTTGCTCCCGAAGCAGAAATATTGTGTTGTTGAATTGGCGCAGTACGCGTAATTTCTTCATACCAGTCTGTGTCGGCAGAACGCGTGATAGCGTAAATATTTCCTTCTTCAAGCGCATATAAATCTGGATTGGTTGCCGGATCTCCTTCGAATGCACCACTTGGAAAAACAAAATCTGGAATAGTGATTTCTCCATTGGGGCCATATCCATACTGCCCGTGCGTTGGTGTTCTGCCCGCGTAGCGGTCTGCTAAGAACAAATAAGTACCAAGATCCTCAGAGTTTAAAACATCAGGAGAGGTTGTGGATGTCTGTAAACCATAGAACGTATTATATGATATGGATGGTTTACCCATTTTACCCTGTTTGGTGGTAAGAATGATAACCCCGTTTGCCGCTCTTGAACCATAAATAGAAGCTGCGGAGGCATCTTTTAACACTTGTAAAGACTCAATGTCGTTAGGGTTAATGTTACCAGGCTCTGTTGTAGGCACCCCATCTATAATGTATAAGGGGTCGTTGTTTCCTACGGAACCGTAACCACGAATACGTACCGTAGCGCCACCACCGGCCTGTGAACTGTTAACGATGTTTACACCTGCAGCCCTACCTTGAAGTTGTTGCGCAAAGTCGGTTGCCGGTACGGAGAGTAGTTCTTCGGTATCTACCACGGCCACGGCACCTGTCAAGTCTTTCTTAGCTTGACTACCATAACC
>CAZUIE010000087.1:3671-15469 GCA_964620945.1 uncultured Maribacter sp.
TATCTACCACGGCCACGGCACCTGTCAAGTCTTTCTTAGCTTGACTACCATAACCCGTTACGACTACTTCGTCCAATTTGCTAGCATCCTCTTCTAGCGTAACATCAATTGTAGTTTGACCATTAACAGGAATGGTAACAGACTTATAGCCAATATAGCTAAATACCAAAGTGGCATCGCTATCTGCTGTAATAGTGTAGTTACCATCGAAATCTGTTTGGGTTCCATTGGTGGTGTTTTTCACCAATACATTTGCTCCCGGTAAGGGACCAGTTGCGTCGGAGACGGTCCCTGTAATTGTTTGTGCTTGAATAGTACCCAGAAATAACAGGGCAACTATAAAAGGCAGTTTCTTGAAAAAAAGATTTTTCATGCGCTCAGTTTTAGTTTAGTTAAGTTAATTATTTAGATTACTCTTAATTTAATTTAAGAATGCACTACACATTCTTACCTGTAAAGTTATGTTAAAACTAGTGAAACACAAAATATCACAAAAATTTTAACAGTAATTCTTCATTTTGATATTTATGCACATACGATTATAGGGATTTAATAATTGACTTCCTTCGTTTTCGCTATGCTTTATTTAAAAAACATCTCGTTATTGGAACTATTTGGATTTTGTTTTACTTGTTTAAACGCACTGGTTTCTTTCTGAAGGGTATTTTAGCCTCGGATGGATAATCATTATTTGAAATCTTCCAACGAAGGATGGCTCTAACGTATTTCTTATGTCGTTGGTTCAATTCTATATTCTATCCGCAGTACGTTTGGTTGTTTGAATTAGTGTAAGGATAAAGGTATAAATGTCAATGGAGTTAGATTACTGATTTTAGTAGACGTAGTTCCACCTCTATTGACATAGCTTTTATGTATACCAATGAAAAAGGTAAATGTTAGGGTTGCGTTTGCTTTTGTAACAGGCTATCTACATACACACCGATAAGGTGGGTTCTAACATTAACGGATTTTTCCAAACCGTCTTTCGTGGACCGAACTTTCATTACACGGGAAGGTGATTCTGGCATATGGCACGTTATACAGTCTTGATAGTCCTTTGAGTCATATCCCGATATGGATGTATGAAGACTTTCAGGTTGGTTATGACAGGATAAACATTTGGAATTAAAATGTTGTGAATTATTTCTTTGATTTTTATGAGGGTCATGACAAGTAACACAATTCATCTCGGTACTTTCCTTATAGCAGGGACTACTGATTAACAGTCCATACTGGTTGCCATGAACATCCAATTCGGTATTAGGTTTACTAGAATTATAATTTTTAGAAAAATCTTCTAAATTATCACCTATGAGAAAGGAAAATGGATTTTCGGAAATTTGATTATTTCGGAGTCCGGCATGGCACTGCGCGCACGCGTCCATTTGCTGTTGACGGTTCAGGCTTTCTGCTTGTACGATCGGATCAAAGTCTAATTGTTTTAAATTTCCAATTCTAAACTCTACATGATTTTTTGAAGGGCCATGGCAGCGTTCACAATCCACACCATATATAAAGGAGTCTTTATCATAAATGTTCGAGTTTCCTGAAAACGCTTCGTTCTTTGCAAAAGTTACATGACATTTAATGCAATTATCCATTACGGGTCTTTTAAAGCTATAATTTGGATATCCAGGGCTATTAATCCAACTATCCGTTCCCGTGAAATAGGAAGCTTGTAATTGGTATAGCGAATCCCCTTCAAAAGTGAGATAGGATTGTCCTTTGACGCCGGAACCGACTGCAATGTCAATTTTAGACTTTTCAAATACTTTTCCATGATACGTTTGTGATGTTTGGTAACTGTTGCCCTCGTCGTCTTGGGTCATACTAACCAGACTGCCTGCTAAATGAACGGTATTCTCACCATTGCTGAAACTGCCAAGAATATTATTAGGCGCTCCCGGAGCGGAGGTATTGTAGTGTGCAGTTGAAATATGGGTATTATAAATCGCTTCATGACAAGGGATACAGGATGCTGAGCCAGCGAATTTCTTGCCGCTGAAATGTACCGGTAATTCTGCTGTTATATCTTGATATTCGGATATGGATATCTCCGAATAATTTGTGTATACGAGATAGCCTAGTACAAGCAGTACCAAAAAGCAAATCCCGATTAGCAATTTTTTAGACACTAAAGCAATTTTACGATATCCAACATCCCTAAATAAAGTTTCTATAGAAGCGGATAGTTTTTATTTGTTATAAAAATACAACCTTTTGTATTGTATCGCCTCAGTTTTCATTTCAATTCTGGATTAAATAGGTGAAGACATACTTTAGAATTGTATAACATTTCTATCCTATATAGCTGAATATTAAATTTTACATTACACTTAAACTCTTGATAGAAAATTATTCAATTTTACTTATGAAGAGGAGAATCAAACTTAAGATATGTATAGGCTTATTTATTTTTAGAGAAGGACAGATTCATAGGAGTTTACAACAACTCTATGAAGGAATCAAAAGTTGAAGGGAAGATAATAGAACAAGAGCGAACCGCTAGAAACCAACGTAATGATTTTAACCGATAATCCCTGGCTCAAATTTCATATGATGAGTTGGTGTTTTTAGGTAGTTAGGATTAGCTTTTTTTGCAATCCATTAGCTTGCATTGATTTACTTAATTTTTCATTTTGATAAGTAGGACGCCATTGGCACCCCGCGACCCGTAAAAGGAAGCAGCATCGTCGCGCAGTACCCTCACCGAAGCAACCTCCCTAGGAAAGATAAACTCCAAGGAACTTACAGGTGTCCCGTCTACTATAATCAAAGGATCTTGCCCTGCTTGAACGGAGTTGACCGGTACCAATTGAATCGTAGTTCCATTGACTCTTGCTCCTGGTATTTCCGTTGCTATAAGCTGGTACATATTTAAATACATACTGTAGTCCTTTGGTGCTTTTTTGGTTCTTTTGACCTTAGTCTCAAAACCTAGTTCTTCCAATTCCTCCTCTGAAACAACAGATTCACTTTCAGGGAAGACAAGTAGCATACCGTTATTTCCGTCATACAGTTTTGTTACAATACCATAATTCCAGGAAAATGCGGAAATCGTTTTATTGGAAGGTTTTAAACCTATCTTGAATTCGCCCTTCCTGTTTGTCTTAATTTTTGTTTTTACCGAATCTAGATAAATAATTGCCTTTTTTACTGGTTCTTGGTCGGAGTTCAACACAGTACCATTCACCCATTGTATTCTTGGTGCTTCTTTCTGTGCATTAATTTGAGAAAAACACATGACAGAAAATAATAAAGCTATAAAAATCCTCATAACGTTTGGAAATAATATATTAGTACTTGAAGCCGTAGTACTAAGTTAGCGATAAAAGCCATCGTAATTGCTACGTTTTAACAGTTTTTTATTTGCAAATCAATGATGTTGGATTTGTCTGCTCTGTAATGTTTGTTTTTTGTACGTAATATAAGACAGTGAGCTTAAACCCTGTAGTATAGTTTTGATCCATTTGGATGTGCCTTGACAGACAGTTTAGGATTGAAGTTTACCTAGGTAATATTGTTGTTGGAGTAGAAAGAATTTTTACTAATTGATTTTAAAACAATGTATCATGATCAGTTTGTCTTCTAAGTTTTTTGTGAAAAACAAATAGTCCAATCCACCATCTTTTAGTTTGAGTTTCTTCCTAATGGTTGCTACGCTATCCGGAAAGTTACGTGTGGTGATATTGGCACTGGCAAGTCCAAGTTTTATAATCTCTTTTTTGTTATAGGGCAATACTGTTTTTACTTCAAAACTCCTTCCCGGGAATGCCCGCAGATCTTTGGAAGTATATAGATGGGAGTGCGGATGTAATTTTCGAATATTAAAACGGCTGCCAATTAGTTTAAAAGCACCTGATTTTAGTAGTGCAGGGTTGGGCTCATACAGGTATTTTTCAGGTGTGGAAAACTCCGGAAATGCCGCTTTTTCTTCAGAGGCTAAAAACTCGAAAACATCTTGTGAATTGCTTCTTAAGTTAGCCGCTTTAATGATAGGTTCTTCTGTATAGCCTGGTTTTAAAATCCAAAGAACCTCTTTTACATCATTTTCTAGGGCGACAATATGAATTTCCGATACATGTTTCAATTGGCGTAATCCCACACTAAGGTCAAGTAGGGGGCCTGTTTTGATTAGAATAGTATCAGATTTAGAAAAAAGAAGGTCTACATGTTTGGTGACATCAGGCTCACAGTCGGTAAGATAAAACACTTTTTTGTTCGTATTTGTCCTCCTTGAAGGATCGACAAAAATCCAATCAAATTTTTCTTTGGTTTTCCTTATAAATTCAATTCCATCACCGGAAACAAAATTAACGTTGGATACCCCTAGCTGTTTAAAATTATGTTGTGCTATTTTAGATAGATTTTCGTCCTTTTCAACATGATAAACGCGTTTTATTATTTTGCTAAAGGAATAGCAGTCTACTCCAAAGCCTGCGGTAATGTCCGCTAGTGAGCTCCCGGTTACCAAGCCGGCCTTATAATCGGCAACCAGTTCAGATGATGTTTGTGAGATATTAAGCTTATTTGGGTAATAGATATTTTCTGTTGAAAACCAGTTAGGAAGTTTGTATTTACTTTTGAATTTGGCTTCTATTTGCTCTGCCAGTTCTTTTGTGGAGACATCCGCGAACAGAGATTTTTGAAACAGTAAGGTTGGGATATCTAGATTAAGATTTGCATTAATGAATTTTTGTACCTCGGTATGCAAAATAGCATCGTTCATTTTTGTTTTATAGATTTTTGGTCAGGGATTTTACAATCTTGTTATCCGCCAAAAATTCCTTTAAAATTACCTTAATGGCCGTGTATCCCGGAACTGCTATAATCATTCCTACCACTCCGAATAACAGACCGGCAATAATAATGACCAAGAAAATTTCTAGCGGATGCGATTTTACGCTGTTGGAAAAGATAAAAGGCTGTGAGAAGAAATTATCCACGAGCTGCCCAATCGTGAGACCTATAAGCACATAGCCGGCTTTAGGAAGGATAACCGAACTAAAATCCATGCCCAAATTGCTGGTCATGGTTAGCAGAAGCATCAGCACACCACCAATGATAGGTCCTATGTAGGGAATAATGTTAAAAAGGGCACATAAAAAGGCAATGACAATGGCGTTTTCTATTCCAATAACCAATAGTACAATGGTATAGATGACAAAAAGAATAAATATTTGAAGTAATAATCCAACAAAGTAACGGGAGAGCAGGCTGTTTATCTTGTTGATGGAATTCACGGTACCCTTTTCTTTCGTGTTAGGAACAAAGATGAGTAATCCGTTTTGGAACAGTTTACTGTCCTTTAAGAAAAAGAAGGAGATGAACAGAACCGAAAAAAGACCTATGCTCAAACTACTAAGTACATCTAAAAAGGAGTTTAGAAAATTAGGGATAAAATTTAGGTTAAGACCTTCCAGGATATTCTGTTCTAGTCTACTTTCTTCAATGACATTGCCTACTACATTTGAAGATATGCCTATATACGCTGTTATTTCCCTGTAGAGGGTGTTGATGCTTTTTTGCAGTTCTTCCATGTTCAAAAGTGATAGATTTTTGCTCTGCTCCGATATTAAGGGGACAAATAGGGCAAAAATACTGGCTATAAGACCGATCATAAGTACCATGGCTAGCACCACGGCTAATATATTGGGGAGTTTTAAACGTTCTCTAAGGAAAAGTACAATAGGCCTGCCCACCAAAGCAATAACGGCAGCTATGGCTAAATAGGCTAAAACAGATCGGATAATATATAAAAAATACAGGATAATCAGGATTCCAACAAGGATGCCTATAGCCCTTAAGATACCGTTGGAAATGGTTTTAGAGGTCATGATTTAGTTTTTAAAGACATAGGATATAATGTTAGCCCCCATTTTTAGGGCTTGTTGCCTAATGGCATCAGAATCGTTATGTACTGCTGGGTCTTCCCAACCGTCGCCTAGATCCGATTCATAGGTGAATAACAGCACCAAGCGCTGTTCATAAAAAATACCTAGCGCTTGCGGTCGTTGTCCATCGTGTTCATGTATTTTTGGAAGCCCTTTTGGAAAGTCATATTCTTGAGAAAAGATAGGATGATCTGCACCAATTTCTTCCAAGGAGGTGTCTGGAAAAAGGGATTCCAGTTGTTTGGTTACATAAGGTTTCATTCCGTAGTTGTCATCGATATGCAAAAAACCGCCAGCACGTAAATAGCTTCTTAGATTCTCTAATTCTTCTGGTGAAAATACAACATTGCCATGCCCTGTCATGTGTAGGAACGGATATTGAAACATGGCACTACTGGCCACTTCAACCGTAGCTGGTTGCTCGTTTAAACGAGTTCCAATATTGCTGTTGCAAAACCGAATGAGGTTGGGAACAGCGGTAGGGTTGGCATACCAGTCGCCACCGCCATTGTATTTTAGGATTCCAATTTCTTGTGCTGATATGTGATGAACAAGTAAAAAGGAACAAACAATAAAAAGGATAATAAGCCGATTCATATATATAGGTATTGCTGAGAATCAAATTTACACAATAACTATAGTTAAAAGTTGTGTGATGTTTGCATTGTTGACATGGACCTCGTTTTTATTTTTAACTTGAACAAAAAATATGCTTACTCAGAAAACATGGACAAAATACTTCTACTGACAATAAATGGAGAAACTAAGTAAACTTGTTATCTTAAGCTTAGGTCAGTGCGATGAATTAACCATTATTGGCAAGGGCAACCGTAGTACAGGCAACTATGGCGGCAGTTTCCGTTCGTAATCTGGTTTTGCCCATAGATACGGGTAAGTAGCCCTTTGCTTTTGCCTTTTTAATTTCTTCTGTGGTAAAATCCCCTTCGGGACCAATTAATATAGTCGTTGGTTTGTCAGGGGCAAGAGTACGTTTTAGCTCATACTTTTCGCTATTTTCGCAATGGGCTATGAACAAGATTCCTTCAGCGTCCTCTTCTAAAAAATCTGCCAATGGGGTCAACGGATTTAGCTTGGGCAAATAGGCTTGTAAAGACTGCTTCATAGCAGACTGAATTACTTTATTATAACGTTCGTATTTTATGGTTTTCCGTTCTGACCTTTCGCAAAGGATTGGTGTTATTTCATGCACGCCTATTTCCGTTGCTTTTTCCAAAAACCACTCAAATCTATCATTATTTTTGGTCGGCGCTACCGCCAAATGTAATCGGTGTTTTGTAGGGTGTATTTTTTTATGCTTTGTAATTTCTATGGCGCAAGCTTTCGGATTGTCATCTGTAATTGTGGCAAACAGAAAAAGCCCTTTTCCGTTGGTAATCTGTAGTTCATCCCCTATTTTTCGTCGCAATACCTTTACAATATGTTTGCTTTCAAAACTATCGAAGGTAAAATGTTTCGATTCTTTTCCTAATTCTGGATTATAAAATAGCTGCATCGTATTATTTTCTATTTAAAGGTTTAGGCATAAACGGTTTTTAGTTTATTGATAACTAGCTGCTTATATAAGCAATGTCATCGTAATTCAGTCATTTACAAAAGGGCAATGCTATTTTTGCCGTTAGTTCATAAATTATATCTGGCCTTTGCGGTTACATTTTGTTCCGAAAGGTATCCTTTTTTAAATTTTAAATATCCCATGATACCGATCATGGCTGCATTGTCGGTACAATATTCGAATTTGGGGATGTGCACCTTCCATCCTAATGCTTTCTCTGCATGCAATAAAGCGTTTCTAATACCAGAATTAGCCGAAACACCGCCACCAATAGCGACAGTTTTTATTCCTGTTTGTTTAACCGATTTTTTTAGCTTTCGCATTAAAATGAGCACTATGGTATACTGAATAGAAGCGCAAATATCAGCTAGATTTTCAGCTACAAAATCAGGATTTTCCTTGGTTTTCCGTTGCACAAAATAAAGGATGCTTGTTTTTAGACCGCTGAAGCTAAAATTTAACTCTTTTACTTTGGGTATCGGAAATTCAAATGCCAATGGGTTGCCCTTTTGCGCATAGCTATCTACTAGAGGGCCGCCAGGATAGGGTAGACCAAGTATTTTTGCACTCTTGTCAAAGGCTTCTCCAACAGCATCGTCCAGTGTTTGCCCTAATACCTCCATCTCAAAATAATCCTTTACCTGCATAATTTGAGTATGTCCTCCGCTGATGGTCAAGGCCAAAAAAGGAAACGTTGGAGATGTCATATCCTTGTCTTGTATAAAATGCGCCAAAATATGGGCTTGCATGTGATTTACCGCTATCAGCGGAATATCGAGGCCAAGGGCCATGGACTTTGCAAAGGAAGTGCCTACTAAAAGTGAACCCAAAAGACCTGGTCCGCGTGTAAATGCTATGGCCGATAACTGTTTTTTATCGATATTTGCTTTAGCTAAAGCTTGATCAACTACGGGAACGATATTTTGCTGGTGTGCACGGGAGGCGAGCTCCGGTACAACCCCTCCATATTCTTCATGTATTTTCTGACTAGCGACTACATTACTAAGCACGCTATTGTTCTTAAGAACAGCAGCAGAAGTGTCGTCACAAGACGATTCGATTGCAAGGATGTAATTAGTTTCGTTATCCAACGGGTTTGGAATAAAAATTGAATGACAAAGGTAAAACATATAGCCCTATCAAAAAATTAAGGAAAATACTGATCAGGACAATCTTGGTCCTGGTATTGATATGTATTTTGGGAACCATGGTGCTTTCACTGCCAGTGGTTCAAACCAGATTGGCCCAATATGCTACCACCACGCTAAATACGGAATTTGGAACCAACATAAACATAGATAGATTACGGTTTTCCTTAATTTCTTGGGATACTTCTTTAAAAGGAATCTATATAGAAGATTACCAAAAAGACACCTTGTTTTATGTAGATGAGTTAAAGACTTCTGTATTGAGTTTGGGGAATTTGGTGCAAGGAAAACTTGAGTTTGGGGATATTAATATTAACAAGCTTCATTTTAAATTAAAGAGCTATTTCGGCGAGCGTACCACCAACATCAATGTTTTTGTAGATAAGCTTGATAATAAACAGCCAAGGGCTCCGGGTGCTCCACCATTTTTCTTCTCTTCCTCGAGGGTAGATATAAAGGAGAGCAAGTTTCAATATATCGATGAGAATTTGGAAAATGAACAGGCGTTATTGTTCAATAATTTAAATATCATCGGGAATGATCTTCAGATTTTGGGTCCGGATGTGTCGACCGATATACAGGAAATGTCCTTTTTGAGCAAACGGGGTATTCAGGTAGAGCAGATGGCTACACGTTTTAACTATACCAGAGAGCAAATGCGCTTTGATTCGCTTCAGATTAAAACTCCCCTCTCCAATCTTAATGGAAATGTAGTTTTCAATTATGATCGAAAAGACTTTATAGATTTCCTCAATAAAGTGAACTTGGAAGCTAATTTTGAGGAGTCTACCGTAGCTTTTGATGAAATAAACCTGTTGTATAACGAATTTGGAAAAGGAAAACAAGCCACCTTTAGTGCCACCGTTAATGGCGTCCTTAATGATTTAAATACCAATAATTTGTTTCTTTTTTCGGATAACACGGGGATACGTGGAGATTTTAACTTTAAGAATCTATTCAACAAACAAAAGCCTTTTGCGCTGGACGCAAAAATGAAAAATGTAACCAGCAATTATTACCAATTAAATGCACTGTTGCCCAATTTAGTGGGGAATTCCTTGCCTTCTTCCTTTAGTAAACTAGGGCAATTTACGATAAGGGGCAACGCAATAATAACCAATTCGTCCATAGATACAAAGGTGAACCTGAATACTGCGGTTGGGAGCAGTTACACCGATCTTGTTTTGACTAATTTTAATAATATCGACGATGCTACGTATAAAGGCTTTGTTTCCCTAATAGATTTTGACTTAGGGGAGTTCGTGGGAAGCGCTGCTATAGGAAAGACCACCTTGGATTTTAACGTTGAAGGTAAGGGTTTTGTAAAGGAAAAATTAAATACCGAGGTTACAGGTCAGGTGTACAGTATTGAATTTAATAGATATGCCTATAAAGATTTGAAGGTTTCAGGGGTGTTAAAGGACGAGCTATTTGATGGTTCCCTAACCAGTAGCGATAGGAACTTTAGATTTGATTTCCAAGGATTGGCCGATTTTGGAAAGGATCGTAACAATTTTAATTTTAAAGCGAATGTGGCCTATGCAGACCTTAAAACCTTGAACTTTATTAATGACAGTGTTTCTATTTTTAAGGGTAAGGTAGCAATGGATATTACCGGTACTACGCTGGACAATATCGTCGGGGAGATTAACTTTACCCGCACAAATTACGAGAATGTTAACGATATCTACTACTTTGATGATTTCACCATAGCTTCTGCTTTTGATGAGGAAGGGGTGCGTACCATAGACATAAATTCACCAGATATAATAACTGGTTTTATGAAAGGGAAGTTTAAAGTGAACGAACTAGGTAAACTGCTTCAGAACTCTGTGGGTAGTATTTATACGAATTTCCGTCCATTCGAAATTTCTAGTGGTCAAAACCTATCTTTCAATTTTAAAATCTATAATAAAATTGTAGATATTTTCTTTCCGGAAGTACGCTTTGACCCAAATACCTTTATAAAAGGAAAAATAGTGGCGGATGAAGGCGATTTTAAGCTCAATTTTGAGTCTCCAAGTATAGAAGCTTTTGGTAATGCAGCGGATAATATAGAGTTAAAGATCGATAACAAAAATCCTTTGTTCAATACGTTTGTGTCGGTCGGGGAGTTGAGTACCCCGTATTATAATTTTAAAGATTTTAACCTCATCAACACTACCTTAAAAGACACCTTATTCTTTAGGTCGGAGTTTAAGGGGGGAAGTGAACTAAACGATAGTTATAATCTCAACTTTTATCACACTTTTAATGAGAATAATAAATCTGTAATTGGTTTAAAGACTTCGGATGTCAATTTTAAGGGCAACAAGTGGGTTTTAAACAAAGATGGAAACTCTAAAAACAAGGTGATTTTAAATCGTTCCTTGGATAGCATTACCATTCAAGAAATTGTAATGAATAATGAGGAGCGCGAGCAAATACGGTTACAGGGTCAAATTGCGGATTCAACCTATAAAGATTTACAGTTACAGTTTAAAATAGTATCGTTGGATAAAATTACACCGGTCATCGATAGCCTTAAATTGGATGGAGAGGTAAACGGAAACCTAAATATTTTGCAGAAAGATGGAATTTACCTACCGTCTTCCAGTCTTAATATTATTGATTTTGGCATTAATAAGACGCGTCTAGGTGATTTGGCTATTAGTATTGTTGGAAACAGGGACCTAACCGAGTTTCAGGTAAACTCTCAGCTAACCGAAAAAGATGTAGAAAAGTTTAGTGTGGTAGGGACTATTGAAAATAAAGGAAAGATTCCCAAAGCTGATTTAAGGGCAATGTTCAGTAATTTTAGTTTGGAGCCCTTTAGTCCCCTAGGCGAAGGCGTGATAAATCGAATTAGAGGAGATATAGAGGGTAGTGTAGCTATAACCGGCAATGTTGATAATCCCAGTTTTAATGGTGCTCTCACGTTGGATAATGCAGGAATAGCGGTGCCTTATTTGAATGTGGATTATGATTTTGGAATGCGATCAAAGGTACTGCTCGCGAATCAAACCTTTAATTTTCAAAATATAGCATTAACCGATGTTGCTATAGGAACAAAGGCCAATCTAGATGGTACGATTAGCCATAGTTACTTTAAAGATTGGGTGTTAAACCTAAATGTAGATACCAAAAATGATCGTTTTTTAATTTTGAATACGGATTTTAAGGAGGGAGATTTGTACTATGGTA
>CAZUIE010000088.1:0-15348 GCA_964620945.1 uncultured Maribacter sp.
CTTGAGTTAGTCAAATGTATAACCGTTGTCAGCCGCTACTTTGTCGGCAATCTGCGTACGTAAAGCAATGACATTAGGATTGTTTGCATACTTCGTAAATCGCTTTAAGCCCATAAGCATCATACGTTGCTCATCGCCTTCAGCAAAAGAAACAATCGCTTCTTTTCCTTTTTGTATGACAATTTCAGTTGCTCTGTATAAATAAAGTTTAGACATTGCAATTTGGGTAGCTTGTGCTTCCTCACCAAATCGTTTTGCGTTCTTTTCCGTTCTTAAAATGGCAGATTCTGCCAAGTATGCTTGTATCAAAATGTCGGATGAGGCCATCATCAATTGTTGGTGCTCCTCCAATTGCTGACCAAATTTTTGAACGGCACTACCGGCCACCATTAGAAATACTTTTTTCAAACGCTTGATTAGGTCTTTTTCCTCGGCAAACAGTTCAGAAAAATCAGGAGTGTCAAAGGAGGGAATTCCCATTAATTCTTCTCCTACCGCTGTAGCTGGTCCTAAAAGGTCTACATGGCCTTTCATCGCTTTTTTTACCAACATCCCCACTGCCAACATGCGATTAATTTCGTTGGTTCCTTCATAAATACGGGCAATTCTAGCATCTCTCCAGGCAGATTCCATTGGAGTATCCGCGCTAAAGCCCATACCTCCAAATATTTGGATACCTTCATCTGTTGTTTGTTGCACATGTTCGGAAACCGCAACTTTAAGAATGGAACATTCAATAGCGTATTCCTCAACACCTTTTAGTTCTGCTTCTTGGTGTGTGTTGCCATCTGCTAATCGCATTGCAATTCGGTCTTCAATATTTTTAGCTGCACGATAGGAAGCCGCCTCATCTACGTAAGCATTGGTGGCCATATCGGCAATCTTTGCCTTAATGGCTCCAAAATTAATGATCGGTGTCTTAAACTGAATACGCTCATTGGCATATTTTGTAGCTTCGTCTACAATACGTCTTTGTGCATCTAAACATGCGGCTGCTAGTTTAATACGGCCTACGTTCAAGGCGTTCATGGCGATTTTAAAACCACTACCTCGGTCCGAAAGCATGTTTTCTACGGGCACTTTGGTCTCGTTAAAAAATACTTGACGAGTAGAGGAGGAGTGAATTCCTAATTTTTTTTCCTCATCGCCCAAGGAGATACCATTGCTAGGGTCATTTTCAACAATAAACCCGGTAATATTCTTATCATCTTCGATACGGGCAAAAACGATGAACACGTTGCAAAAGCCAGCATTTGAAATCCACATTTTCTGTCCTGAGATGTGGTAATGTTTACCATCATCTGATAGTACTGCTTTGGTCTTACCTGAATTTGCATCGGAACCTGCCCCTGGTTCCGTTAAGCAATACGCTCCAAACCATTCACCAGAAGCCAATTTAGGAACATACTTTTGTTTTTGTTCTTCCGTTCCGTATAAGGTAATCGGCATTGTACCGATACCTGTATGTGCACCAAAAGCCGTACTGAAAGATCCAGTTGCTCCCGAGATATAATCACATACTAACATGGTGCTCACAAAGCCCATCCCCATACCACCATAGGATTCTGGTACGGCAACACTTAATAGTCCTAATTCACCCGCTTTACGCATGGTCTCCTCGGTATAAGCATAGTCCTTTTGCTCAAAGCGTTCCCAATGTGCCCATAGTTCTCTATCCACGAACTCCTTGGTGCTGTCACGCATCATTTTTTGTTCTTCGCTTAAGTCTTCTAAGGTGAAAACATCTTCACATTTTGTTTCTTTTACAAGAAATTGTCCACCTCGCAGTATTTCTTTTTTTAATGTTTCTGTACTCATTTTATAGTAGTATTAAATGAAAAGTATCAAGTAAAAAGCGACTTGTTAAATAGCTTCGTTCTTTTGCTTTAGTGATTAGTTTAAAAATTCAAAAATTCCAGCGGCACCTTGTCCTGTTCCCACACACATGGTTACCATTCCATATTGGCCTTGCATTTTTCTTTTACGCATCTCATCAAATAATTGAACCGATAATTTTGCACCGGTACAGCCTAAGGGATGACCTAGGGCGATAGCACCACCGTTTACGTTCACAATATCTTGGTTTAAACCTAATTCACGAACAACCGCCAATGATTGTGATGCAAAGGCTTCATTCAATTCAATTAAATTGATATCATTTTGTTTTAATCCGGCCTGCTTTAATGCCTTAGGGATTGCAGCAACTGGTCCGATTCCCATTATTCTTGGAGGAACACCAGCGGCGGCATAATTTACTAATCTCGCAATTGGCTCAAGATTAAGTTCTTTGACCATGTCTTCGCTCATAATTAAAACAAAAGCTGCACCATCGCTCATTTGAGATGAGTTACCAGCGGTAACACTACCACCAGCCGCAAAAACTGGTCTCAATTTGTTCAGCACCTCTACCGAGGTTCCCTTTCTAGGACCTTCATCCTTAGTTACCGTATATTTTTTTGTAGCTTTTTTACCATCAGATCCCACATAGGTCTCTTCCACTTCTATAGGTACAATTTGGTCTTGGAATCTATCCTCAGCTTGTGCATGTAATGCTTTCATGTGCGAATTATAGGCAAATTCATCTTGGTCTTCGCGAGATACCTTATACTCATTTGCAACGGCTTCTGCCGTATTTCCCATTCCCCAATAGTAATCCTCGTGCCCTGCTTTAACTACATCATAGTTTAATTCCGTTTTGTAGCCTGTCATTGGAACCGAGCTCATACTTTCTGCGCCACCGGCGAGGATACAGTCTGCCATACCTGATTGAATTTTTGCTGTAGCCATACCTATTGTTTCAATTCCTGAGGAGCAAAAACGGTTGACCGTTACCCCGGGAACATCAACGATATCCAATCCCATTAAAGAGATAAGGCGTGCCATATTTAGACCTTGTGAGCCTTCTGGCATTGCATTACCTACAATGACATCATCAATCCGTTTTTTATCAAAATCTGGCAGTTCTTTCATCATATATTCGATGGTTTCTGCTGCTAATTCATCCGTACGCTTAAAACGAAATACGCCTTTGGGAGCTTTCCCAACTGCTGTTCTGTATGCTTTAACTATATATGCTGTTTTCATGTTTAATTATGCTTTTAGCTATCGGCTTTTGGCTTTTAGCAATTGTATCTACATTTTTTAATAGGCTACTAACGCTACTAATTTCTTAACGGTTTTCCAGTTTTCAACATATGCTGAATTCTTTCCAAGGTTTTGCGTTCGGTGCAAAGCGAAAGAAATGCTTCCCGTTCAATATCTAAAAGGTACTGCTCAGAAACTAGTGTAGGTTCAGATAAATCGCCCCCTGCCATCACATAGGCCAATTTATTAGCGATTTTCTTATCATGCTCACTGATGTAATGACTCGCTTCCATTGAATCTGTTCCTACCAAGAACATGCCTAGCGCTTGTTTACCAAGTACTTTCACATCGTTTCTAGCTGGGGGTTGCGTGTAGCCAGCATCTGCCATCAGTTTTGCATGAGCTTTTGCAGTTGCTATTTGCCGGTCTTTATTCACCACAACGATATCTTTTCCTTTTTGTAGAACTCCCATATCAAAAGCCTCGTATGCAGACGTGGATACTTTAGCCATTCCTATGGTTAGAAAATATTCCTGTAAAATATTCAATTCTACATCTCCTTTTCTAAACGTATCCGATGCTCTTAGGGCTAATTCTTTAGAGCCACCACCACCGGGAATAACACCGACACCAAATTCTACAAGGCCCATATAGGTTTCAGCGGCCGCTACTACTTTGTCCGCATGTAAAGATATTTCACAACCACCGCCTAAAGCCATTCCATGTGGAGCAGCAACTGTTGGTATAGATGAATAACGCATACGCATCATCGTATCTTGGAACATTTTTATGGCCATGTTCAGTTCATCATATTCCTGCTCTACGGCCATCATAAAAATCATACCAATATTGGCACCAACGGAGAAATTAGCTGCCTGATTACCAACAACCAGACCTTGAAAATCCTTTTCGGCCATATCAATAGCCTTATTCAACCCAGCTAGTACATCACCACCAATCGTATTCATTTTAGATTGGAATTCTACATTTAGAATTCCATCGCCTAAATCTTCAACAACAACTCCGGAGTTTTTAAATACTTCTTTGGATTTTCTAATATTATCTAGAATGATAAATGCATCTTGACCCGGTATTTTCTGCATTTTCTTGGATGGGATGTCGTAGAAATAGGTTGCGCCGTCTTTAACCGTGTAGAAGGAGGTTATTCCGGCTGCTTTCATTTCTGAAACCCACTTTGCAGCTTTTTGGTTTTCAGAACCAATAAACTCCAAACCTTTATCAAGACCAACAGCATCCCATATTTGGAATGGCCCATGCTCCCAGCCAAAACCGGCCTTCATAGCATCGTCAATCTTATATAACTCATCCGTTATCTCAGGAATACGGTGCGATACATAGGCAAACAATTGTCCGAAACTCTTTCGGTAAAATTCACCTGCCTTGTCTTTTCCACCCACTAAAACAGCAAAACGATCAACTACTTTATCAACGGTCTTTGTTAATTCCAAGGTAGCGAACTTGGCACTCTTTTTAGACCGATAGTCCATCGTGTCCAAGTCCAATGTCAATATTTCTGTTTTGCCTTTGGCGTCTTTGGACTTTTTATAAAATCCTTGTCCGGTCTTACTACCCAACCATTTGTTTTCCATCATGGTTTTGATGAAATCCGGCAGGGAAAACAAAGCGTGTCGCTCGTCTTCTTTACAGTTATCAGCAATACCGTTAGCTACATGTACCAAAGTATCTAAGCCAACGACATCTACGGTTCTGAAAGTGGCCGATTTTGGTCTACCAATTACAGGACCTGTTAATTTATCTACTTCTTCAACCGTCATTCCCATTTCCTTAACGGCATGGAACAAACTTTGGATACTGAAAATTCCAATACGGTTTCCAATAAATGCCGGGGTATCTTTAGCGACAACGGACGTTTTTCCTAAGAATTTCTCGCCATATCCGTTTAAGAAATCCAACACCTCGGGAGACGTTTTTGGTCCTGGTATTATTTCAAATAATTTTAAATATCTAGCCGGGTTAAAAAAGTGTGTACCACAGAAATGCTTCTGAAAATCTTCACTTCTTCCTTCACTCATAAATTTAATGGGAATTCCAGAAGTGTTGGATGTAATAAGTGTTCCCGGTGTTCTGTGCTTTTCAAGATTTTCAAAAACGATTTTCTTGATGTCCAAACGCTCAACGACTACCTCAATAATCCAATCTACCTTGCTGACTTTTGCAATATCATCCTCTAAATTACCAGTGGTAATTCTATTGGCAAACTTTTGATGATAAATAGGTGAGGGCTTCGATTTTAAAGCTGCCGCAAGTGAATCGTTTACCATACGATTACGAACTACCTTATCTTTTAAGCTAAGTCCTTTGGATTTTTCTTTGTCGTTAAGTTCTTTAGGTACGATGTCCAATAAGAGAACCTCTACCCCAATGTTGGCAAAGTGACAAGCGATACCGCTTCCCATGATTCCAGAGCCAATTACTGCTACTTTTTTTATGTGCTTGTTCATGTACTATACCCTGATATTAATGATTTGTTGTGTCCTTTAAATATATCTTCTTATCTGCAATCAACTTATTTATAGTTTCCGTTACCTCAAAAAAGTGAAGTAACTTTTCGTGATTTACCTCTTGTTTTACTACCTCGTTAAACCGCATGACCACGTCTTTGGAATCCTTTCTTTTTTCCAAGCCAAATTCGGTTAGATGAATGAGAACACCACGTCCGTCGGCAGGATTAGGCTTACGTTCTATAAGTCCTTTTTCTTCCATACTTTTTAGGATTCTAGAGAGACTTGTTGCCTCCATACCCATTTTGGGTCCCAATGCCGTAGATGGAGTACCTGTTTTAGGATCTATACTTAACATGGTGAAGCCTATCGCCATCGTGGTCTCGAAGTTTTTCGCCTCTTCATTGTACATTCTAGCAACTGCTTGCCAAGTTGCACGAAGTGCATAATCTATGGTGATTTCTTTCATTAGACGTTAGATTGGTCTTCAAATATAAGTAAAATTTATTATGCATGCATAATAAATTTGTTCAAATGTATAGCTAAAGGATTGTTTTATAGAAGTTAAGATTTTTACTACTTTCTTTTCTTTAGTTCGCTGCTTATTAAGGCAGAAAAAAGAAGGGGAACAAATATGAGAGGAAGCAGGATAGATGGTCCTAAAGCGAGTATCCAAGCTTGCTCTGTGCCATTGGATATTTGCAGTAACGATATGGCTAAAAGGACAATCATGGCCAACAAAACTAAAATTGCCACACTAAGACATGTTTTATTCCATTTTTTAAGTTGGTCGGTTGTTTGGTTCTGAAGAAAACTCATGGTTTGGCTTTTAGCATTGCTATATAATATCGGAATTATAAAAATGATATGTAAGCTGCGGCTCTCTTGTATGGTTGATACCTTAATTAGCATGCTATGGCCATTACGGTCGTTACTGAGCTGAGACTGATGAATTTTCGCAATGTATCAGAACTTAGTATACAATGGATTCGATTGCTTTTAGGCTACATTTTCTATTAATGGCCATATATTGCGTTGTACAATGCTTCGTACTTACCTTTCACTATCTTGCGTCTTAATTTCATAGTAGGGGTAAGGTGTCCATCATCTATGGTCCATACATCTGGTGTTAGTCGGAAAGCCTTTACCTTTTCCCACTTTGCAAAATCTGCATTGGCGGTATCCACCTCTTCCTGGAAGCGCGCCAGTACTTTTTCATTAAGGACGATATCCGAATTTTCACTTAATGTGAGATTGTGTTTTTCTGCCCAAGCATATAAAAATTCAAAATTGGGCTGTATTAGTGCAGCGGGCATCTTTTCCCCTTCTCCAACAACCATAATCTGTTCTATAAACCGAGACTGCTTAAACCTATTTTCCAATAACTGAGGTGCTACATACTTACCTCCAGAGGTTTTGAACATTTCTTTTTTACGGTCTGTTATTTTAAGAAATCCATCGGAATCTATTTCACCTATATCACCTGTATGAAAATAACCGTCCTTTAAAACTTCCGCAGTTTGTTTGGCATCTTTGTAATAGCCCATCATTACATTGGGACCCTTACAGAGTATTTCACCATCATCTGCAATTTTTACTTCTACATCATTTATCACGCGCCCAACACATCCAATACGCCATCCACCGCCTTCGTATTGATTTACCGAGATTACAGGAGAAGTTTCTGTTAATCCATACCCTTCCATTACTGGTATATCCGCAGCACCAAAAACACGACTCAATCTGGTTTGTAACGCTGCGCTACCAGAAACCATAGTGTCTAAATTTCCACCTAAACCTTCTTTCCATTTACTAAAAATAAGCTTTCGGGCTAAACCTAATTTTTTCTCATACCACCAACCGTTTTGTCCGTACGGTTCATACTTTAGTCCAAGTTCCACTGCCCAGAAAAAGAGACTTTTCTTTATGCCGGTTAAAGCTGAACCTTTTGCTATAATACTGTCATATACTTTTTCCAATAGCCTTGGAACAACTGTCATTACGTTTGGCTTAACCTCTTTTAAATTATCACTGATCTTATCCAAACCTTCTGCAAAATGGATATTTATACTGCAGTATTGATATAAATATAATATCATACGTTCAAATATGTGACATACGGGAAGAAAGCTTAAGGCACTAGCTCCTGCTTCAAAAGGCACTCGTTCCTTACTAGCAATTACATTGGAAACGATATTATTGTGTGAAAGCATTACACCCTTTGGTCTACCGGTCGTTCCTGAGGTATAAATTAAAGTAGCCAAGTCCTCAGGTTTTACAGCTTCTTTACGAGCCTCTACTTCATTTTGGTTGCTCCTGTCAGATCCTTTTTCTAAAACGCTTGTCCAACTTTTGCAATTATCTAAATCGTCAAAAGAGAATACTTCTTTTATATTCGTAAGCTTTTCTTCTATAGCGAGCACTTTATCGAGCACTTCCTTACAAGAAACAAAGCAGTAGGTAGCTTCGGAATGGTTCAAAACATACTCATAATCCTCTTCTGAGATAGTAGGATAAATAGGCACGTTTTGTGCACCTACCTGTAATATTCCAATGTCACAAATATTCCACTCGGTTCTGTTTGTCATGGAAATGATTGCAATTTTATCATTAGGTTTTACCCCTAATCGTAAAAGTCCTCGACTTAAAGCATTGGCTTTATCTATATACTCCTGTGTAGAAGTAGCTATCCATTTACCATTCTTTTTACTCACTAGGGATTTGTCCAGTTTGAAATTTTCCAATTGGTAGTAAGGAAAATCGAAAAGGCGGGTCACTTTTTGCATCTTATGTTTCTTTTATGTCATTGCAAAATAGGGAAAGAACACCAATATTTAAAACGAGATTCATAATTTAATGTGTATTATTTTAAAAAATTCTTATCGGAATCATAATTCTAATTAATCCAAATCTTTGAAGGTTTGTATTCACGGGTAAATAGGTATCAGGTTGGCCTACTTTGGTTACTGGTATAATTAGGAAGGTCGTATAGCTAAGAATGACTATCTGAAATTCGTTTTTTAGTAACTTGAAAACATAAACTTGAGATTTATTAAAATGAAAAAGCTTTTCGTACTTTTTATTGTGGTATCTATTTTTAGTTCTTGCGCTGAAGAAAAATCTAAAATTCCTGTGTATGCTTGGACTGGTGGTCCGGGTAACGCAACCGATATGGAGTTATCCGAACGGTTTTTAGATTATAAGGAAAAAGGTATAGATGGACTTTTGTACAATGGCGGACATGATCCAAACACCTATAAAAGGGTAGGGGCATTGGTTAAGGAAGCAGGAATGGAGTTTCACGCCTGGATTCCGACGATGGTTCAGGGAAAGAATCCAAACATTTCAGAGGATTTATATGCCCAAAACCGTAACGGAGAATCGGCATTGGAAAAACCGGCCTATGTACCTTATTATACCTTTTTATGTCCGAGTAAAGAAGGGACTTACGACTTTCTGTCCAACTTGTATGGTTCTGTTGCTGCCGTTCCGGAAATAGATGGAATTCATTTGGATTATATCCGCTTTCCAGATGTGATTTTGGCAGAAGGATTATGGGACAAGTACGGATTGGTCATGGATGAGGAGTATCCCGAATATGATTATTGCTACTGTAATCGATGTACGGGTGATTTTATGGACAAGACAGGTATCGATATTAAATCTGCCGGGGATGAGGCACAAAACGTTGAAGAATGGAAACAATTTCGCTATAATTTGATTACCACGTTGGTAGGTCGTTTAGCCAAGATAGTGCATGAAAAGGATAAAAAAATAAATGCTGCCGTTTTCCCCGGACCGACTATTGCAAAAAAGTTGGTCCGACAAGAGTGGAACAAATGGGAATTGGATGCAGTGTATCCAATGAATTACAACGACTTTTATTTAAAAGGTCCTGAATGGGTAGGGGAGGTTGTTAAAGAAGAAGTAGCGGCCGTAAATGGTTTGAAACCTATTTATAGTGGATTATTCATTTGTCCTAATCCTGAGAATAAGACCAATGAAAACGACCCTGAAAATCATGGCCTTTTACCTTCGGAAATAGGGACGGCCATTCGCGTTTCCATGGAGAATGGTGCTACGGGTATTTGCCTTTTTACACCAGAACGGATGAAGCCAGAACATTGGGCGGCTTTTGAAAAGGCTATTTATGCAGAATATAAATAGTCCATACTTAAATATCTTACATTTTAATTTACATTAAAAGTTGCGGTTTGGTAAATAGGTGTGCCCAATGAGGAAATACCCTCCAATACAACTTGGTAGGCTCCCGAAATATCTCCCGTATAGAAAGAGATAGTACTTTTCCCCGCTGGATTCAATTCTATATATGGCTCCCAATGTAAGGTTGTACGTATGTCTAGGTCTTTGCTTACTTCTTGGTTTGAATTGTATTTTGGCGTATAGAATTTCCGAGCAGGGTAAAATCCAGGATGTTCAAAATTGAGCGATCCGCCTGCTTTTGTGTTTATTCCAGAGGACTCCATACCGTTCTTGGTATAAATCGCAATAACACCATTTGCAGCTCTAGCACCATAAATTGCCGCTCTTGGACCTTTTATAATATCTATGAAGTCTACTTCGTCTCCGGTTATTGGTAAAATAGCGTCCAATGATATTATTTCATTTGAATTTGCAGCACCGCCGGTGTTATCGACCGGAATTCCATTTAATAGAATTAGTGCCTTACTAGTGCCTGAGAATGAGGTTCTACCTCTAAGGTTAACACCACCATTGACGTAGGATAAGCCTGGAACTCTTCCTTGTAATGCAAATAATGCGTTTTGACCTGGAACTACATCAATGTCAACAAAATCTATAGTTTGCGAAGGCTCTCTATAGGGCATTCCCTGTCTTTTTCTTTCAAACTTGTCCAAGGCTTTTGGTTTCTTTTTAGCGTCTACGAATGCCTCTTCCAGCCGTATGGTTTTATTGTTGTACTCAAATGATTGCGATGTTTGCTGTGCTTTTTGATATGATGTTGTGAAGTTTTCCATCGTTTTAAATCGACTACTATTTACTATTGAGGTAGAATCTACTACGGATCGAATACTAAGTAGAGGAGGGGAGACGACAGAATCCAATAAGATTTTATAGTTAAGGGTAGGGTTTCTTTTCTTTTTAGGGTAGTATACATTCGCGCTTAACAACACATTGGTCGTATCGGTGAAGTTGAGATTAGCAAAGCTAAATGTACCATCACCACTTGTTTCAACCTTGTCCTGTAGCATTTCCGATGCGCTATTGGAAGTCAACGAAACAGATCCGGTTAGCGGTTGCTCGTTGTTGCTGGCATTGACCACTTGCCCCGAAAGCGTAAGGCCTTTTTCCGGTAGGAAGTAGTTGGAAGACGCCACTAATTCCTCTTCCAATGCATATTGCCGCCATCCTTGCGTTCGCATAAGTAAATCCAAATATTGCTCTCGCTTAGGGTCGCTAGAATAAAAATAATAGCCTGGTCGTTCTATCTTTCCTCTTACGGCAGAATTTAATAGTAGGTAAGTTTTGATATTGGTTACGTAGCTTTCGACCCCATTTACCGCTACATTGGAGACGGATAAAGACATATCTGCCGTAATTTTGTCAAGTTCAGGGGCATTCAAGGCAATTTCCATTACGACCGGTTCCCGTTTTTCATAGGCGTTTTTTAGGCTGGTAATTTTTACGTTAGGTATGCCGGTTCCCTTTTCGTGAAATAGGAGTCGCTCTGCAATGGGTTTGTTCTTTTGGTTTACCAAGGTAAGTTCTAAAATACCTTCATCCAAAATATTTTTTACCACTTTAACAATGGTCGAATTTTCCTGTTTATTGGCATTTACGGCCAGATTAAACCGTACCGTACCACCTTGTTTCCCCATTAGGAGGTAGTCCTTTATTTTTAAATCTTTGGTTGCCCTCAATTCTATTTTGTAGAAATCCTCTTGATTGGAAATGGTCATAAGCACCCCACTAGGAAATGATTTGTGCATTTCAAATCGTTGTTCTTTACCGCTGTGTGCTAGTATAGCATGGTATTTTCTATTCGCCTTTGGAATAAAAT
This sequence comes from uncultured Maribacter sp., assembly GCA_964620945.1. Classification (GTDB taxonomy): domain Bacteria; phylum Bacteroidota; class Bacteroidia; order Flavobacteriales; family Flavobacteriaceae; genus Maribacter. The sequence goes on from CAZUIE010000088.1 coordinate 11,608, forward strand.
GGAACAGGCCCATGCCCAAATGGCTGGTAGTGAAACGTGTGACCTCATTTCCGAGATCATCTACTAAGCTCCCATTAATTTCAATGCTTTCACCGTTTTTATCAAGGGCTTTAAAGGCGATCGGATTTAAAAATCCGTTTATGATGTATCCACCTTCGGGAAAAAATTGAATATCTACCTTCTTATATGGGTTGTCTATGTCCGCATCGCTTTCTATTGTTGGGGAATTCGCGGTATTTACTATTATTTCTTTGGTGAAGAACGTCTGGCTTCCAAAATTACGCATGTAATTCGTGTACGCTCTAATAGTATAGGTACCCATAGTGGATTTCACCGGAATCTTAAAATCACCCGCCGCGGAGGCCTTCTTCGTTTTAAGTATTCTTTGCGCTATCACTTTGCCGTTTGGGTCTATAAGTTCTATATAGATGATTTCGCTTAGGGTATTGGGTGTATGGTCTCTAGCATCCATAAGATACGCCTTAAACCAAATATCCTCTCCGGCAGTATAAAAACCCCTGTCTATATGAAGGTATACTTTTTCAAGAGGAAGTTCCTTTTCCGATGCCGGATAGTCCTCTTGGGCAAATGTGTTTGCGAAAGGACAGATTAGAAAAAATAAACCAACAGCTGTAATAAATCGATGTACAATGGATGCACAAAGAATTTTTTGAACATTATTTTTCATACCTTCTAAAAATAGGTAAGAAAAGTTTGTCAAATTCAACAAAAAGTTAGGTTTAACTAAAAATTAGGCAGAACCCAGCAAGCTGCTAGTCATCAATCTATAATACTGTATATTTTTTATTTAGGATTTGAGGCTATCCATTCCCTAGCATTCACAAAAGCCTCCAACCACGGTGAAACTTCATCTGCTCTACCTTTTGGATAGTGCGCCCAGTTCCATGGGAAGGTAGATCGCTCTATATGTGGCATGGTAACCAAATGCCTACCTGTCTTATCACATAGCATAGCGGTGTTAAAATCGCTACCGTTAGGATTGGCAGGATAGGTCTCATATCCATACTTCGCTACAATATCATATTGGCCTTCCGAATGTGGTAAATTAAATTTACCTTCTCCATGTGATATCCAGACCCCTAAAGTGGCTCCTGCCAAGCTGGAGAGCATAATGGAATTATTCTCTTGAATCTGAACCGATGTAAAATTACTCTCATGTTTGTGGGAATCGTTATAGGTCATCTTACCATGAGTTTCATGTTCTGGATTGATGAGGTCTAATTCCATAAACAATTGGCATCCGTTACAGATGCCTATGGATAAGGTATCTGGTCTCGCAAAGAAGTCGTTAATGACCTTGTTGGCTTTTTCATTGTATTTGATTGCACCTGCCCATCCTTTGGCACTTCCTAACACATCTGAATTGGAGAATCCGCCAACCGCTCCTAAGAATTGAATGTCTTCCAATGTTTCACGACCGCTTATTAAATCGGTCATGTGTACGTCTTTTACATCAAAACCGGCCAAGAACATGGCATTTGCCATTTCCCGCTCGGAGTTACTTCCTTTTTCACGAAGAATAGCGGCTTTTGGCTTTGCTTCTCCGTTTGGCATAATAGTAGGCAACTTTCCATTAAAGTGAGTCGGAAAGAAATATTTTAAAGGTTGTTTTTTGTAGTTATCAAAACGGTCTTTTGCAAGTCCGTTTGCGGTTTGTTTGGCATCCAGTAAATAACTAGTCTTAAACCAAGTATCCCGAAGCGATGCTATGTTCAATCCCATTTCCATACTACCATTTTTAATACGCAAGGTAGGTTTGGCGATTACACTACCAATTTTCCGTATTTCGATGTTAGCGTCTATAAGTAATTGTTCAATGACGTTGTCTTTTAACTGAAAAACAATTCCGGCATTTTCTGAAAATAGCAGTTTAATCGTATCGGTTTCTCCTAGAGCCGACAAATCTAAATCAGCCCCTACATCGGTATCTGCAAAGCACAATTCTAAAAGGGTCGTAATCAATCCGCCAGATGCAACATCATGACCAGCAAGTACTTGCCCTTCTTTAATTAAGGTTTGCATTAAATCAAAAACCGATTTGAAATAAGCATCGTTCTTTATACTAGGTGCTTCATTTCCAATGGTATTCCGTATTTGAGCAAAAGAAGAACCACCTAATTTGTAGGCATCTTTTGATAGGTTGATATAGTAGATACTTCCTCCATCTTTTTGCAATACGGGTTCTACAACTTTCGTGATATCATTACAATTTCCGGCCGCAGAAATAACCACGGTACCCGGAGCGATAACATCCCCATCTTTATATTTTTGTTTCATGGAAAGGGAATCCTTTCCGGTGGGTACGTTGATACCTAGTGCGATAGAAAAATCAGATATGGCTTGCACGGCTTCGTATAATCGTGCATCTTCCCCTTCGTTCTTGCAAGGCCACATCCAATTGGCAGATAAGGAGACCGATTTCAATCCGTCCTTTAAGGGTGCCCAGATAATATTGGTCAGCGCTTCGGCGATACTATTTTTACTTCCTGCCGCTGGGTCGATCAATCCAGAAATGGGGGAATGGCCAATACTGGTAGCTATTCCTTCCTTGCCTTTAAAATCGAGTGCCATAACGCCCACGTTATTTAAAGGTAGCTGTAAAGGTCCGGCACATTGCTGTTTGGCTACTTTACCGCCTACACATCTATCGACCTTATTGGTAAGCCAATCTTTACACCCTACGGCCTCTAGTTGCAGAACTTGTTCCAAGTAATCATGAAAAAATTCCAATTCGTATTCCGGTGCTTTATAATTTCTGTTTATCGTGCTATCTGTCAATATGGTTTTTGGGGAGCTGCCGAATATATCCGTAAGGTGCACATCCATCGGTTTTTCTCCTGTTGTGGCCGATTCAAAGGTAAAACGGTCATCTCCGGTAACGTCACCTACTTCATACATGGGAGAGCGCTCACGGTCCGCAATTCGTTTGAGTAAGGCAACATCCTCTTTACCTATCACCAAGCCCATGCGTTCTTGTGATTCGTTTCCAATAATTTCTTTTGCGGAAAGGGTAGGGTCCCCCACGGGTAATTTGTCCAAGTCTATTTTTCCTCCTGTTTCTTCCACTAGTTCTGATAGGCAGTTGAGGTGTCCGCCTGCACCGTGATCATGTATGGAGACGATGGTATTTTTATCACTCTCTACCATACCACGAATCGCGTTTGCCGCACGTTTTTGCATTTCTGGATTGGAACGTTGAATGGCATTTAATTCGATAGCCGAACTAAATTCGCCCGTATCTGCGCTGGATACGGCTGCACCCCCCATTCCAATGCGGTAGTTATCACCACCCAGAATTACAATTTTATCTCCTGTTTCTGGTGTGTCTTTTAACGCTTGTTCCGCTTTTCCGTATCCAATACCACCCGCTTGCATGATTACTTTATCATAACCCAGTCTTCTTGCATTTCCTTTATTTTCAGGGGTACTGTCCGTAGCTTCATCATGTTCAAAAGTCAATACAGAACCAGTGATTAAAGGCTGGCCAAATTTATTTCCAAAATCAGATGCACCGTTGGATGCTTTTATCAAAATATCCATGGGTGTTTGGTAAAACCATGGTCGTTCTGCCATGCTTTTTTCCCAAGGCCTATCTTTCTCTAATCTGGAGAGTGCCGTCATATAGACTGCTGTTCCTGCGGACGGCAAAGAGCCTTTACCGCCAGCTAAACGATCTCGTATTTCACCACCGGCACCTGTTGCGGCCCCATTAAACGGCTC
>CAZUIE010000089.1:0-15193 GCA_964620945.1 uncultured Maribacter sp.
CTGTTAATCAGAGGGTCCTTGGTTCGAGCCCAAGAGGGGGAGCAAAAAACGAAATCCAATCTATTTTTTAGGTTGGATTTTTTGTTTTTAGCCATTAGATGTGAAGTGATACCCACATTACAGGCATTAAGGGTACTTTCCACCAAAAAGGCAACTTGTCAAGTTATTTGAGTGCTTTGGGTATTTATACAGGTAGGCCACTTCTGAAATTCGAATTGTAGCAATTGCTTAATAGATACTCATTTATTTTTAAGTTGTGAAGCGGTTCCTATTTTCTACTTTAATTTGTTTTTTTGGCTGTCCAACTCTTTTTAATACCAATCTAAAAGTGCTCACGGGTTGAAGAAACTCAGCATCACACTGTAACAAACCATTGTTTTAAAAGCGACTGTCTCAACTAATCAATTGTAATAAATCTTGCTAATGGCGCCATCCGTGCCTTGTTCAAACTTAACAGGGAATCTGTAATGGCGTAATTGTCTACCTTGCGTATCACTTCGTTAAAGCTATTGGCAGTGGTCATATCCAAACAGGCTCGCAAGGTGGCGGCCATCCCGCTAATTTGAATTTGGTTACCCTTCTTTAGCGAATAATTTCCGGTAAGGTTGTTACAACCATCGTTGCCCGAAATTCTAGTGTTAGTGCTTTGAAAGGTAATCGTGGGTCGTGGGCTACCTTCTTTAACTTCAATTTTTTGTCCCATGAGTTCTGTGAGTACCCATGTTTTGTCTTCGAGCTGGCTATCGTTCAGTTTTTTCATCAATAGGTATTTATCTGCTAGATTACCTGTTATTCGGTTACCCTCCCTGTCTAGATGAAACAAGATATTTTCGCCGACTTGGTAGGTTTGAATAGCCTTATCATCTTCAAACAGGGTAACTTTTGAACCTGTTTCGTTCCATTCAAAATCTCCGTTAGTGATTGTTCCAGTTTGTTCTTTGCCCAAATAGGTGACGTGTTTTTCGTAGGCCCCATTTTCAGATAAGGTAATTGAGGTCTTTATACCTTCACAATCGGCACAAGGAATGGTGCCTTCATAAGTACCGTTCCAATCGAGGCTATTTTGACTGTTGTGCATGTCCTTAATTTGATTTGTTGCTGGGTTATTGGTTATAGATTCCGTCGGCGATTGACTGATACTGGTGTTGTTTATGGCTTTTATGGATGAATTACAGGCATATAAGACGTAAATGGTCAAGAATACTAAAATTGTAAATTTAAAATACTTCATTTTTTTATGTTTTAAGAATATTGCTATTTAACAACCACAGGTGCCAAATAGCTCAGTTTTTAAGGTAGCACCGTTGTTGAATTTCAATGTCAATTCGCCTAAGGTTGTTTTACTTTCTGGGTCTGCACCGGTACCTTCCGTCTTTTCCACTACAAGGGTAAAATCCTTAGGTGTATCATTATCGTTCCAACGGAGGATTTCCCCATTGATGGCCAGCAGATTAAAATTTTGTGAATCGTCAATACTACCATATTTTTCAAAATAGATGAATTTTTTATTTTTAAAGTCCGACTCATTTTTTGCAAAGGCACATCCACAACCCACATAACCATTTGGATATCCTTCGATCACCGTTAATTCGAATAGCTGATTTTCGGTATTCAGCGCCTCCTTTTTTTTCTTTTCGTTACAAGAGAGGATAAGTAGCAAAATCAAAACAGAACTTATTACAGAAATTTTCATGTCAATCAATCTTTTTAAAGGTAAGTAGGGGTCCTTTATCGTTGCGTAACTGAAGCTCGCGACCCTTTATTCGATATTGGGTAGTCTGCCCAAGGCGACGTATCACGGTGTCCAACCAATCATCCCGTTTACAGTCGATATCGGTTACCTGAATAGCGTCAATGCGAATGTTTTTACCATCGATCAAGGTAATATTCCCCTTAAGTTCACATCCAACCTGAGCAAAAAGTGTTCTGTTTGCCAAATTGATTTCTAGGTTAGGGGGCAGGGCCGTTTTGTTCCCTGGATAATTGTACCAAGGTGTACCATCAATGCTTGTTAAGCCCCAAATATCATTCAAGAGCACTGTTTTATCCCAAGTTTTATCCAGTTCTTCTAGCAGGGTATAGGTAAAACTGGAGATATCTTGCGGTAATGGATTATTCGAATTTTCAGTTTTCTTTACCTTTAGTTTGTATTGAAAACCGGGTTCATACGAAAACCCGGCAATAGAACCATAATGATTTTGCCATGGGTCCGTTTCGTTTCTTTTTAGCTGAAGGCAATGCGTAGGCCCCATGCCTTGGCATGCGACTTTATAGCTATTTATCCAAATAACAAAAACGTCCTCCACGGTATTTTTTGTTGTTGAACAGGCTGCAAAACAAGTGAAGCAAACCCATATAAACAGTACGTTCCATACTGAAACGAAATGAGTATTACCCCTTGTTTTGCCAACCCTCAACTCCTATTAGTTTTTGGTTGCCCTGGCTTCTTCTATCATTTGTTCGTTGGCCGCTATTCCAATTTCAACCCTTCTGTTTTTTGCCTGGCCTTCTTTGGTAGCATTGTCAAAACGTGGAGCTGTTTCTCCATACCCTTTTTCGGTCATTCGAGAGGCGGCAATACCTTTTGATTGCAGATAACTGGAAACCGCTTTGGCCCTGTTGGTAGATAAGTTCATGTTGTAATTTTCATCTCCGCTACTATCGGTATGGCCTTCCAGCATTAATTTAGTATCCGGGAATTCCAAAAAGACTTCCGCTATCTTGTCAAGATTCTGTTTTGAAGCAGTTGTTAAGTTAGCACTGTTCAATGCAAAGGTCACCCCGCTTTTATCGTCAAAAATAACCTGTATACCTTCTCCTACACGTTCAACTTCGGCACCTGGCAGTACTTCTTCTATTTTCTGTGCCTGCTTGTCCATTTTTTTTCCTATCACTGCACCTGCAGTTCCTCCAATGGCAGCACCAATGAGGGCTCCTTTAATATTGCCGCCAATGAGACCTCCTATCAAAGCTCCACCTGCAACACCCAAACCAGCTCCTTTCTGTGATTTATTTGCATTTTGGATCGCACTACATCCAATGTTGGTACTCAATAAAAGGCAGGCTACGATAATACTGATTGTTTTTTTCATGATTTCTTTTCTTTGTTGTTATAAATTGATTTCTTCTGATGATTTTTGAAAACTAAGGACTACTTCAAACGGATTTCCATCTTGTGATGTTTGAATCCTGGTTTCCATAGTAGCTGCCGATAAATCGACAATCTTCATGCGGTACCCAGATTTTGTAGCTGAAAGCGGTTTGTTTTTAGAATCCACCAACTTAAACTGAAGTTGTGTATCCTCGCCCGATTCAAAAAATGACCATAAAATACGTTGCGTGGTCTCCGAGCAATTGCTTGAATTGTTCACCGTAAATTTTCCAGTGCCGTTGTTGGGAATAAAGACCCATTGGCTGCCTTTAAAGCACGGGGAATCTGCTATATCGAACAATTGTGCCTTGTAAATACCTTCTTCACCAATAAATCTTATATTGGTTACCTCCCAAGTACCTTTCAAGGTTTTTTTACTTGGTTTGGTCGCTGTAGCTACTGATTTGGAAGCCGAACAGGAAAAGAGCATTATGCATAATAAACTTGAAAAAAATGTTCTCATTGGTATGGTGATTTTAAGTTAGTATTTGTGTCTATTGTTTTTACTTGCTATAGCCTATAGGCTACTCCCAAGCCCACGCCCCAAGAGTTATAGCCGTTTAATTTTAAATCATTAAGTAGATTGGCAATTAGCTCCCAATTTTGGTTCATGTGATAACTATACTCTATCCCTAGGCGAAGCATAAAAAAACTTTGGTCCTTTGTAAATTCGCCTCCCGTACCCAGCATAAAACTAAAATGTTCGCCAGGTTTATAGGAAACCACCAAGGCACTGGCAATAGGGTAGCTCCGTTCTATGGTTTCACCGCTTCTGCCGAGACTTTCCACGACAAAATCTTCTACGATAATATCAGAATGTATGCCCAAAGCCCATTTTTTATTTAGATAGTAATTATAGTTTATCCCCCATGAAGGAAGGGATAGCCATTGCTTTTCGCCATTTTCATCCAATCCTTCATTGATTTGGGTATGGCTAATGACCAAGGCAATAGCGTGCTTTTTAGGTTTGGAATTAGGTGTTGTTTCGTCTTGAGCAGATACCTTCCCAAAGGTGAAAAAGAGTAAAACCAGTACTATTATTAAATACCTCATTAAATTTTTGGGATTCTGAACATGCATTTTTTTAAATTTTTCATGTACCCATGTTTAGAGAAAAAAGGTAGCACCCACTCTAAACGTGTCCAGGTTATTAGTAAAATTCGGGTTCCATGCCGCATTGACCTTGAATTTGTTTGGAACAATAAATTGGTTGTAATTTACTTCTGCCTGCCAAATGGTATCAAAACTGAATAGGGTAACGATAGGATTTACGAACAAGAAAGATTTTTGGTTAAAGCGGATACTCATGTTGGTCTGGAACCCAAAACCGCTCTCCTCGATTGCCGTTAGATAAACGTAGTTTGCCCCAGGGAAAAGTGAAATCTTTTCGCTGAGCACGAGCCCCACGACTGCTCCCGCGGCCAAAGACCACGTGTCCGCCCCTAATCCATCTTGTACGGACCCTGTAGGAATAGAAATATCCGCAAACGGGGCTATGGCGATTACGGTCTTGGAAATGTTTCTTTTAATGGCATTAAAATAGCGGACACGTACATCTGAAAGTCCGAATTTATTAGTGGCATCGTTATACAGTAAAGGCACCTCCACTAATAACAGATTGTCTGGGTCAAAGGCATACTGTACATTAAAACGGGTACCATAGGTGTTAAAACCTTCGTATGCGTTTAGTTCTGCCAAGGTATTCACCTGTGTGTACAGGTTGGTGGGTTTTGAGGGGTCGATGTCCGCCGTTGGCGCCTCTTGTGCTTTTACCAAGGTGCTGAGGGCACCCAAGGTAAAAACAACGAATAGGACTTTTTTCATAATGGTTAGTGTTTAGTATATATGGATTGTCCTTCTTTTATGGTTTCTAGCACTTGAATATCTTTAATCGTTTCTGGTGCTACTTTTAATGGATTTTTATCAAGAATCACCAAATCTGCCAATTTTCCCTCTTCTAAAGAACCTTTGGAATCCTCTTCAAAATATTGATATGCGGATGCCGCAGTGCTAGCGTATAAAGCTTCATACGGACTTAATCTATTCTCTGGGCCATATACTTTTCCACTTCTTGAGGTTCTATTAACGGCTATCCACATAATGTGAAGTTGGTCAATAGGGTGAATAGGCGAATCGTGATGAAACGTTACAGGAATATCCGCATCTAAAGTTTCTTTCATTGGATTCAACCTCTTTGTGCGTTCAGGGCCATAAATATAGGTTTCGTGAAAATCGGCAAAATAGAAATTATGCGTAATTTGAAACGTGGCTGTCACGTCCAGCTTTTTTAAGTCCTGAATTTGGTCTGGTTGTACGATCTGTAAATGAATAAGATTGGTTCTGGCATCATCATAGCCGGCATTGGTTTCGGCATAAGTGACTGCCTTAATACATTGATCAAGCGCTGCATCACCTAAAGCATGAATAAAAAATGGGATACGTTCTTTATAATAACTAGCCACGAGCGTATTCATATCTTCTTGTTCTTTTATTGAAGAATAGCCTCTATAATCATCCGGTTGTCCTATGGTTGGTGTGTAATACTTTTCTCTTAAAAAGGCTGTTCTGCCAGGAGAACCACCATCAAGATTTAACTTACCACCAATAACACGCATGTTGTTTTCATAGGTTTTTGAATACAAGTTTTTTACGACTTCTGGTGTCGTAAGCGCCGTATAAAAAGCCAAACCAAAATCTACTTCTAGCTGATTTTCATTACCTAATTCCTTTATAACATCGTATGTAGATTGTGTGGTAGCAAATTCTGTTAAGGTTGTAAAACCAGCCTTAATGTATTCTTCTTGTGCTTTTAACACCAAATCTTTCATAACGTCTTTTGGAAACTCTATACCTGCATAGATCCCTTTTACGCCATTAATATCCTCACCGATACGACTCATGCCTGTTAACATGGCTTGTTCTTCGATAATACCATTAGGTGTTGTTGTATTTTCAAAGTAGCGTAAGGAGCCACCATCCGGAATTTTGTAACCTTCATCTAAATAGCCTGATCGTTCTAATCCTTTAGAATTCATAACGATGATATGTCCTGAAAAATGCACTAAAACAATAGGTGTGGTTGTGCTTACTTTGTCTAAATCTTCTGCGGTTGGAAATCTGTTTTCAGACAGCATTGCATTGTCAAAACCCCAACCAATCAGCCATTTGTTTTCCGCATCGTAACTAGAGGGATTGTCTGTTAATTCTCGATTTAGTTTTGTAGCTATATCTGCTATACTTGTAATGTCTCCAGCGGGCTCTGGATCGAGATTTATCGTTCCTAGCTTTTGTGCGCTTTGCCAAATATGCGAATGTGCATCTATAAACCCGGGGATTAATGTTTTACCCTTTAGGTCTATCATTTCAGCATCGCTAAATTTGTCTTGGACGTCCTTTTTACTTCCGACAAAAACTATTTTACCATCTTGTATGGCAATGGCTTCTGCATAATTGGCTGCTTCTTCCGTTTCCATAGTGATAATATCTCCACCAAAATATACTTTGGCAGGGCTATTTTCAATGGTGTTTGTCGTGTTCTCTTTACAGCCATAACTGAATAGAAACAACAGGCTAAGTAACCCGATTTGTTTTATAGTTTTTTGTAACATAGGTCGTCTTTTTCTACTATTTTTTGTAAATAGTGGTACCTTCTTTAATGGTTTCTAGCACTTGAATATCCTTGATATCTGACGGATTCACTTTCAAGGGATTTTTGTCTAAAACAACCAAGTCTGCCAATTTTCCTACTTCAAGTGTGCCTTTGCTGTCTTCTTCAAAATGTTGGTAAGCACTCCAGTCGGTAATTGCTTTAAGGGCCTCGTAGGGTGTTAATCGTTCTTCTGGCCCTATAACTTTTCCTGATCGGGAGGTGCGTTCAACAGCCGTCCAAACGACGCGCATTAAATTGGGCAGCGCAACAGGCGCATCTGTATGAATAGTAATGTTTAAGCCTTTGTTCAACGCCGTTTTTACCGGACTAATTTTTTGGCCTAGCTCTCCTCCAATGATTTCTTGATGCCAATCGCCCCAATAAAAGGTGTGTAGCGGATACAACGAGGCAATAACGCCTAAATCTTTAAACGAATCTAATTGATCATCCCTAACATATTGCCCGTGGATTAATACACTTCTACGATCTTCATTACCATGGGTTTCGGCAGCTTTTGTCATGGTTCTAATCATTTGGTCCATCGCTGCATCCCCATTGGCATGCGTCAATATTTGCCAGTTATTTTCGAAGGCATTTTCATAGATGGCAGTCACGTCATCATCACTAGCAATAGCTGGATACCCTAAGTAACCAGGTGTCGCTCCATGAGGTGCTAACAAATACGGTTCTGTTCTCCAAGCGGTGCGTCCTTGTGGGGAACCATCCAAGGTTAATTTTACACCACCAATTCTAAAGTGATTATCGTAGTTTTTGCTGTTCCATTTGGTATCCATGTATTTATCTAAAAAAAGATAATCCACATAACTCACAACATCCAGTTTTAGATTTCCTTTTTCTGCCATATCAATCAATAAATCATTGTTACCCATGGCTCTGCCTTCTTGTGCAGTCGTATAACCATAAAACAAAGCCATATCTTGTCCAGCATTAAAAAAGGTAAGGGCCGCTTCTGGTGTTTTAGGTGCTATGGCATCTAGCATATAAGGTATGGCAGCCAATTCCTCTAACACACCATTGGGTTCTTGCGAGCCTTCTTCTCTTCTAATGATTCCGCCATCAGGATCTTTGGTGTCGGCTGTAATCCCTAACTTTTCTAGGCCTTTGGAATTTACTACGGCAAAGTGACCCGAAATATGGGTAATCATGATAGGGAAATCTGTGGTGACCTGATCTAAATCGTGTTTGGTAGGGAATCGCTTTTCTTCAATCACCGAATCATCGAATCCGGTTCCAAAAATCCAACCGGTGAGTTTTCTATTTTCAGGCGTATCCCATTCTTTAAGTAAGTTGATAATTGATGGAATGTCTTTTGCACCGGCATCTGGTGGCGGTAATAATTGTGCGCCAATGGCTTGCGCCGAAAAATTGGCAAAGTGGGCATGACCATCAATAAATCCTGGGAGCATGGTTTTCCCCTCTAGGTCTATCATTTTATGACCTTTTCCGGCGGTTGTCATGGCTTCTTCACTAGTACCTACAAAAACAATTTTACCATCTTGCTCCACTATGGCATCGGCATAATTGGGTTGGTCGCCCGCCATTGTGATGATGTCTCCGTTAAAATACACAGTAGCTGTATTTTCAGGTTGTTTTTGTTCTTCTTTGCAGGCCAATAACATACTTAAAGCAAAGCACCATATGATGTTGGTTTTAAAATTCATCTTTTCTAGTTTTCAGAGGTTATTATTTTTTAATTGTTAACTTTTTTATTTGGTTTTTTCTTCACGGGGTAGTGCACCGTCCATAGCATTGGCTATTTCTGCTGTTCGTTCTAAGACCAATCCGTGCCCGGCACCATCTATGTAAATCATAGTGGATCGCTCTGGAAACTGCTCCTTGATCAATTCACCATTTTCTGGCGGTGCAATTTGATCGTTAGTCCCTTGAATTATTATAAATGGGGCATTCCCTTTTGGTGCGCTCCAGTCTGATATCGGTGTGCTTTGCATGGCAAGCGCTTGAATGCCTGCAGCTTTTGGGGAACGTGATTTTTTTAAATAGTCCCAACAATAATCAATGTAAGAGGTATCGCCCACAAAATACGTCATGGATTGTTTTATTTCCTCATTAGTTGCCGTAGGTGTGAAAAGCGTTTGAAGCGCTTTTAATGCTTCATCCTTAGGTTCGACTACACCACCCGCAGAAAGTAGAATAATATGTTCTATTTTATCCGGATAATCATTCGCCACAACTCTAGCGATTCTGTTTCCAAAGGCATGTCCGGCTATGCTTACCTTGTTTAAATTTAATTTTTCTAATACAAGATGCACATCCTTTCCTAAATCGTGCATTGTTACCGGTGTAGCAGGACCTGTACTTTTTCCGGTACCTCTTGGGTCTATTCTAACGACATGATATCCTTTTTGAACTAAAGAATCAGCTAATGGGATTAAATAATGCGAGTCTAAACTGCCTCCAGGGAGTAAAACAATAGGATCTCCGATTCCCTTTTCATGAAAAAAAAGGGTCACATCACCAGATAAAACAGAATCTGTTTTAATTACACCTGAAGTGCCTTGAGAGGTTATTTTCTTTTCTGTTTTTACCTCAGTGGCCTTTTTGACTTTCTGCTTTTTATCAGAACATCCAATACCTAGTGTTGTAAAAACAATCAATAGAATTAGAGATCTTATTTGAAGATTCATTTTGTTTGGTTATTAGAGCGTTTAGTTGGCTTTATAAATCGAGGTTCCTTCTTTAAAGGTTTCCATGACTTTAATATCCTTTATAGCCATGGGGTCAACTTTTAAAGGGTTTTGGTTCAAGATGACCATATCTGCCAGTTTGCCTTTTTCCAAAGTGCCTTTTTTGTCCTCTTCAAAATATTGATACGCCGCGTTTATGGTAATGGTTTTCAAGGCATCATAAGGTGAAACACGCTCCTCTGCACCAATGACTTCGCCATTTCTGGAGACACGGTTTACAGCTGTCCACACCACCATCATTTGGTCTATGGGTGCCACGTTAAAATCGGTATGGTTGGTTGGTTTTAAACCTTTTTCTAAGGCGGTGTTCATCGGGCTTAAAAAGGAAGCTTGCTCCATACCTCTGTTTTTGATGTGAGCATCGGCAAAAAAGAAGGTATGTTCGGTATATAGAGAAGGAATCATGTTGTATTCCACATACTTATCCAATTGGTCTTGTCTTACAAATTGCGAATGGATAATAGTCGTTCTGCGCTCTTTTGTCGGATTGCCATCGCTAGCAAATTCGTGGGCTTTAAGACACATATCAATGGCGCCATCTCCATTCGCATGTATTAGGGTTTGCAAGTTGTTACCATAGGTGTTTTTTACCATTTGGTTGATTTCGTCTTGGGTAAAGGTCGATTCGCCCACCCAGTCTTTTTCGCCACTTGGTCCTCCTGTTAAATATGGTGTGGTGAACAAGGCGGTTCGTCCTTGAGGTGAACCATCAAGCGTAATTTTTACGCCACCTAGTTTGTGAGGTTTATTATAATTGCCAAAACCATCGAGGGTAAACTGCTCTAAAACCGTTTCATAGTCGGTTATAAAAACGTAAGAGACCACATCTATAAAAAGAGCATCGCTATCAGCACCTTTCTTTACAATTTCGATATCGCCTAAATGCGCTGCACCATCTTGTGCCGTGGTAACACCAGCTTCGGCATAGATCATCTGTCCGTCCTTAATTTGTTGCATTAATTGTTCATCTGAAGGTTTTGGCAAATTGGCGAAAATAGGCAGGAAAGCCGTTTCCATAATCAAACCGTAAGGCTCATTGGTTCCTGGTTTTCTAACAATGATGCCTCCTGGTGGCGTTTCCGTTTTATCTGACACGCCATATTGTTCCATGGCTTTAGAATTTAAAACGGCACCATGTAAGGATACGTGAATGACCATTACGGGATTGTTGGGAAAGGCGGCGTCCAAATTATCCCTATTCAATAAATTACCTTCAGGCATTACGGTATCATCGTAGCCGTAACCCATGATTAATTCACCATCGGATATGTTTTTTTCATTCTTTAAATTGGTAAGTGCCTTTATAATTCCAGCAACATCATCGGCGTTTCCCACCGGTGATGGCGAGCAATTTGCTTGGGTGCTCATGCCTAAGGAATTTATAAAATGACTGTGTGGATCAATAAAGCTTGGCATTAAAGTCTTACCCTGTAAATTTGCCATCAAAAGATCGGGACCAGCTATTTCCATAGCTTTCTCAATGCTCCCCACGTAAAGGATTTTACCGTCGCTTTCCACAAGCGCCTCGGCGTAATTTGGTGCGTCTCCAGCCATGGTTAGGATGTCACCATCATAATAGACTGTAGTTGATGTGCTGTTTGGTTCTATTTTTGTTTCATTCTTGCACGACAAGAATAATAGTAGTGCAATCAGGAAAACTGGGAGTTTTTTCATTAGGGTCGACTTAATTTTGTAAGGAACGATTTGAAAAAGTGGAAAAAACAAATCAAAAAATTGAAATTAAGGACATTGTTGCTCTTTACCTTATCAATTGAGGGTTATGTGTCCAATATTATAATATTGGACACATTGTAAGAATTAACTTAATGGGCTTGCTTTGTGAACGCTGAAGGTGTTTTGCCAGTTTTTTCCTTAAATGCCTTGTTAAAGGTGGTTCTGGATTGAAAGCCGACCATGTTTGCAATGCCATTTATAGAAAGGTTTTGCCATTCTCCTTGCTGAAGTTTTTCAAGTGCCACCTCAATTCGTTTCTCGTTTAAGAGCTGGTTAAAATTCTTTTGGTATGCTTTGTTTACCACATACGACAATACATTTTTGGCTATCCCGGTATGATTGGCTAAATCTTGAAGTCTAAACTCGGGACTTAAAAAGTGGGTCTCGTTCTTGTAAAAGGCCTCTATTGCTTTTGTGTGGTGGGCTACGTCATTAGGCGAAAGCAATAGACCTTGATTTAAACTTTCCGGTTTTTCAATGGGTATGGTCTTGAACGTACGGCCATATAAAATTTCAGGAGAAAGGAAAAGGTTGATAAAGATGCTCAATAGGGTAATCCCCAATACAAAGGAGCCAAAATCATGTATGGTATTACGCTGGGTATTCATCAACAGGGCGGCTGTACAACTGCTAAAAAATAGGAACAAAAAAACAGTAATTGCCGAGAGCCACTTTAGTTGGGGAGTAAAGTCCTTTTTTATTTCTTTGTAAAGGGTAATGCTAATTACGGCACATAGAATAATGCCTATAAGGAACTGAAAATAGAAATGTACATCGGTAGTCAGCCAGCCTTCACTACTGAACACCAACCCATCATTTACCGTAAAAATATTTTTCAAATGATTTGCTTTGTACGCGGCAGACTTTAGGTAGAACGGAATAAGTTCAACCGTATGAAGAAAGGGAACAATAAGCAGTAAAAAATAATAGCTGGATATTGTTTTCGTTTTTGACAATACGCTTTTGGCATATAAAAAAAAGGAAATTGGAATAAGGTAGGTAAACGGACTCCCCGTTTTATAAAAATGGGGGTATTCCAGTACATACGTACTTTTTAACAAGAAGATAAGAAAAGCGTTGTAGGTCAATGAAACCACAAAAAGAACCAACCAAAACTTTTGCTGTACATCATGTCTTTGTTTTGTCAGCAAAATAATAATGATAAGCAAGCCAATAACCGCACTACAGAGATTTAATATACTGTAAAAATTGGGCACTCGTTAGTTTTTGACTAAAATAAAGTAATTCTATTTTCAAAACAATTGTGCCCTAAAAAATAACAGTTTGGTAATCAGGGTAGTTTTACTTTTTAAACTGAACTATCCCCATAGCTATGCAAAATAAGAACACTAGGTAGTTTTGGCGAGGGGAAGCTTTCATTTGAGTAGTATTGAGCAGACAACTGATTTGTACCGCATTCGAATATCTGGTCTTGAAGTGCTATTCTTGGGTCTATAAAGTAGCATTTATTGTTTAGGAAAGGATGTTGCCCATAATGGTAAAGTTTTATACAGACTTTTCCACTTCTTTTTGATTCAATACATTCCAGTAGCTTTAAAGTTGTGTTGCATGGAAGCAACCCCTATGATACATTCGTAAGCTGTTTTTATAATGCCAAATAGTCTCGAGATACCGCTGTCCTGCGTTCACATCACTTTTAGTAGGGTTCACAACAATTTAATGGCAAGCCCTTTTTGATAGACTACCTTTAGCAATGTATGAACCAACTATTGAAAACGAACATATATCTAACGGTTCTGACTGTTATAGTTTTTCTATGGAACAGTAGCAATGGCTATGCTCAAAATTCAGCTCCAATTGCCAATGATGATACCTATAGCGTAGGTTACAATACCACAAGAACCATTACGGCCACAAATGGCGTTTTGGCCAATGATACCGATGTTGATGGTGCCGCAAGTTTACAAGTTCGCACGGACCTGATATCCGATGTGAGTTCGGGCAACTTGGTTTTAAATACCGATGGCAGTTTTTCCTATACCCCAAATACTAATTATATCGGTACAGATTCGTTTACCTATCAAGTTTGTGATAACGGTTTGCCAAGCGAATTGGTTTCACAGTTCAATTTTGATACCCCTACACTTACCGATGCCACAGTAGGACCCAACGCTACGAGTATTAATCCCGATGCGGTACCCATAGAATGCGGGCTACATATACCGAGTGGATCTACAGGCGGAAATGTAGGTCTCGATTTCATCATACCCAATACCGGTGGTATTTTTAATTTCACCAGTTTTGAGGTCGCTTTTGAGTACCGAGATCAAGAAAGTCAGGCGAGCTTAATAGAAGGCGGTAATTTTAGACTTTACCATGAAAGGCCTAATGATTTGGGCGTGTCCATAACTGTTATTCGTGGTGATACTGGCGTACAGCAAACATACACACAAAACCTTGGTGCTTTTTTAGGGGGCAACAATCCCTATTCCGTAATTTATAACGAAGTTACCGGGGAAATTGTTTATGATGCCAATGGCACGGTAACCACCTTTGCAATGGCTCCTCCCTTTTCTCCTCTGAATACAGCACTGGCCACCGATATAACGGTAGGTCGCCAATTGGATAATGGGGGGCGCAATTTTGCCTCTTTCTGTAGCGTGCTACTATTTGATCGTAGTGTGCTTTGCGATACCGCTATAGTGAATCTGGATATTAGGGCCACTATCATTACCAACAGGCGTATTACCTATAGGGTTAAACCTAATTAACTAATGCCTGTACATTTTTTGTGTAGCTTTAGACTACTATTTAATTAGTTGTTTAGCACTATGAGAATTTGTTTCCTATTCTTTTCCATTTTTTCAATTGTAAGTCAAAGTAATGCCCAAAACCAACAACGTGTCCGTGATTATGGCATGGAGATTGGCGTTTTAAAACCAGGGACCTTCAATGCCATCACCGATGTGCCAGGCGTACATGTAGGGCATACGACGCTTATCGAAGGAGACGCTATTAGAACCGGAGTCACCGCTATTTTGCCCCATAACGGCAACATTTTTCAAGAAAAAGTACCTGCCGCCATTTATATTGGCAATGGCTTTGGAAAACTTGCGGGCTACTCCCAGGTAAAAGAACTGGGAAATCTAGAGACCCCCATTATTCTTACAAATACCTTGAATGTTGCCACAGCAGTTGATGCAGTGGTTGGCTATACACTGGACCGACCTGGAAATGAAAACGTTCGTTCCGTAAATGCGGTGGTCGGTGAAACCAATGACGGGTACCTGAATAATATTCGGGGGCGTCATGTGACCAAAAAAGCGGTTTTAGATGCGATTGCAAATGGGAAAGGTGGACGTGTAAAAGAAGGAAATGTAGGCGCCGGTACGGGCACCGTTTGTTTTGGTTACAAAGGCGGAATAGGCACTGCCTCAAGAGTAGTGCCGGCAAAAGCGGGCGGGTATACGGTAGGCGTTTTGGTACAGACCAATTTTGGAGGGGTACTCGAGGTAAATGGCGTGGACGTTGGTAAAAAGCTAGGGCGCTATTCCGATAGTTTTAAGTACGAAGCCGACGGCTCCTGTATGATGGTGGTGATGACCGATGCCCCTTTGGACAGTCGCAACTTAGAACGCTTGGCCAAGCGCGCCATGTTGGGCCTTGCCAAGACCGGAGGTATCGCCAGCAATGGCAGTGGGGATTATGTAATTGCCGTATCTACGGCTGAGAGCTGCCGTATTCCATATCGTTCTGAACAACGCACACAAACCGCGACGATTTTACGAAACGAAGCCATGACCCCGCTCTTTCTGGCGACTATTGAAGCGACGGAAGAGGCTATTCTCAACTCCCTGTTTGCAGCCGAAACCATGGTGGGTCGCGATGGCCATACGATTGAAGCCCTGCCCAAAGCACAGGTAGTACAACTACTGAAGGATGCAGGAAAGCTGAAAAATTAATATCTCCTAA
>CAZUIE010000090.1:0-7574 GCA_964620945.1 uncultured Maribacter sp.
TTATTTTTAAGATAGCGAACTGGTGTTAGCTTTGCTTTGATGGTTGGGTATAAATTAAAAAAATTACCGCCATCCTCGCGTCTTAATACTACACGTTGAGTGCCATCTGAGGTGATTTCCAAACTATCTACAATAAGTTTGCTACCATAAATATTAAAATAGTTACCAATACCGTCTAAATCATTAAGACCTCCTATGATAATTGTAGATTCTTTTAAAGGGAAGCTAGTTTCATTGGAATCGTCCCATGAACTATATATGGAGCTTTGCTTATGTTCAAAGGATAAATGAAATAGCTCCTGTGCCTTTCCTAAACGGGGAGAGAGCAGTAATGCTAGTAAGAGTATTGCTTTGTTCATAATCATAGTAATTTTACACGGATAATTATTAAATATACTTTCAATAGTTAGAATTTCATGCATAATCCTCGTTAAATATTAGTTAAACTATCGTTAATCAGTAGTGTTACTATTATATTTGTGACTAAAATTAACAAAATGCCATGGAACATTTGCTTCAATCCGTTAAAATAAATATTAACGAGAAAATCTATCTTAAAGATCCAGAATCTTCGAATTTAGGAAAGAGGATTATAGAGAATAGTATTCTAATGATCAATGAGATGGGCTTTGAAAGTTTTACCTTTAAAAAGCTTGGTGTTAAAATTGGTTCTAACGAGAGTTCTATATATAGGTATTTTGAAAATAAGCACAAGTTACTCTTGTACCTTACCTCTTGGTATTGGGGTTGGTTAGAATATCAGTTGGTGTTCGCTACCAACGGAATCTCCGATTCTAGGGAGAAATTAGCTAGGGCATTAGAAATAGTAACAAAAAATACAGAAGAGGATAATGCTTTTTCACATATTAACGAAGTACTTTTAAACAGAATAGTGATTAATGAATATTCTAAGTCCTACCTTACAAAAGAGGTAGATGAAGAAAACAAAGAAGGCTATTTTGTAATTTATAAAAGATTGGTGAACCGGTTGACGGACATGATAAAGAAATTGGATGCAACATATCAATATCCCTCTAGTTTGGCTAGTACTGTTCTTGAGGGATCCTTACATCAACATTTTTTAAAGAATCATTTTGGCTCTTTGACAGATTGTCGTGGAAATGATGATCTCGGTCAATATTTTTCAAATTTGGTTTTCTCCGTACTTAAATCTTAAAAATAATGTCAAAAAATATTTTGACCGCTTGGCAGCGGCTTATTGGTATGTTGCGTTTGGATAAGCGAGACGTTTTGCAAGTATTTTATTATGCAATTTTTGCCGGACTTGTAAGCCTTTCCTTGCCTTTGGGCATTCAGGCCATTATCAACTTAATTCAAGGAGCGCAGGTAAGTACTTCGTGGATCGTGTTGGTGGTTCTGGTAACATTGGGGGTTGCATTCGTAGGGGTTTTGCAACTAATGCAAATGCGTATCATAGAAAACGTGCAACAAAAAATTTATACTAGGGCATCGTTTGAATTTGCGTACCGGTTTCCAAAAATGAAAATGAGTGAACTGCATAATTATTATCCACCAGAGCTGGCCAATCGGTTTTTTGATGTACTCAATATCCAAAAAGGAGTTTCCAAATTATTGTTGGATTTCCCCGCTGCACTACTGCAAATCATTTTTGGCTTGTTGTTGTTGTCATTCTATCATCCGTTTTTCATTGCCTATGGAATATTATTGTTGGTATTGATTTATATAGTTTTTAAATATACGATAGAGAAAGGTTTGGAAACTAGCCTTGTAGAATCAAAGAAGAAGTATGCGATGGCACATTGGATTCAGGAGGTTGCCAGAACCATCATCAGTTTTAAGCTATCTGGTAGAACGTCGCTCGCCTTGAGTAAAACAGACAGTTTGGTGGATAAGTACCTGGATGCACGGGAAAATCACTTTAGGATATTGGTGTTGCAATTTGTCCAAATGATAGGCTTTAAAATATTGGTAACTGGCGGGCTACTTATTATTGGGGGTTTATTAGTACTTAACCAGGAGATGAACATTGGTCAGTTTGTTGCCGCGGAAATTATTATCCTTACGGTCATCTCCTCTGTAGAGAAGTTGATTATGGGCTTGGAATCGTTTTACGATGTGTTAACCGCTTTGGAGAAACTGGGCCAAGTTGTAGATAAGGAATTAGAACCACAAGAAGGTGAAAAATCCTTTGGCGAGAATGAGGGTTTTACAATAGAACTTAATAATGTTACTTATTCCGTTCCTGGACGAAAGAGCAAAATAATAGATGATGTGAGTTTAACTATAACACCAAAATGTTCCATATTATTACAAGGTGCCAATGGATCTGGAAAGGCAAGCCTTTTGAGATTAATTGCCGGTACGGCAGAACCTACAGAAGGTGAAATATATGTTAACAACGTATCTCTAAAAGGGTTGCATCTTAACCACTACAGGTCTCACTTAGGACAGTCCTTGGAGGAAGAGTCTCCTTTTGAGGGAACTTTATTGGAGAATATAACCTTTGGGGATACCACTATTTCAAGGGAAGATATTTCGTGGGCGATAGAGAATACGGGATTGTCTGACTTTGTTAAACGACAGGAACTTGGATTAAATACTTTTATTTTTCCAGAAGGAAAACAGATATCTTCTACGTTAGCAAAGAAAATCGTTTTGGCAAGAAGTATCGTGCGTAAACCAAGATTACTTATTTTGAACGATCCCTTTTATCAATTTGACAATGCAGAAGCGAAAAAAATCATGGATTTTTTATTGTTGCCAGAACAGCCTTGGGCCATTGTGGTTACTAGTCAAAACCCAAGATGGGCAAAACGCTGTGGCAGGATTATAACATTGGATAAGGGAAAATTAATCAGCGAAATATAAAACAATGCTCAACATTTCAAAGAGTAGTCTGAACAAGAAAGTAAGTCTTGAAGGCTATAAGTCTACTGAAAAGGTTTTTCATAAAAGACATTACAAGCACTTTAATCGATTCCTTAAGGTGTTTGCCGTAATTATGGTAGTCATATTGTTTTTACCCTGGACGCAAAATGTGAAAGGAGTCGGTTTTCTTACCACTTTGAGACCAGATCAAAGACCCCAGACCATACAATCACCCATACCGGGAAGAATTGAACGTTGGTTCGTGCAAGAAGGGGATTATGTAAAAAAGGGAGATACCATATTGTTTATATCGGAAATCAAGAACGAGTATTTTGACCCTATGTTAGTGGAAAGGACCAGCGATCAGATACGTGCCAAGTCTGCATCAGTGGTTTCGTATGAAGGCAAGGTAGGTGCACTTAACAATCAAATCGTTGCATTAAGCAGGGAACGGGAGTTGAAGTTGGAGCAGGCTCGGAACAAATTGTTACAGGCCAAGCTAAAGGTACAAAGTGATAGTATTGATTTAGAGGCCGCCAAGACCAACATAAAAATTGCCGAACGCCAGTTTGAGCGTACCGAGCAGCTAGAAAGTGAGGGATTAAAAGCGGTTACCGATGTGGAAGAAAAACGCCTCAAATTACAGGAAACGCAGGCGAAGTTAATTTCCCAAGAAAATAAACTCTTGGCCGCAAAGAACGAGGTAATTAATGCCGAAGTTGAAATTAACAGTGTGCAGGCCTCATATACAGATAAAATATCTAAGGCGCAGAGCGATATGTTTACTGCACAGTCCAGCCAGTTTGATTCCGAGGCCCAAGTGACCAAGCTCCAGAACGAGAAAACCAACTATGAAATGCGGAACGATATGTATTATATACGAGCACCGCAAAACGGGTTTATAAATAGGGCGATCCAAGGTGGTATTGGAGAAACATTCAAGGAGGGCGACCAGTTGGTAGGGATAATGCCGTCGGATTATGAAATGGCCGTAGAGACTTTTGTAGCGCCTATAGACCTACCTTTGATTCATTTGGGTGAAAAAGTAAGAATCGAGTTTGATGGTTGGCCTGCGATAATATTTAGTGGTTGGCCAAATGTATCCTATGGTACGTATGGCGGTAAAGTAGTGGCCATTGAGACATTTATCAGCGCAAATGGTAAATATAGGATCTTGTTAGCTCCTGAT
Source organism: uncultured Maribacter sp. (assembly GCA_964620945.1). Classification (GTDB taxonomy): domain Bacteria; phylum Bacteroidota; class Bacteroidia; order Flavobacteriales; family Flavobacteriaceae; genus Maribacter. Next base: position 4,040 of record CAZUIE010000090.1, read on the forward strand.
GAAAACGACCATGCCTGGCCAAAGGATATCAGGGTAGGTTCTGGTGCCAATACTATAGCTTTGTTGGAGGATGTGCCTATTTGGTTTGAACTATGGCGACAATTGAACGGATTCCCGCCTAATTATTATCAGCCAGCTAGTGCCCAAGCTAAACCGGTAAAGAAATAACGATGCGTAAAAGTTGTACTGTTTTACTTTTATTGATTGCTTTCGTTGGTCGGGCTCAAGTTCAGGATTCCATTGTACTTCAGTTTAACGAATACTTGGGGTATGTTAAACGGTACCACCCAATTGCAAAGCAGGCCCAATTGGCCATAAGTATGGGACAGGCAAATTTAATGAAGTCCCGTGGCGGTTTTGATCCCAAGATAGAGGTAGATTATGCACGGAAAGAGTTTAAGGGAACGCAATACTACGATGAGCTAAATGCTACTTTTAAAATACCTACATGGTATGGAATAGATTTAAAGGGAAATTTTGAGCAGAATGAAGGTGCTTTCTTAAATCCGGCGGAGACCGTGCCTACAGATGGTCTGTATAGTGCAGGAGTATCGGTGTCCCTAGGAAGGGGTTCTTGGATAAATGAACGAATGGCAACCTTAAAGCAAGCCAAACTTTTTAGGGAGCAATCCATGGCAGATCGCGATTTGTTGGTGAACCAAATATTGTTCGATGCCTCAGTAACCTATTTTAATTGGATACAAGCATACAGGGACAGTAAGGTTTTTGCTAATTTTCTAAACAATGCCCAAATAAGGTTTGTAGGTATCAAAAAAAGTGCGCTGGCCGGAGAAATTGCGGCCATTGATACCGTAGAGGCAAAAATTGCCGTTCAAAGTAGGGCACTGGAATTGGAGCAGGCAAATGTTAGATTCAGAAATAGATCATTAGAGCTTTCTAATTTCCTTTGGTTGAACGATAACGTGCCGCTAGAACTTCAGCCTAATGTGATACCAGAAGAAAATATTGCCTCCGATATAGATACTACTTTAGAAATATTAGGAAAACCTTTGGATAGTTTTACCATAGAGAATCATCCAAAACTAAGGTCTTTAGGTTTTAAGATAGATGGTTTACAGGTAGATAAGCGTCTAAAAATCAATAAGCTATTGCCTACTATAGATGTAGATTATAATTTTTTAACGGAAACGCCCGAGTTTATAAATTCCTTTGTTACGGAACAGTATAAAGGGGGACTCACTTTGCAGATGCCTTTGTTTTTGAGAAAGGAACGTGGAGATTTACGGCTTGCGAAGATAAAATTACAAGATGCGGAGTTTGAGTATGATAATGCCCAAATAGAAATTCGCAATAAGGTGCTCGCCATTTATAATGAGCTAGATTCTTTTGAGAACCAGAATATTCTTATAGATGATATTGTTATGAACTACAGGGTATTGCTATCCGCGGAGGAAAGAAAGTTCAGTTTTGGAGAAAGCTCCTTGTTCCTTATAAATTCTAGGGAGAGTAAACTCATAGATGCAGTGTTGAAACAGAATTCGGTTCAAAACAAATACTATTCCGCGAAGGCCAAGTTATTTAATAGTTTGGCTGTAAATCCTGAAAACCTTTAAGATTACGGTGTTGTACATTTACTTGAGGGAGCTATAACATCGTTGCTTACACCTAGTAAGCCTGCTGCGTTATAGGGATGCAATTTCTACTTATTAGTAACCAACGTTTTTTAATCGATAACAATTATAATAAATATAATAGTTATACTATTAAATTATAATATATTAACTATTGTTTAACGGATTATTGCTATCGAAATATATTTTGTGAAGTATTTTTGTATACTACACTAGACCAACAACCTAGTCGATTTATAGCAGAAATATATAAAAAGACAAATTGTATGAAGAAGAGCAGACCTGTGTTGTTTCCCGAGTTTATTGGTAACGAAAATATGTCATCTAAGATAGATATAGGATGGCAAGATATTAGACCTGGGCATAAGCTAAAAATTGGAAAACCATCTAATAGATATTATCAATATATCTCTCCCTCACTGAATTTTAAGGAGCATAGTTTGGAGAATCTAAAGGCTTTATTGGATTTGGAAGGAATTATGGTTTCTGTAAGAAGTATTTTGAAAATGAACAATGGAGAGTCATATGCTGTCCTGGCAAGGGAAGGAGAAGTTCCTTTTTCCAATAATAACATACATGTGTATGCGGAACTCAAAAAATCGCTTGATTCATTTGAGTTATTGGATGAATAATGCTACCCATAAATTGTAAACCGATTCTTATATGATTGTATTTGTGAATGTAACGGCAGTTACCATATAAAATTATTTAAGGTTGTAAATTGCGCTTTAAATTTTTTATAGAAGCAAACCTATAGTATCAAACTAATGATAAAACCTACGGAAGAACTCATTAAACAGGCCTTGGCCAAAGCAATTTCTTATACTGAATACAGAGCGCTAGTAGCTACATTGGCCCTGGAAGGTAAATCTACCGGTCCCGTACAGACAGATGATTTGGCAAACTATACAAAACTGAACGATAGGCGAATGCGGCGTTGGGATAAAATGGTAAAAATAAACGAGACAGTTGCACAAACCGTTGAAAGTATATACAAAAACCATACATGGCTAGTGTTGACCGAAAGTTGGTGTGGAGATGCCTCTCCGGCGTTGCCTGTTATGGAAAAGATAGCTAGTCTAAATGAGGGTATTACCTTCAGGGTGGCACTTAGGGATGAAAATGAGGCATTAATGGGCCGGTTTCTAACCAATGGTGGTATGTCTATTCCAAAACTTATTGTTTTGGATAATGCAAGTAAAAAAGTACTAGGAACTTGGGGTCCCCGTTCTGGAAATGCTACAAAACTGGTGGAGAATCATAAGGCTCTACACGGTACCATATTGCCACAATTTAAGGAGGAACTTCAGGTTTGGTACAATACTGATAAAGGGGAAAGTATTTTAAGAGAACTAGTAGAGCTACTTACTTTGGAATAAATAGGTAATTGTTCCTTTTTGATTTGGTTTGGATGCTTTGCTAAATCTAGCTTTTAAAGCATAGGCAATGGCATTCTCTACAAGACATCCGTTAGATGTCCCTGAGCTTTTTGCATTAAAACTGGCCTCCGTAACATAGCCATATGCATTAACCTCTATATTAACGACGACTTTCCCTCCTTCTATGCAGGTATATATAGGCGGTGGTAGTTTATAACTGTTTCTATCTACTAGGGAGTAGGATATGCTTGTTCTTTTTTCTGCCAGATAATTGGTGTATTCCTGTTTTTGAGCTTCTTTTTCTCCTAAAAACTGTTTTTGTTCTTCACGTTTTTTAGCAAGTTCCTTAATCTTGGCTGCGTATTCCGAGTCGTCAACTAAATCGTCGGATAAATCACTTGCATCAGAAGTTGCATTTTCTTCTAGAATTTCTTCAAATGTCTTTAGTGGTTCTGGATTCCCATAACTTGGTTTGGCCGTTTCGTTAAAAGCGGTATGGCTTTTAATGTCTTGGGCCTTGGACTGCTCCTCGTTAACTTGTTCTTCCTTGAGAATTTCCTCGAG
>CAZUIE010000090.1:7674-15037 GCA_964620945.1 uncultured Maribacter sp.
CTTGGGCCTTGGACTGCTCCTCGTTAACTTGTTCTTCCTTGAGAATTTCCTCGAGTACCTCTTCGTCCAGAATCATTTCTACAACATAATCCTCATCCTTCTCGGTTTTTTCTCCTAATTGGATAGAATAGAGTATCAATACAACAATTGCCATGGTAAACACTGTGCATATTAGAGATAATTGTTGCCTGTTTAAATTCATGAATATATAACTGTAATATTTAAAAAATAGTACAAAAACAAACTAAACTTATAGAGTTTAAGAGTCTATTTCTTTCAATACTATTTCTTCAAAAGTCATTGGGTCTAGGGCATTATCTACGTTGTAAACCCCTATTTTGGTTCTTCTAAGGGAAGATAAATACGCTCCCGAATTTAAAGCTTTTCCAAAATCATGTGCAACGGAACGAATATAGGTTCCTTTACTACAAACAATGCGGAAGCTAATTTGGGGAAATGCTACACCAGTAATTTCAAATTCGGTTATCATTATTTTTCGGGTCGGTATGGCCACTTGCTTACCTTCGCGCGCGTATTCGTACAATCTTTTACCGTCTTTTTTTAGTGCTGAAAATATTGGTGGGGCCTGGTCTATTTCACCAATAAATTTCGCTGTGGTTTCCCGTATGAGTTGCTCGGTGATATGATTGGTATTAAATGTGTGGTCTATTTCTGTTTCCATGTCATAGGAGGGTGTGGTAGCCCCCAGGATTAGGGTACCTGTATATTCTTTTTCCAGGCCTTGGAATTCGTGTATTTTTTTAGTGTGCTTGCCAACGCATACCAGAAGAAGGCCAGTTGCAAGTGGGTCTAGCGTCCCTGCATGGCCTATTTTAATCTTCTTTAAGCTGAAGCGTTTTTTTAATACCCATTTTAGTTTGTTTACCGCCTGAAAAGAGGTCCACTGCAATGGCTTATCTATCAATAGCAACTCACCGTTTAAGTAGTTTTCTTTTGTTTTCACGTTTTTTCAGGTATTTAGTAAGTGTAACGCCTAGTCGAAATCTGTTTTCTGCTCTTCTCTAAAAAAGCCAAAAGCAGCACCGCTATATGTCAAATACCTATCCAAGGCAGTTTAAATTTTAATTGGGCAGACAGCCCTAAGCATTCATAAAACTGTAGACAATGGCAATAAGGCCAACAACCAAACAGTAGATGGCAAAATAGCTTAATTTACTTTTTCGAACCAGTTGTATCATCCAAGTGCAGGCAGCTAGACCGGCAAGAAAAGCAGCTGTAAAACCCGCTCCCATGGCTATATTGTTTTCACCACTTAACGTAAGATCTCCGCTAAGTATATCTTTAGCAATTTTACCAAAAATCAAGGGGACTACCATTAAGAAAGAAAAGCGTGCAGCTTTGGATTTGTCTACGCCTAAAAGTACAGATGTAGATATGGTAGCACCGCTTCGAGAGATTCCGGGCAGCATCGCAATAGCCTGTGAAACTCCTACGATAAAGGCATTTTTAAAACTCACCTTTTTATCGGTATCCCTTGCTTTGTCGGCAAAGTAAAGTAACACTGCAGTAATCAACAACATAAAGCCCACAAATCGAATATTACCGCCAAAAAGAGCTTCTAATTGTTCTTCAAAAAATAATCCTACGAACACCGCTGGCAACATGGAAATAATAATCTTCACAGAAAACTGACTTTCTTCGTTCCATTGGAATTGTAAAAGGCCACTTATAATTTCCCAAACATCTTTTCTGAATACGACAATGGTGCTCAAGGCGGTTGCAAAATGGAGTATTACGGTAAAAAGGAGACTTTCTTCCGGTACCGAATTATCTCCAAGTATGGCTTTACCTAATTCTAAATGGCCACTAGACGATACGGGTAAAAATTCTGTTAACCCTTGGATTATACCCAGGATAATTGCATCCAAAATTTCCAATTAGTTTTTGGTTTTATGCGGATTCAACAAAATGGCATAAACTTCTATCCCTAAACCTATGAGTACTAAAGTAGGAGCTAATCGAATTCTTCTAAAGCTGTATATTTCAGGATTAAACACATTTGGGTCATCTGTTCCCCCACCACTCATCAATATAAAGCCCAAAGTAATCAAGACTAATCCTATAAACATAAAAAGATAATTTTTCTTTTGGAAGATAAATTCCTGTTTTGGGACCGATTGCATATGTTTCTTCTTACTCATGATACAAAGTTACTAAAGTTGGTGAATAAGTGTATAATCGGCAGTAAATAAAACCTGTAAACCTATACAAAGCATTAAAAATACAATGGGCTTAATAATAGAGTTCGTCAGTTCTTAGGTTTAAAAAGCGTTGTGTTGCAAAATAGGTGCTTGTTAACGAGATAAGAATTCCTAGCACAAAAACCCCAATGAGTAAGCTTATTATGATGTACGGATCGTCTAAAAGCCCTAGATCTTGAAAGTTGGTGTTTAGGTAATAAAGTACACCGCCAATAGCAATCAAGGCCAACACAGCTCCCAACATACCTAGTTTTACATTTTGCCAAATAAATGGCCTTCTGATAAAGGTTTTTGTAGCGCCTACCATTTGCATGGTCTTAATTACAAATCGCTTGGAATAGATAGATAATCGAATAGAACTGTTGATCAATAAGACTGCGATAAAGGTAAAAATAGCGCTTGCCGTTAAAATCCAAAAACCGATTTTCTCCACACTTTTGGCTACCATCCCTACCAATACCTTATCGTAGCTTACTTCATCCACATATGTTTTTTCGGAGAGCGTTTGGGCAATCTCGGTCACTTTTTCCTCCGTTACAAAATCGGCCTTTAGATTTACGTCAATGGAGTTTTTTAAGGGATTGTAGCCTAGGTAATCAACAAAATCTTCCCCAATATCCTCGCTATGTTGTTTGGCCGCTTCTTCTTTGGATACATATACTGCAGACTTTGTATACTCGGACATAGCGAGGGTCTTCTGTAACTGTTCCACTTCGATTTCTTTGGCGTTTTCCTTCAAAAATATAGAAATGGTAATCTGTTCTTTGGAGCGATCCGCCATTTTCTGCGTGTTCAACACCAAAAGACCCAAGATTCCCAATAAAAAGAGTACTAAGCCAATGCTAAGCACCACTGAGAAATAGGAGGAGATAAGCTTTCGCTTCTGGTAATTTTCAAAAGAAGTGCTCATAAGGCTAATTAAGTAGTGTAAAAATAGGAAAGTAATGTGAAATGAGCCACAACAATTAACACTGCAATTGGAGAAATGGATGTGTTATCGATTTTAAGAATGCTTTTCTATGATACACAATAAATCATTATCGTTTCAGAACAAAATATCCGTTACGCAGGGTGCCATCTGCCTGTAAGCGATACCAGTAATTCCCGGAAGGCATTTGGGCGCCATTAAAAGTGCCATCCCAAGATGGGTTGTTCTGATTTGTGATTTTTAATAATTGGCCAAACCTATTAAAAATAGAAAGCTCATACGAGTTGAGAAATTCCAGGCCCTCTACCAAAAACAGGTCATTTGTGCCATCGGCATTCGGGGTAAAGAATTTAGGAATGACCAAATGAATAAATTCTTGACTTATAACCCCGCAGTTGTTCCCATAGCTGATATTAAGGATATACCTGCCGCCTTTAATTGATTCAAAAATTGGACTATCCTGAAACGGACCGTTGTCCAATGCAAATTTGAAGTTTCCTAAAGTTTCCAAATCGATTATAATATCTGGGCCATTTGAACTGATACCATTGATTAGGGGAAGTGTTACAGGTTCTACCCATATTTTTTTGGTATTGGAACAGCCTTCCGAGTTGGTTATTAAAACCGAGTATTCTCCTGCAGATGTTACTATAATTTCTTCTGTAGTCTCCCCCGTATTCCAAAGGTAGGTCACGTTTTTTAGATTTGCCGACAGGGTAATGTTGTTTCCTTCGCATATTTCTATTGTTTCATCTGTAACCCGTGGTACTTGGTTAATCGTATAATTAAGGGATATTCTTGTATCCGAGGCACAATTTAGGGTTCCGGATACGCTTTCTGCGTAGTAGGTTCCGGAGGCAACTGGAGTGTAACTAAGACTATTTTCCAATAAAGGAGTTCCTCCTGCGGGCGAACTATACCAGTTAATCCGGGCACCATCAAGGACGGATACGGTTAAAGGTGTGTTCTCATTTTCGCAGCGGCTTATATCACCATTGCTAATTGGTGCCATTGGAGTAGGGGTAATTATAATTTCGAAAACATCGGAAGTGACGTTACAAAGGTCGTTATTCAGGTTTACTGGGTCTTCTGCTACTTTTGTTCTAAAATAGGTAGTAGTAGTAACAGGTGGGGTATTGAAACTATTAGTGTTTTCGCCTTGGATATCTGTCCAAACTGCTCGGTCGCTACTTTCTTGCCATTGATACGCATAATTGGTAAAAATAGAGCCGTCCGGTGTAGCCTGTAATGTAGTGGTAATACTACCCTGATTCTCGCAATAAATAAGTCCAGTTTCGTTTTCGCTGTCCGTTAGGGTGATGGCATCGCCACAAGAGCTAAAAGAAATATCATCGATTGCAAGATCATTACCACAGCCTCCGTTGGCGTTGTTTCTCATTTTTAGGATAACTGAGGTCTGTGCGGCAAGGGTTTTGAAAACTAAGGCATAATTTTCCCATTTAGGTGTGTTACGGTTCGGAATATCACCGGTATCTCCTTGTGCAAGAAGATTGGTGTCGGTTGCGTCCCAGATTTGGAAGCGTACATTTATTGGAATTCCATTACCCTCACAAGAATTTTGAGGCAGAAGGTTAACGAGCCATGCGGAAAATTCATAGGTGGTGTTCTCACAAAGTCCCGTTACAGTGCGTCTGTAGAATTCTCCTGCGGTGAAACTAGCATTTACAATAAGTGATTTTCCGTTCGTGTCTCCAGGTGTGCGATCACTTACGTTATGCCAATTATAATAATTTGTAGTACTGGAAATCGTATAATCACCATCACTAGGGATTCCAGTAGTAAAATTATAATTGGTGGTCCCAGTTGGCAGGGCAGGGCCATCGATAGGGCCGGCGCCAAAGTCTTCCGTAAAGATAGGAGTGCCCGAGTTTCCGGTGCAAAATCCAAGTTGCCCTGTCAATTTGTTGGAGAAAAAACCAATAAGACAGCAGAGTATAAATAGGGATTTGGGATACCTGTTTTTCACATCCCTAAAGATACTACTTTTGAATAAAGGGTACTGTTTTCGGGCTAAATTGGACTAGAAAAGGGTTAATCATCAATATCTTTTTAACTTTCATTGATTACACCTATTTTTGCCCCGCAAAATAAGGGCATGCCAAAGCGTTGAAAGAATTTTTTTTGGTGTGATTTCAGGTTTTTTATACAGAATCCTATGAACTACGATTTTAATGCAATAGAAGAGAAGTGGCAAGCGTATTGGGCCAAAAATCAAACATTTAAGGCAGAGAATAAGTCTGATAAGGAAAAATTCTACGTATTGGATATGTTTCCTTATCCATCTGGTGCGGGCCTCCATGTAGGTCACCCCTTAGGATATATTGCCAGTGATATTTATGCCCGTTATAAAAGACATAAAGGGTTTAATGTATTACATCCGCAAGGATACGATTCTTTTGGTCTGCCCGCAGAACAGTATGCGATACAAACAGGGCAGCATCCTGCCATAACTACGGCAGAGAATATAAAGACCTACAGAAGACAACTTGATCAATTGGGTTTTTCTTTTGATTGGAGCAGGGAAGTACGAACTTCTGATCCCAGTTATTATAAATGGACACAGTGGATTTTTATTCAATTGTTCAATTCATGGTATAATAAGGAAACCGATAAGGCCGAGGATATAAAGACATTGGTTGCTAAGTTTAAGGCTGATGGAAACACTAAAGTTAATGCGGTCTGCGATGATACCGTTGAACCATTTACAGCGGCAGATTGGGAATCATATTCCGATATAAATAAACAAGAAATTTTATTAAAATATAGACTGACATACTTAGCCGAAAGTGAAGTAAACTGGTGCCCAGCGTTAGGAACGGTACTGGCAAATGATGAAATTGTAAACGGAGTTTCGGAACGTGGAGGACATCCGGTTATCCGTAAAAAGATGACGCAATGGAGCATGCGCATCTCAGCCTATGCACAGCGATTATTGGACGGCTTAAACAAGATAGATTGGCCACAGCCCTTAAAAGATTCACAGATCAATTGGATCGGTAAATCTGTAGGGGCATCGGCTGTATTTAATGTAAATGATCATGATGCTGTCATTGACGTCTTCACTACCCGCCCAGACACTATCTTCGGGGTTTCTTTCATGACTTTGGCACCAGAGCACGAATTAGTGACACGGATAACCACGGAGGAACAAAAAGCTGAGGTGGACGCTTATATAGAAGCAACGGCCAAACGTTCGGAACGAGATCGTATGGCAGATGTAAAAACCATTTCCGGTGCCTTTACGGGTGCTTATGCTGAACATCCGTTTACAAAAGAGCCCATACCTATTTGGATTGGTGATTACGTATTGGCGGGTTACGGAACCGGTGCAGTAATGTCCGTTCCTTGTGGAGATCAACGCGATTATGATTTTGCAAAACATTTTAATATTCCCATCCCAAACATTTTTGAAGGTGTGGATATTTCTGAAGAAGCCTTTGCCGAAAAGGAAAAGGTAGTGATTGCGAATTCTGATTTTCTAAATGGATTAGGACAAAAAGAGGCGAGTAAAATAGCGATACAAACCTTAGAAACTTTAGGCCAAGGAGAGGGGAAGATAAACTACCGGTTGCGCGATGCCGTGTTTAGTCGCCAACGGTATTGGGGAGAGCCATTTCCGGTATATTATGATGCTGATGGAATGCCACAAATGATTGACCCAGAATTTCTGCCGATAACATTACCAGAAGTAGAAAAATACTTACCGACGGAAACAGGAGAGCCACCATTGGGCAACGCTACCGAATGGGCGTGGTGTACTAAAGAGAATAAAGTGGTTTCCAACAGTGAAATAAACAATACATGTACATTTCCTTTGGAATTGAACACCATGCCGGGCTGGGCAGGAAGTTCACAGTATTTTAACCGCTACATGGACCCTCAAAACGACACGGAAATCTTCTCTGAAGCGGCCATTAACTACTGGCAAGATGTGGATTTATATATAGGCGGTAGCGAACATGCTACGGGGCATTTATTGTATTCCCGTTTTTGGCAAAAATTCATGTTTGATAAAGGTCTGGTGCCTAAAGATGAATTTGCAAAGAAGCTGATCAATCAAGGGATGATTACGGGGACTAGTGCTTTTATTTATAAGGATATTGATGATAATAAAGTCTATTCTAAAGGAAAGTCAAATAATAAGAATGTTATTCCTATTCACGCAGATGTTTCCTTGGTAAATGCCTCTGAT
>CAZUIE010000091.1:0-2920 GCA_964620945.1 uncultured Maribacter sp.
GTATCAAATTGGACGTTTTTAAGGTTTTTATCACCCATATAATCAGACAATAGCGTCATAGGCCCGTAGTTCTGTAATTTGCCTTGAAGTACTTTTACATCCATGTGAACTTCAGACTGGTCTAAATCAGGCACTAAATCGGGATAAACTCTTATTTTTCCGTCAATTTTAGTTGAAACGCGCCCTTTTAAATTGTCGGATACTACATGGTCTTGTCCGAAGTTTTCGAACTTAAAAAGGAACTTATCAATGTCTATATTTTCAGCAACTATAGTAGGCTTCATATAAATATGCTTTGGGTCGCTCCCATTAAAATACCCCGACATGTTAACCGTACCCCCTGCTGCATTCATGGTAAGGGTATCTACATAGATGTAATGGTTTGGTGTCGTCCGTAAATCGGCTTCTATTTGTTCCAAAACAATGCGGTGATACATGAAATAATCGATATCCACATTAAATTTCATATCGGTAAATGGTAGCTCATAAAGATTAAAAGCTTCTGCATGCTCCTTAACATCTGCTGTTTCCGATACAGCCACTTTAGTAGCTTCTTTTGTAGTAGTATCGGCAGGAAATAGCTGGTCATAATCAACATAATTTGCTTTAAAATCAAGAAAGTTATCTCGTTTTTTTATACCCTCGTTAGCTCCTAAATAGTAGTTCATATTTACATTAAATGAAGTTCTACCTATTTTACCTATAAAATCCTTAACTACAAGATGGTCCTCTTCATAATGAAAACGACCCGTAAAACGTTCGAATCGAAGTGGATGTAACTGCATTTTGGTAGAGAGCCTATCCAAACTTAAATCTACTGCCTGTAATTCCGATGCTTTGTAGTGCATGCTAGAATTTACATGTAGCGCTAGTTTTTTAAACTCCTCGTGTCTATACTCCTCCGGCACATAATTTTCTGCTTGGTACGTGAAAATATCTTCTAACCGCAGTACATCTGAGGTTAAGCTAATATCTAAATCTACATCCCCATTGCGTTCCTTTTGCATCCAAAACCCATAATTTTGGACTAGTCCGTTTAAATGAAAATCAGAATCATCAATAAATCCTGTAAAATCAACAATGTTAAGGTCTTGATCGTCAATAAAAAAATCTACATGAAAATCGTGTAATTCGTGAGGGTAATGTTTAAGATTAGCATGCAGACTATCTACAAAGAATTCGCCTTTGGGTAAGTATTTGGCTTCTGTAAAAGCTTTAGCAGAAGATGTAAAGGAGAAACCAGCGCTTAGTTTTTCAATTTTTTCATCGATACCTGTACTATCTATTTTAGAATACCCCGTTAATTCTGTTATGTCGAGAACATTGGACTCAATTTCTAAATGGGCTTCTACAGGAGTATTGGTATGATGCACAACAGCAGGAAGGTCAGACAGGAACCCTGTCATGGATATATCTGATTTACCTAACAACATATCAAATTTATTGAGTGTTGCTTTTTTGCCGTTCATGACCAAGTGTACATTCAATTTTTCTAAGGGCGCGGGAAGGTCTTTAGCGTTTAAGCTTAAATCTTCAACTTTAAGCTCAGTAAAATAGGCTTGATTAAGTTTATTGAGCGCAAGTTCCGGTTGGTCTAAATCGATAATATCATGAAAATTCATTTCTAACGAAACCTTTCCTGAAGCCTTTTCAATATCGGTAATGTTCAGAAAATCGGCCATAAATGCCAAATTAAAATCTGCATGTAATTGCATATCTACTTCTGGTTCCTCAAAATTATTTACCACAACATTGCCTAAAAAGCTGCCCGTTTCCAGGTTAGCGGTCATGTTTTTTAAAGAGAAGTTTGTTGTTCGTAAATTACGTTCCGACCCGTTGGTGAAATGCCCGATAAAGCCCATATTATTTACCTTTTTGCCTTTCGTGGTATTTTCTAGAAAAGCTTCACTTGCACCAAAATTTATATCGAAAAATGGCGTTTTTTGGTTAAGCGTAGGCCCTTGAACTATAGCATTGAAATAAATGTTGCCTGCGTTTTTATAGCGTTCTAGAATGGGTATGAGGTCTTCGGGAGCAAAAGCAATGAGCATATCAAAATTTGGCTTTGTTCCTTTTATGGTTAGGTCTAGGTTTAAATCATTTTTAGTATCTATTGTACCTTCTAGGTCAAATTCGCCGTGTTCCAGGGTAACTCCAGAAGGTTTAATGGTGAGGAGACCATTGGTTTGGTTAAAAACAAGATCGGTATGGAGTTCAAAATGCTTATGACGGATGTAGGTGGTATCGCCACTATCAATCAAATTCATTTCGAATTCCGTATCTATATGGGCCGAAATGAATTCATTATTCAATTGGAACCCTCCTTCTGCCTGTTGAATAAAGGTTTCTAAATCGGTATTCTCAGCTTCGTCTTTTTTGTGAATATCTAGATTTTTAAACTTAATCTTTTCAAGACTGAAATTTATAGGCTTTTCCGTATTTTCAGTTTCTTCGAACGACTTTAATGCGTTTTCAAGATTCGTTGTTTTATCAGCATGTAATACAATGTCAAAAAATCCATCTTCTATAAGCAATGATCGAACACTATAATTTCCGCTTACCATATCCCATAAGTTGAAACCTACATAGATGTCTTTAACATCTAGGATTACCGGTGCGTCTTTGGTTTTAGTTTCTGCAATGCGAACATCATCTACCTTAAAAGAAATATCAGGGAAATTACTAAAGAGTGATAAATGTGTATCGCCAACCGTGATTAAACCTTGGTGCTGCCCATTAAACTCGGTAATTTTATCTTGAATAATAGCATCTTGTGCCGTATTCATAAACAAGAGCAAAGCACTAAGCATCACCATTGGTACTACAATGATTATGGCTATACATCGCCACCAGAATTTTTTACTTTTTAAGAAGATAAATTTCATACTATGTAAGGGTGCTATTTTAGTAACGTATTTGA
>CAZUIE010000091.1:3020-14994 GCA_964620945.1 uncultured Maribacter sp.
CTGTACTGCGCGTAGTCAAAGTCATAAATAGCCGCTACCAAACGCTCTATTGCTTTTTACAATCAAATTACCATGACAATTTAGTTTACACACTTATAACTAGTACCTGAATATGGGAGGCGTTCACTAGGAATAAAAGGCATAATGTAATGAGTTTTAAAAAAGAGACTACAAACTTTCATAATATCCATCACCACTAAATTGACAGTGGATAGGGAAATTTATAATAGCACCTGTTTTTGAAGAGAACTCTGCTTGTTTTTAGGGGTATAGTAGGATAGTATGTTCAATTTTAAAACCTTAGCAAGCTTGTCTTTATTTAGTGGTTTTTTAATGTATCCCTTGCTAAGCTGATGGTCTAGGGCATGTTTAATATCCTTTTCACAGGTAGATGAGGAAAGAAAAAAAACGTCTATTTGTTTCTTTTTGAAAATATTTAACTCTTTAAGTTCATCCAAAACATCAAATCCATTCATTTTGGGCATATTAACATCAAGAAAAATTAAATCAGGCAAAAAATTCTTGAGATTATAGGATGAATCAATTGTAATGGATTTTATGTATTCGATAGCTTCTTGGGGACAATGTAATGTCATAATTGAGCCACTAGGAACCTGGCGCCTAATAATCTCCTCATTCATATAGCTATCCATTTTATTATCGTCAAGTAATAAAATGTTAGATAAAAGATTCATTTTTTAAAGATTGGAATTTGGTAAAAAATATTAAATGGATTTTGATATCCAGTACTATGATTTTTATGCCATTTTCAAAAGAAGAAACCACTCTGGGTACAGTATCTTCTTTTTTAATACACAGAAATAAATAAGACAATTTTAATTATAAACCAACTAGAGCTACATACGTTTTGGCTATGCTCCTAATTGGAGGAAGAAATCGGCTGTTATCTCGGATTTATCTTCCCAATCAAAAAAAGTATTTTTCTCAATGTTTGCGCCATACAATTTTTGACATTTGGTACAATGTAATTTCATTATATTCTCACCAAATTCCCTGGATATTTTGAAATCGTGATCATCAAAATAATTGCATGTTGTATTCAAACGATTCGAAAAATTAATAAGGTCTGTTTTTGATTTTTTCATAATTAAAATTATCTAATTGTTCAATAGAGTTTTCGGGGGAACTACGTATTTTAAGTTAGATTTAAATAAATAAATTCGTTATTCATTTTCATGTAATGTTGTTTGTCTTCGTACATTGGCGGTACTATTTTGCATGTTGGTCTGCGCTTGAAATCAACTGTTTCGCAAAACACATACTGCCGCTTATCTTTCGTTACAGATGTATGACTAAAATTGTAATTTGATATTATGATGCACGTATATTCATGTTTACATTAGGTTTTAGTATCTACAAC
This sequence comes from uncultured Maribacter sp., assembly GCA_964620945.1. GTDB lineage: Bacteria > Bacteroidota > Bacteroidia > Flavobacteriales > Flavobacteriaceae > Maribacter. The sequence goes on from CAZUIE010000091.1 coordinate 4,402, forward strand.
TGATGTAGGGAACAAGAAGCATCACTGTAGGATAAAACAACAAACAAGTTGTGTGCCAAACGGTAAATTAGCTACCAATAGACATATAAGTATTTGATAATCAATTAACAAAGTAATTTTAATAATGAGTTACAAACACGGTATACCGTGAGTATTTCTTAGTAAAGTGTAGGATTAGCGGTATACCGCAACTAAGAGTTCGGTTTTTAAAGCCATCATGAATGGATTATTGAAGTATATTACCGATAGTTTTACGTTGAATTAGGCACCTTTTTGCTACCGTATATTTGCTAGTTACTTGATTTTTGAGGAAGGGTTAAAGTCGATGGTCCAATAGGCAGTAGACTGCAGGTGATGTTACTATTTTTTGATACCTAGTTTGACCATTTTGTCGCGAAGTGTGCTTGGTTTTAATTCTAGTATAGTAGCCGCTCCATTAGTTCCGCTAATTTTCCAATTGCATTTTTCCAATACGTGAAGAATATGGTTGCGTTGAGCGGTATCAAACGATAAATCGGTATCATTAATGGATATGGTTTTTTGGGTTGCAGTTTCAAAGCCTGGAATTATCAAAGTCTCACTAGTAGATAATATGGATGCTCTTTCTATTAAATTCTCCAGCTCTCTAATGTTTCCTGGCCAATTATATTCTTTGAGCTTTCTCATTGCATCATCGGAAATGTACTTGATTTTTTTTCCATACGATTTATTAAACTTTTCTATAAAATGCTCTACCAGCAAAGGAACATCATCGGTTCTTTTCCGTAAAGGAGGCACTAGAATAGGAAATACATTGAGCCTGAAATATAAATCTTCTCTAAATTGCTTTTTCTCAATCTCGTCTTTGAGATTTCGGTTGGTCGCTGCTATAACCCTAACATCCAACTTTTTTAATTGCGTGCCACCAACAATTTCAATTTCACCATCTTGTAAAAACCGTAATATTTTTGGCTGCATATCCAAGGGTAATTCTCCTATTTCATCTAACAACAAGGTGCCTCCGTCCGCTAATTCAAATTTTCCTATTTTATCATCAAAAGCCCCGGTAAATGATCCTTTTTTATGACCAAACAATTCGCTCTCTATAAGTTCTCTAGGTATTGCGGAACAATTGACCTTTATTAACGGCTTATTGTTTCTTTGGCTGGTATTATGTATAGCCCTTGCCAACAACTCCTTGCCTGTGCCCGACTCGCCTAAGAGCAGTACTGTCGCTGTGGTTGGTGCGACTTTCTCCACTTCTGTTAAAACCATACTGAACTCTTCGCTACCATACACCATTTCTTCATAGTTAAAAACCAGGTCTAGCTCGTTTTTAAGGTATACGTTTTCCTGTTCTAATTGATTTCTTAGTGTATTGAGTTCTTTATTGGCGATAACGAGTTGCTTGTTTGCTGAAATGGCTTCTGTTTCTGCCAATTTACGTTCCGAACTTTCGACCATTAATGACACTAGATTAGCAATAGAGGTTGCGAATTCTTCTTCATCTCTAGTCCAAGTGCGCTTGGCACCAATATGTTCAAAACATAAAACACCGTACAAATCATCGGATACTTGAATAATAACATCCATCATAGAAGTTATATTCTTTGGTAACAGATAATTTTGCGCAAAGTCTTTGGTATTTTTATCATTTATAGCATCGCTAATGCTTATAATTTTATTCTTTAAAATTCCTTCAAAATAATTCGGGTTCTCCTTTGCTGTGAGTATGGTTCCGTCTTCATACCTTCGACTTTTAGAATCAAATAATTTTTCACATTTTATTTCATCTTTGTTGGTATTGAATGACCAAACACCTACACGTTCTACATGTAATGTTTCTGCTGACAGTGAAGTAATTTTTTTTAGTGCATTGTTATAATCAGTTCCTACAAAAGCAGTAAGTTCTAAGATTACATTTTTCTTTTGATTAGATTTCGCTGCATTTTCTGCTAGTAATTGCTCTGCTTTTTTTCGTTCCAACACCTCTTTTTCGAGGTCTAAATTTTTTTGCTCAAGTTTACTGATAAGTCGTTTGCTGTAAAGTTTTAAGGCCTCTTGTTCGGTAAACGGTATGCTTTTTAATGGTTGTACTTGTGGATTAGCTCCATTAAAAATATCTTGAAGTAACTTTACTATTATTTCTGGTTCTGTGGGTTTTCTTAAAAAATGATTTGCTCCAAGTTTTAAAGCAAAATCTTCGTCAAGTTTTTCGGTATAGGTCGACGTGTAAAAAACAAAAGGGATGGTACTGAATAATTTTTCTTTTTTGCAGGCTTGGCAAAACATATATCCATCCATTACGGGCATCAGAATATCTGAAATGATAAGGTCTACAGCGCTATTTTCATGTAGTTTGTTAAGCCCTTCTTTACCGTCTTTGGCTTCAATAACATTAAAACCTGCTTCTTCAAGGATTACCCTTAACAAATAGAGGTTTTCATAGATGTCATCTACAATTAAAATAGTCTTTTTGTCCATTCCTTATTTTTCTCTAACAATTTTTTCCATGTCTTTCACAAAAGTTTCCGGATTTATGGGTTTCTCCAAATACCCATCTGCACCTGCTTCAATTGCTTTTTCCCTATCACCTCCCATTGCATACGAAGTTACGGCAATGATTGTAGTGTCTTTAGGCAGACCGTTATACCGTAATTTATTACATATTTCATATCCATCCATGTCGGGGAGTTGAATATCTATTAAGATAATTTCAGGATTGTTTTCATGTGCCAACCTAAGCCCATCCAATCCATTATACGCCTTTATAATAGTGTAATTATTTTGTGTGAGTAGATACGACAACATATACATATTTTGCTCATTATCTTCAATTATTAAAATAGTCTTTTCCATAAATATAATTTCGTATCTAATTTAAAATCAGCTAATTGTTGTTTAACAATGCTGGAATTGCACCTATCGTTCAATATTTTAGTTTTAAAGGTATCATTCTTTATCGCCCTCACCAATAGGCAATGTAAATGTGAAATTACTTCCTATTCCTTTTTTACTTTGTACTCTTATTGTTCCCCCTAATTTTTCAATTAAACTTTTGCTAATTGCCAGTCCTAGACCGGTACCCTCGTGACTTCTACTTATTCCTCCCTCCAATTGAATAAAGGGTACAAACAACTTGTTTATATCTTTTTTGCCTATTCCAATTCCCTGGTCTATCACCTGGGTGACCACTGCGTTATCAACAATAGCTACTTTTACCTGTATGGTTCCCTTGTTTGAAAATTTAATTGCATTGGATAACAAGTTAAGCAATACTTGCTCCACTCTTCGCTCATCGCTATCTAAGATGATAGCGTTCTCCACTATTTCTGAACATAATTGAAGTCCTTTTTTTTCGGCTTGAGGTACTAAGAAATCAATGGTTTTTTCTATTGTCTTAACATAATTAAAAGGATACATGGATACTTTTAATTTACCTGCCTCAATTTTAGAGATATCCAAAATATCATTAATTAAGCCTAGTAAATGCTGACTACTATTTTTAACCATAGATAACTGTTTTCTTTGCTCTTTGGTTAAAGGCCCGGCATATTCTTTTAATAGAATACCGGTAAACCCGATAATAGAGTTCATTGGCGTTCTTAATTCATGCGACATCGTTGCTAAAAACGCTGACTTCATTAAATCGGCCGATTGCGCTTTGACCTTTTCTTTTTCTAATTCGGCAGATTGGAAATTAAGATCTTCCAATAAGTTCAATAAAGCATCTTTACTATCCTTGAGTTCTTCGGTTCTCAAACTTACCAATTCCTCTAGATTGCTTTTGTAATTCAGTGATTCCTTTTCGTGATCGATTCTTTCGGTAATATCAGCTGCAATACCGATATAGCCATATAATTTCTTATTCACATCTGACAGTTTTGTCGCTTTGGCTTCTAGCCAGGTAACTTTGCCATTTTTATGCTGAAATCTTAATTCCGATTTAAATTCACTGCTTTTTAAGACTGCCTCTTCCCATTCACGCAGTACTCTTTCCCTGTCATCAGGATGCAAGGCATATTGAAAACCAAACCCCATGGCTTCATCAAAACTCATTCCTGAATATTTCATCCATTCTTCATTAACATAAGTACACTCCCCTACTTCATTCATATTAAAAATTGCCACTGGTGCATTTGAAGTGAGCGTACGGTACATGAGTTCACTTTTTTCTATTCTTGCTTTAGAAGTTTCGTAAAGTGCCTTCAATTCCGATTCTTGTTCAATGAGTTTAACAGTAATGAGGTTATTTATCCGTTCGGATTGTCCTAAAAAATACCAAATGCCCCAAGCACCTAATAGTGCTACTATCAATCCAAAGATGGCAAACCATAACGCATTGTTTACGGTCTCTTGCATGGGCACGACATATAATTTCCATTCGCCAAAATCCATTTCTATAGGTACCGCAAACTCTTTATAAGCCGACATGTCTTTTTCTAAAAAATACTCTTCTTCGCCAGTTTCAAGATTTACCCTTGATAACCCATAAATAAAACGATTTTCGGTAGATGTGTCTAAATTGAGGTCATTGAAGAAAGTGGAAAGCTTCGTAATCACGGCAGAAAACCCGGAAAACTTTCCGTCTATACTAATGGGTTGCCTACTAATCATGCCAATACCGCCTTGCTTTAAACGAACAGGGCCGGCGATAAAAAAATCTTCTCTTTCTATTGTAGCCAGTGCTCCACTACTGGACGTAGGACTTTGTATAATATTAAACCCAACTACATCATTGTCCTTTAAGGGATAAACATGTGTAATAAAACCTTTGCTATCCACTAATTCTACAACATCAAAATATTTTTGTTGACTTAACAATTCAATTGCAATACTATCAAAATCACTAGGTATACCATTGCGTTCTACAATATATGCTAGTGTTTTTGTAGCCGAATAGCTAAACATAACTAAGGTTTGTAGTTTCTCCTTAATTAGGTTCACCTCATTGTTTATTTCCTTTTTCTGCTCATTTTCATTTATTAGATACTTCTGATACGCAATATATTGGGTAATAAAAAGTAGAATTATAAAAGCTGTACAACCCGCAGCCAAGGGTTTTTTTAAAAAATGATATATAGCGGTACTTTTCATAAAAAAACGAAAATAGATGAATTCATTCGTAAATTAGTTGACTTAATTTTCATTTTTTAATTTCATTTCTTTGATGATATTCTTTAGTTCTTTCATTCGTAATTCCCTGCCAACAAACAATTTGTTCATTCGTTGTAATTCCGCATTTTTCGCATCAACCTCTTCGGTCCTAATTTTAATCAATTCCTCAAGATGGTTTCTGTGCTTTTCTAATTCAATTGCCGTTTTTTTACTTTCTGTAGTATCCTTTACAAAGGCAGCAACGACTTGTTGATTATTGGCCTGCATTACAAAAGTATTGACATCTAAATCGATTATTTCCCCGTTCTTCTTTTGGTGGTTGGAATTAAACCTTGCAAATCCCTTACCTACCATTTCTTTTATTCTTTCCTCTATTTCTGATTGTGTCAAGGCTACTTCAAGCTGATTTATATTCATCGTTAGCAATTCTTTTAGGGGATACCCTATCATGTTGACATAAGACGGGTTTGCATCCAAAATTTGCCCGGTCGTATCCGCTAGAATAAAGCCATCAAGTAAGGTTTCAATGATAAGCGTATTTCTTTTACCAAGAGCAAGAATTTCCTCTTCTGCTTTTTTCTGTTCGGTAATATTCCTAATGGTTCCAATAATGAACTTATTACCATTGCTATCTATAAACCTAGTTTTTTTAGTCGAAATAATTAATGGTTCGTTACCACCTAATGTTAAGGTTTCTATATTAACATTTTCAACTCCTGTTTCCAATACTTGGTTGTCAATTCTCAAAAAGTCTTCTTTCTCATCGGGTTGCACATCTTCAGCCAAGGTCTTACCTAGTATATCCGTTCGTTTAAGATTAAAAATCTCACAAAAGGCGTCGTTAACTATTTGCAATCTACTTTGATCGTCTTTAACAAATACAGGGTCACCAATGTTGTTTAGAATATTTTCTAAATATTTTTCACTTTTAATGATTTGTTCTTGCGCTTCTTTTAGTTCGGTTATATCGATTACAGTTCCTTGAAATTTAATTGCGTTTCCAAATTCATCATCTATAACTTCCATTTGAACCATTAGATGTCTTACAGTTTTGTCTTTCCAAAGTACCCGATATTCAAAGGACTCATTACTTTTATCTTTTATGCGCTGCGCAATTAATTTATCATGATAATCCTTGTCATCTGGGTGAATACAGTCTACAACAGAATCATATTTTAATGTAGTATGTTTTTCTACGTCATAAATTTTATACATTAAGTCAGACCAATAGATTTCATCCTTAATTACATCCCAACTCCAATATCCAATTTTACCAATTCTTATTGCAGCTTCAATTTTTTGCTGCATTTCTTCAATTTCTTTTTTAGCTAATTTAGATTCTGTTATATCCGTAAAATAAATTGTTAACCCATCGGGAGAAGGATAAATTCTGTTTTCGTACCAAGTGTCAAATGGTTCAAAATACTCTTCAAAGAATATCGTTTCTTGAGTTTCTAAGGCTTTATTGTATAAATGATATAAAGACAGACCAACACCTTCTGGGAATTCGGTCCAAATATGCTTACCTATTAAACTTTCGGGAATTCTACCTAAAATTTCCCCGGCTTTTATATTTACATAGGTAAAGCACCAATTGGTGTCCAACGAAACAAAACCATCGGAAATATGATTTAAAGTAGCCTCTAATTGAGATGATAATTTTTTCTCTATTTGGTTTATATTATTTTTTTGATCTGTTAGTATAGAAAAAATATCCCTGCTTTGATTCGCTATAAAAGTTGCTTTATTTCGCTCCTTATCGATGAACTTTAAATAACCATATAAAATGATGGAAAACGCAAGTGCAGCAATTGATTTTCCTACAGTATGACCGATTAACGAAGTTTTAAAGTCTAACGCATTGTATTTGAGAACAACATTAAAAGCAAAAGCATCAAAAATCAAAGCTGAAAATAAGGCAATAAAGAGAACCCAGAAGAAATATTGTTTACCAATTTTAGTAATTAAAAATTGATATAGGGTTACCAATAAAATAAAATCGACCAGTAATATGATCGTACCTGCAATGAAGTACTTATAATTTATTAGAAAAACAGACGATGAAGCTATCTCATTACTATTTTGTGTGGTAAGCTCTTGCACGTAAGAAATGCCGAACAGGGCAGATAAGATAAAGTTTGCAATGATTATACCGATAATAAGCGTTCTTGCACTGGCAACCCCTTCTTTTATATAAATCAATAATACAGCGAACAATACAGCGGAAAAAAGAATGACGGAGCCTGGGTAAAGGGTAAATTCTCCAAATATTTTAAAACTAATCCTTGTTCCTGAAAGGGCTTGTAAATATTGTACAGAACCCAAAAGAATGTAAAGTGGCGCCAAGCCCAATCTTTTTCTAAATGTAAATAAGAAAAGAATGCTTGAAGTTATCAGTAAAAACTCTGCAAGTATCGTTGTAAATATATTCATGTGCTTTACAGTTGATTTTTTTGTTGAGAATTTGACCTACAATTGGAACCACTTAACTAAACTAAAACATAATTAATTATAGTTAGGTACTAAATCGGTGCTATTTATGCAATTAAACTAATTGTAATATTTTAATCATCAAAGTATTAAATATTAAACTTGACTTTTTTCCTCTTTCCAAATATGAACTGTTATTATTGAAGCTTTTAAGAGTAGCATTTAAATCTTTTCCCGTTTTAAACAGGACAATTATAAACTAGAGAAAACAGGGCGAATAAATCTTAACAAAAAAATGCTCCCTAATGAGTATTTTGCTCAAAGGTAAGTTTGCCGAAACTCCATTCCACACCCATTCCACTCCCCTCCTATCGTCCTTCGCAAAAAAGCTTCGGCGGACAAGCTCGTTGGCTCGCATAACACGTGTTCCCGTGCCCTTGAAGGAGAATCTCTGTAAAAGAAAAATTAAAGGAAAATCTTGTGTTATGACACTTTACAGTATAGTTCAATTGTAGCTCATGTACTGCGCATAGTTAAAGCCTTAACGAACATCTACTCTCGATAGGTATTGGGACTGGGTTATTTTTTAAACACAAATGCATCGCCTTATGAGCACCTTACCTTCACTTTTTTGGTTGCCCGATATGCCTATCGATAAATTCAAAAGTGGCTTCATGGCATCGCACCCAATTCTTATGCAATAAAAATCCATGCACCTCGTCAGGAAATATCAATTGTTCAAAATAAACGTCCCGATCTCGCAACTGTTCTGAGAGCACCACAGATTCTGCAAAAGGCACATTACGATCATCATCGCCATGAATTAATAATACCGGACTTTTCCAGCCATCGAGGTAGGCTTCCGGAGACGATTGAAATGCCAAGGCCGCTATTTCCGGGTAGTGGTTTTGATCATACCAGCCGGCGAATGTGGGTAATTCCGTATTCCAATTATGAACCCCGTGTATATCTACCCCAACGGCAAAGAGATCACTTCTGCGAGCTAGACCGTGTGCGGTCAAATAGCCGCCATAGCTCCCGCCCCATAATGCAATTCGTTTTGGGTCTACATCGCTTCTTGCTGCCAGATATTCTCCAGCTCCTATAAGATCATGGACCTCACTTGCTCCCGTAATGCCATACTTATCGGCCTCCCTGAATGCTACCCCATAGCCAATGCCACTGCGATAATTGATCATCATAGCAATATAGCCCTGGCTGGCAAAATACTGTTGCAAGGCAAAGGCATTACTGTAGTACCCGCTATAGTGATACCCTTGTAGCATTTGTCTGCGACTGCCGCCATGTAAGAACACAGCAGTTGGATATTTTTTAGTTGCATCGTAGTTATCGGGATAAAAGATGGTAGCCATAAATGGTTTACCGTCCGTCGCCGTTAACTCTACCAACTCCGGTATTTTATGATCGTTAAACACCTTATTACGCTTACCGATCAGTTGTACATTGCCATTGTTGAGCACTGCCGGTCTAGACATATGCTGTGCCGAGGTCTTAAGGAAAGCAATACCCGTATGGGTCTTTTGGGGACTGAATTCTACCCCTTCACCGCTGGTAAGCATGACTTGTTTTTTTGATTCCAAATCTATCCTACCGATATGTCGTCTATGGGTATCGCCAACATTTGTGGTGAAAAGCAACTCGCTCCTGTCCCTGCTCAACCGATAGTCTTCAACAATACCCTCACCTGATGTGAGTTCAGTGACCTCACCAGATGGTATTTGTAGGGCATATAAATGCATCCACCCCTTTTTCTCCCAAGGGAAAATTAGTTGATCTTTGTTTGCCCATTCGATAGCTGTGCTCGGAAACTGTCCAAAGTAGGCAGAGCCCATACCCTCGTCGGCTTTCCATATTTCACGCGCCTTTCCATTTGCCATTTCCAACAACCTAATACTCCATGGATGAGTTGTCTTCTGTGGCGTAAAAGGAGCTACGTCTTTCGCATTTGGTCTTCTGATAAAGGCAATCCTTTTACCATCAGGACTCCATTCCGGAGAAAAATCGCGATCAACCGAGGGGTCCATAAAGGTTAATTTTTCATTACCGATATCGTAGACACCGATGTAGGAATGGTCTCCTCGCGAACTTGTAAATGCAATATGGCTGTCATCTGGGCTCCATTTGATATCGGACTGCCCACCGCGCGTCTTAAATAACTGTTCAGGTTGCGGTACACTATCGGAAAGCGATGCCGTAAATATTTGACCATCTTTAATAAAAGCAAGTGTAGACCCATCATTAGAAAGCCTCGGGTTGGTACCTAGCGCTATTCTAGTGTTACTTCTCCCCTCCAAGGGTTGTATAAAAATAGCTTGTTCTGTATTTTGCTGAAGCAAGGCCGGGTTAGCAGGCTCACCTTTTCGGTTCTTTGTATTGCCCCGTACGAAAATTAGATGATTCCCGTTGGGCGTAAACGATAGATTTCCAATCGCTATGCCTTCATCACCAACGTAGTTCGTTAACTGAGATACCGAGGAAAAATCTTTACCACTAGCGATAAAGATATTGCGTTCGCCAGCTGTATTATCCACCCAAGCAAGTGTTTTTCCGTCATTAGCAACGATTAAATCGGATGCAAAAGGCGCATCTAAAATTTCCTGAATGGTTGATTGAGCGCTTAAGCTTAGTCCAAGAAGCAAGACAGCAAATAGATGTAGTAGTCGCATAATGAAGAGTTATTGATGCAAGATACATATTTTAAGGTTTCAATTTTTTAATGGAAAATAGCTAAAATTGGATACGCTTTACATCCTAAATAATAAGCAGACCTCGTTGTTCTTCCTTTTATTTTCATATAAAGTACGCCCTTCTCCTATCGATAGGTTGGATAATAGCTATGTATTCATGCTTGTTTTTTGTTTTTAAAGGTATTCATGAAGCTCGTGCGTCGGTTGCAATATCTTGAATGGGGAACGTTTTAGAAGACGCTACACATTTTTAAGATTGAGCATCCAAAAAAATTAGGTAGGATGTAGTGATAGAAAAACAAATGAAATGCCAAATACGCAAGCGCATCTTCGCTACACCAAATAAAATTAGCCACTG
>CAZUIE010000092.1:0-14648 GCA_964620945.1 uncultured Maribacter sp.
ATCAATTGGATAGGCACCTGTCTGAATCCGTTTCTTTATATATTCTTGAACTTGTATATACTTTTTGGTAGCTTTTAATTTATATTTTGTCATACCCTTTATTTCTTCTGGGACCAGAATCTGAATCAAATTTTGTTCTTTTCTTGAATAACGTAATCCAATAAGCCGGTCATCCAAAAGCCTTGTAGCACTTATGCCCATAAACCTTTTCCGTATATCACTTTGTTTGCTAAGAACTAGTCTCTTGTCTTATCTATAAATCTACTCATAACTAGTCAAAAATAGTGCGTATAACTACCAAATTAAAGCTATTGTTTGAAAGGTTGGATTATAGTATTCCTCTTATCCTAGGGTGCAGTCATATACCAGATGATAAAATTTTGCTATATTCAGTAATCTATTATAACATGATGGATGCATCTTGAAATTCTAGGCTCATCATTACGCGTGAAAGACGAATAGTAAGCTTAATTTTATACCTATGAAAAACCCTTCAGAAGAAAATAAGACTGGAAACTCCAGAAGAAATTGGCTAAAAAATGCTGCTGTTCTAGGTGCCGCTTCCGTTGCGGCCCCATCCGTATTGGCCAGTACAAAAAAGGAGTCGATAAAAGAGGTGGTGGCTCTATCCGCTAAGCCCATTCGGCTTATAGTATCTACCTATTCCTATTGGCACTTTAAAGAAAAGGTGTATCCTATAGAAAAAGTAATAGAGAATGCGGCTGACATAGGTTTTGATGGGGTGGAAATCCTGCACCGCCAAATGGAGAGCCATACAGTCTCATACATGAATAATCTTAAAAAAATGGCGTTTGACAGGGGGTTGGCATTGCCATTTTTGTCCATACATCAAAACTTTGTAGAGCCGGATGCCGCCAAAAGAAAGCAAGATGTACAGCATACGTTAAAGTGTATTGAACAGGCAACGCAGATGGGAATTCCGTCTATACGAATGAATACAGGAAGTTGGGCGGGTCCTACACCACCAGATTATTTTAAGACAGGAATAAAAAAACCCGCTGAAGGTTTTACGGATCAAGACGCTATTAAGTGGGTAATAGATAGCATGAGTGAATGTTTGGTAGCAGCTGAAAAAGCAGGTGTTATCCTTTGTCTGGAAAACCATTGGGGATTATCCTCCAACATAGATTATTTGGTGGAAATCTACAACGCCCTCTCCTCATCGCCTGCGATGGGTCTAAATCTTGACACAGGAAATTTTGTCGGTGATCCCTATCCGCAACTGGAACGCTTAATGCCTATGGCGAATATTATACAGGCAAAAACGTACTTTGGCGGTGGCGAAGTGTATGACCTGGACTTAGATTATGGCCGTATTGCAAAGATAATGCGTGATGCCAACTTTACGGGTTACGTGTCCTTGGAAATGGAAGGCAAGGAAGATGCGGAAACCGCTGTTCCAAAAAGTTATGATGTCTTACGAAAGGCATTTGCGATATAGAACGTACATAGCAAAACGGGCTGCGAGACTATGTAGTTTTTACTACTGTACTTGATAAAAAATTGACAGATGCTTTATAAAAAAGTTGAGTCTAAAGGTGTTTTTTTTGTTAGTATATCTTACTGTTGCAAAAGATATATTCATGCCTAATGCAGACCGGAGATTTTTAATAATTCTATTTTTCACTCCTCCTTCAATACGTTTCCAACTTCAAAACAATGAACATTAGGGTATAGCCAAAGCAGGGAAGCTGGAAGTTGTGTGCTAATTCTTTTGGTCATGAACTTTTTAATGATATCTACTTTCCCTTCCGGGTAAGTAATATTGCTATTTTTTTGGACTGTAGGATATCCGCCATGCCCAAGGTAATACCATAACTAGGTTGCTGTAATAGACCTTTTACCATACAATGCTGTTGTGATGTTTTTGTGATTTGTGCCACATGGCAATAGGGCTTAAGTGTTTCCGCAGGCTCATTAAAAACATAAGTGACCCTTCTTTCCAATACCCATTATGCACATATCTATGGGGTCATTCTATTTTTCCCATTTTTGTACTCTTTTACACTTGGTTTGCGGAGTGTTAGTATTGTTTCCAAAAGAATGGTAGCGATCAGGAGAAATGCTCGAGGTTTGTATAACTTTTTCTTAAATAAAACTTTCGCAAGAAGCGGGGCTTTCCAAGGGAATACTTCCCCATTCATCAAGCTTTATAATTCGCAATGTGTTGAGAAGTTGAGATTCTTATTTATATTTTAAGGCTAATTTACGGTAAACTCCCAAGGGCGAATTTCCCGTAGGCAAGGCCATAAGGGAATTGGGTTTCGCATCTAGGCCTTTTAAGATCGTTTCCGCGCATGGCGCACTCATGGTATTGTAATCCTTGCAGGTGTTAATTTGCATCGTTAATTCAATGAGAAGTATTTGATGGATTCTAATTGGTGTTGATTCTGACATGCTTTGATAGGTGTCGCCTAAGAGTTTACTTTTTTTAAGGTTCAACTACGGTTGATATTTGTTAACGGCGCTGCTTAGAAGTCTATTTATTTCGCCCGAGTTATCTTGTCCCTCAGTTCCCTCCAAGTAACCATTATAATATTCTGCTTCTTTATGATTTCGGCACATTCGGTACTCATTAGAAAATCATAATCATCTTGGCGCCATTTGGCTCCATATTCGGGATGATCAATGGTAATGGCGCGCATTTCGGCAGTATCATAAGCGGGATGCAATAATAGAAAATTGAGTCCAACTTCCAGATTGTTCAAAATATCACTGTACACTTTTTGTGCGCCCATGGGATAGGTCTGTGGTTCCATGGACAGGATACGGTCAACAATAACCGTCTTACTGTCCATAAGCTCTTTTACGCTATCGTCTTCCAATGCGTAAACGCGCCCGTCCAATAAAACGGGCAGGCCAAATTCCCTACCTACTTTTAAATAGCCTGCAACAATGGCCGGTGTGCTAGCTGCCGCGCCCATGTGGGTGTCCAAATGCGTTACGTCTATGCCAAATTGATAGGCTTTTTTTACTTGATTGCGCAATTCTAGCTCTACTTCTTTTGGGTCTGCAAATTGTTGGACGCTGTCTACCGAAGCGTAGAAATAACCATGTTTGTTCAAAAGGCTGGGAACCGAATCTTTCGATGTTACCGGCCCCCATTTGTAATTTTTCCATTCGCTCGTCAATGTGGTATGAATTCCAAAATCTAACTGTTTATTTTTTCGGGCATAAGTAGCAATTTCCGGAAACCAAGAACAGGGTGCCATGATGCTGGCAGAATTTAAAGGTCCTTTTTCAAGAGTCGTTATGCTGGCAGCATTCTCTGCGTGTGCAACGCCCAAATCATCGGCATGTAAAATCAGTAATTTAGAATTCTTAGGGTAGCCCAAACGCTCGGCAATAGATTTTTTTTGGGCATTTGAACCTAGTGAAAAAGAAAAACAAAGGGTAAATAGAAATATGGTGTGTTTCATAGGTGTCGATTAAAATAAATGCGTAATAGTATGATTATAAATTACAAATTTTCTAAAAAAGCTTAGCGGTATTTTATGGAAATTATGTAAATGAATATATAAAAAATTATTACGCTTACACGGAATGTACATATTTACATCCTTTGTTACTTTCTTTCCGAGATATGAATTACACCAAAATAATTTTCTATTTTGATTTTGTTGTTGGCGGCTCAAATCTCAAATGGTCAAATCCACCCGTGAAACACGTTACGCGAAGATTAAATGATTTGAAAACAATTTCATAAAACATTATTCCCTATTATAATTTGGCAAGGGAGATTTGACGCGATTTTTTGATTGTAGGATAGGAAAAAAATTACCTTTTCGGAGTATACTTATGTAAAAAAGGAAGAATAACTAGGTTTGAAATTATCATGATTGGAGAACTACTATCATCTATAAAACCCCTAATATCTTACCGCGTTTTGTCCTCTGTTAAATTTCAAGTACTATATTTCAAAAGTATAGGAATAGTACTAGGGTTACGAATAAAATTGATCGAGCATGATCACTTCAAATTCCCCAACATTTCTTTTGTTGTTTTTTCCAAATCAAATGCTGCTTTCCAGCCCCAATCTTGTTGCGCATTTGAATCATTGATGCTACTGGGCCATGAATCGGCAATAGCCTGCCTAAAGTCTGGCTCATAATTAGTTTTAAAGTTTGGGAGTTCGTTTTGAATGCTTTTGGTCATTTCGCCAGGTGTAAAGCTCATACCGGCCAAGTTGTATGAGGAGCGTATTTTGATGTTCTCTTCATTGGCCTCCATCAACTGTAGGGTAGCGCGGATAGCATCGTCCATGTACATCATCGGTAATGCGGTTTCCTCTTTTAAAAAACAGGTGTATTCACCTTGTGCCAGCGCCTTATGATAGATTTCCACGGCATAATCCGTAGTGCCACCACCTGGCATGGTTTTCCAACTAATGAGACCTGGATAGCGTATACTTCGCACATCCACATCAAATTTATTAAAATAATACTCGCACCATCGTTCGCCACTCTGCTTGCTAATACCATAAACCGTGCTGGGTTCCATAATCGTATTCTGAGGCGTATCTTCTTTTGGTGTGTTGGGTCCAAATACGGCAATGCTTGATGGCCAAAAAATGGTATCTATCTTTTTCTCCTTACCAAGATTGAGCACATTAAAGAGCGAGTTCATGTTCAGATTCCAAGCGCGCATAGGAAATTTTTCAGCAGTTGCGCTTAACATAGCTGCCATCAAATAAACTTCACTTATGTCATAGTAAGCTATAACCTCTTCTAAGGCATCATAATCCGTTGCATCTAATATTTCAAACGGGCCACTTTCCATTAAACTGTCATTACCTTCGCGGATATCACTAGCGACTACCTGGTCGTTACCATGTTTTTGGCGCAGAGTCATCGTTAGTTCTGTTCCTATTTGTCCGCAAGCGCCTATTATCAATATATATTTTTGCATCTAAACAATGAGTTAAAACAATTAGAGTATAAAGATACCTTTTCTTAAAATTTGTACATTCGTCACATGTCAAAAATCTATTATTTATTTGTGCTGTTTCTTGTTTTTGCTTCTTGTAAGGATGGTCCTTTGGAACTTGAAGATGGTCAAGAAACTGAATGGGAAATAGTGACGAGCCAACTTCCTGTAAAAATTCCTTTAAATGGAAAATCAAGCGCTATTGTCGCAGATTGGATGGAATTTAAAACTTTTGACGCTAGTTTCGATCGTATGTATGATGCAACATATAGGGAAGATGTAGTTTTAATTATAGAAGATTTGGTGGAGAACCAAAAATTGCTAGAAGCGTCCAAGTATCCGGTTGAATTTGATATTCCACAAGTAAAAGGCCGACAAAAAGTTCTAAAAACTTTTATATTGAAGACGAAAGGAGACTTGGAATACCGCCAGGACCCTAAAGTTTCTCTAACGGAAATGATTACTGCATATAATAGCTTCCGCAATCAGTTTAATGTGGAGGTTAACAATACCCTTCCTGAAGATCTTATTCTTAATAAAACGGATTAGTCCGGAATTTTTCTTCTGTAAATTAGATGGTATAAATCTATGATAATTACAAAAACCATTTACAATCTTTGACTTTTAAAGGCCAGTGATTCTAAATGGTTTTTGTTATATAAATAAGTGCAAACCTAACAAGGTGGTTACTCCTTAGGTGCCGCCGCAGTTGTTTTTTTGGATTCCAAGGCTTGTTTGCTCAGACTGGCGAGGTTAAAATCAGGGTCGATGGCCAAAGCTTCGTCAATAAAACCGATGGCCGTATCTATATCGTTCTGATCCTTGTTGAATGCTACCAAAGCTTTTAGATGTAAAAATGCTGCTTTAAGGGATGTTTCATAAGGTTGTTGGCGCTCATAAAAGGCATAGGTCATGTCATCTTTTGCGTTTGCAATCCCGTATTCTATGTGCGTTGTCGCGCCTGGTAGGTCACTTAATTGAATTTTAAGATCAGCCAGTTCATAGGCCAGATAAGGATTGGGCATTCTGCTATTCAACACTTCAAAATGCTCCAATGCTCTTTTGGGCTGGTTTAGAGCTTTTAAGGAAATAGCCTTTACTTGTACTGCAAGGTCAGAATCTGTAGCTACTTTTTCTATACCAATAGTATTCAACGCCTGCATGTGCTTATTTTCATTGGCGTAAATATAGGCAAGTGTGTCTCTACGCTCTTGACTCGGAGCTAGAATGTTCAGATGGGTAAGTGCATTAATTACACCGGTAACATCGCCCTGTAAACGCATTTCTTTATAGAATGATTCATAGTGTTTCTTAAGATCGGTCGTGTTCTGCGCACAAAGGCTAATTCCAAATAGCATGCTCATGCTAAGCGCAAGAAATATTTTTTTCATTTTGAATATTTTTTTAGGTGGGCTAAACTATTAAAATAATCTGTAAGAACTTGTTAAGGAAAGCTTTAAATATGCCAAAAAGAAAAAGACGCCACTTAGGGCGACTTTTATCAGGTAGATTATTGGATAGGTTATACTAAGCTATGC
The DNA here is from genome assembly GCA_964620945.1 of uncultured Maribacter sp. Classification (GTDB taxonomy): domain Bacteria; phylum Bacteroidota; class Bacteroidia; order Flavobacteriales; family Flavobacteriaceae; genus Maribacter. The sequence continues at coordinate 6,486 of CAZUIE010000092.1, forward strand.
GTAAGTTTTTGGCCTGTAAAACTAGTTAACAACTGAGAATAAAAACCAATACTTTTTTCGTCTCTATCTATACAAGAACTAAGAAAGTTTTTAAGGTTGTCGAACAGAAGATTAGTATACAGAATCGGTAAATGTGTATTTACTTTTTTAGGGTCATATATGGAATCATCGGTTACAATGTCCATCGTTATACGGTGCCTGTGATAGTCTATAGTTACATCTGCGGCGTTATAGTATTTTTTTAGAAGAGCTATGTGCAGTTGTTCATATTTTACAATGTTCTTGGTACTCCCACAACTTAAGGAAATTAGGGTATCCAATTCTAATAATATCTTCCCTTTTAATCTTGACTTTTCCATAATATATCAATTTAAGGTTTACATAAAGGTATGTATTTCATCGATAAGTACTTAAAAATCAGATATATATTAACATGAAGATAGCGGTTCTGTTGTGAAAACAACTAAAACCGTTGTCAACTAATACTACAATGATGTGAAGTTGACACTAATTTTAGTAAGAAAAACACTACAAAAGTTGATAATTTTATACTTTTTTGGTAAGGAGGAACTGTAATTGGGTGGTTCTAAACGTTTTTCAATTGCCTTTTGCGTGTAATAGTCTCGTTTTATTGGATGTGCTGGATGTACGGCGTTATATGTTTTGCCCCATTGCCGTTGATTAATAATTTCCTTTACAATAAGAATACAGTCATTTAAGTGAATGAGGTTTACTGGAGCATTTCCGTCTTTAAGGTTTTCCTTTCCCGAAAGTATTGTGATTGGATGCCTATCCGGACCAATGAGTCCGCCAAACCGAACGATAGTGGTTTTTATTTTGTTATTTTTCTTGAATAGCTGTTCACATTGGAGCAGTTGTTTTCCGGATTCCGAGGTCGGTTTAGGTATCGTTTCTTCAGTAACGGTACCCTGGGCGTCACTATACACCGATGTGCTGCTCACAAAAACTACATGTGATATTCTACTGTTCTGAAGTTGCTCCAATAGCCGCTGCATTTTCCCTACATATGAGGCATTTGGGCCTGGCCCTCTCAATTTTGGAGGTACGTTTACAATGAGCGTTTCACAACTGTTTAGAAAGTCTGTAATTGGGCCTTTTATTTCCGAATCGGATAATTCAATTTGAAACGCCTGTAATCCTTCCTTTTTTAAAAGACTTAGTTTGTCTTTGGAGGTGGTAGTTCCAAAAATTGAATATCCTTCCGCTTTTAAGCTTTTTGCTAAGGGCAATCCCAGCCAGCCACAGCCTATAATGCCAATCGTCTTAGTCAAATGTTACGGTTTGCGTGGTTAAAATGGCATCGTTCAAAATAAAGGGTTTTGGAATATTATCTACAGGCCTTTTGGGTATGGAGAACTGGTCATTTGCCAGCAAATCATTAGAGGCCTCATATATGGTGAGTTCTAAAACCGCATCCCTTGGAATTTCTAAAACAATATCGGTGTAATCGTTGTTGCTGATATAGTGTGTTAGCAGTTTCCCTCTATTGCGGTTCGCAAGAAAATAATCCGATAGTGCTATCCCGTTTACCCTAGCTCTTGATATCATAATATCATTTGTAAAAAGTTCCAATCTATTTACTTTACGCTGTGGTATGATGCAGAAGTCCAGTAATCGTTTATTACCTATCACCGTATCCCTAGATACTTCCATTTTTGGACCTGATATATTTTTAAGGGGAGCCTCTGATACGTAAGTGAACCCAGAACCATACTTACTACTGATGGTGTTTTCGGATAATTGTTCGGGAACTGTTTTGTTGTCACCAATGTATTGGGCCGTCCAATCGGAAATAGTTCTGTCATAGGTTGCCCATTTCGATTTTTGATTATCGATATCCATAACGTACAACAAGCTGGTAGGTCTTGCATTGTCTTCGGTAAAATTGGAGGTCATGTGGGCAGACACCAAGAAACCTATACATAATAAAAAACTCAAAAGGGCAAGTGCCAATTGGTTTCTAAACCTTGTGAATACAGGTAGCAAAAGGAAGAAAATTAACGTGGTCATTACCGTGCTCGCCAATAACATCTTTAGTCCAAGACCTACCGGAAACATCTCTACCAAAGGTGAAAATATGAATAAGGCCGGAAGACCTAAAAATACTAAAAGAAGTGGGTTTGGATTTTTCTGATGGATAAGGATGTAAAATGCAATCAACGCTCCGTAAACCGGAATTATAAAAAAGGCTGCTCCTTGCAGGTATTGGGCAACTAAGCCACAGATAATGAGCCAAAGGAAAATAGGAGCTACGAGAAGGTTAGGTGTTTTTACCACTCTTAACTTATGATAGGCATAAAAACATACGCCCACAGCGAATAGGGCAAAGGCCAGAATATACGCATGTCCGTTATATGTAAACCCATGAAGCATATCTTCATAGCCAGGATATAGCCATTTTAGGAAGGTCCAGCTGAAATAACCTATTAGACCATTAACCACTAATGCGAACAACATGGGTAAAAACCCTTTTAGAATATCCTTTCCGTTGAGTACTTTTTTACGTATTCCAATGACTAAAAGAATAATACAAAAGAGAGCGGCCAGGGCCAACATGGGCCATATCCATTCAAACGGATAGGAAACCATTTTAAAGAAAGGTACATTAAAGTAGACGTAATCGTTCATGCTTTTCATGCTACCTAGGTCCGCATCGCTAAAATGAGATAGCAGGGGCATAAGATAGCTGCCTTGGTGGGCAAGGGTGTTGCGGTCCAGTCGCTCGTAATTGTCCCGGACGGTATGGTAGTCAAAATGATCGTCTATAAAGGCAAAGTTGAAGCCTTCGATATCGGCATCCTCCCTAAAAACCGTAAGATCGGTATCGTTGGGCAGCATTTTGTAAATACTATAGGCCAAGGAGTTGGTTACAGGAAATTCTGGATTGGCGGCAATAAACTCTTTGATGAGATTACCATTACCACGGTTCGTTTCCATGAGCATGTAGCTTGCACCGCCACTACCTCTAGCTTCAAAATTAAGTACGAGTCCTATGTCTTTTGTCCAAGGATGATTTTTAACAAACAGGTCTGCACCGTTAAGTCCCAGTTCCTCTGCATCCGTAATTAGGATGATGATGTCATTTTTAGGTTGTTTGTTATTCGCTAGAAATGCCCTTACGCTCTCTAAAATAGTAGCAACGCCACTACCGGCATCACTTGCTCCTAAGGAGGAGTGGGGACTACTGTCGTAGTGTGTAAGTAACAGCAGTGCTTTTCCGTTATTACTTCCTTTGATTTTTGCAAGTATGTTTTCCGCTTTACTCAAATTTGCCCAGTCTCCTGCTGTATACCCTTCTTGTAGGGTGGTTTCGAGACCTAAACTAGTAAGTTCGTCAATGATATATTGCTTTACTTTTTGATGACCATCAAAACCTACACCATGGGGCTCTTGAGCGATTGCCTTTACATGGGTTAATGCCCTTGCTGTGGAGAACTCGGTGTTAGGTGCATCCGCATCTTGGATGTAAACGGGTAATTGAGATTTAAAACTCCAGTAAATGGCGAGAAGTATCAGTAGAAGTGTAAGTACAGATGTTGTTTTTTTCATTAGGTTGGTTGATAATCGAGATTTAAATCCTAAGAAGTTTTACTCGAAATTTTAAGTTTCTTCTTGTACAAAAACCCCTTGGGCTTATTTACAGGTCGTTTGCTTAAGTTCTAAAATTAGGAAATATTAACCTTTCAATAGCGGTTCATCGGTTTTTTTACCACATCCGGTATTTTTTCCTATCTTTAGTAATCAACCTTTAAACAAATAGATATGGGAATCAAGAGCTTTCAAGGCGCACGTAAGACAGTTAAAAAAGAATTTGATGCTCCTATATTGGTCGAGGATTATATGACCAAAAAATTAGTAACCTTTAGCCCCGACCAGTCTATTTTGGAGGTCATGGAGCAATTCGCCAAAAATCATATTTCCGGTGGTCCGGTTTTGGACAACAACGGTTTTTTGGTTGGTATTATATCGGAGGCCGATTGTATGAAACAAATATCGGAAAGTCGCTATTTTAATCAACCTATATTGGACAAGAGTGTGGAACGATTTATGACTAAAAATGTAGAAACGATTCCACATGACATTTCTATTTTCGATGCTGCCGGTATTTTTGTAAAGCATAATAGAAGAAGGCTTCCTGTTATGAAAAACGATGTCCTTGTTGGCCAGATCAGTAGAAAGGATATTGTTATTGCCGCATTGAAATTGAGTGGGCATAATTATAAATAAAAATAGCCTCCCAGTCTCCAAAGGAGGAATGTTGTACAAACGTTATATTTAGTTTTGATAGATTATACGCTGTTATAGTATGTCTACTACGGGATATACCGTATACTGTTGAATATTTAAAGGATATTCTAAATTTGGCCAGAGAATTAACTGGTTAATGGGTAAATAATTCATTGTCATATATTTAACCGTAAAGAATCATATTCTTACGCTTCTGGCGAACTAGGGGGCGTACTTCACTCCCTCTTTACAATCATATAATAATCATTGTCTAACGGTAGATAGCCCAAATCGTAACAGAAATAGTAGGTTGTTCCTTTTTTGGTCGTATAGAGGTTGGTAATAAAGTCAAAATCGAAGCCTTTGTCCAGTAGGCGTGTGCGGGTGGTTTTGGTTTTGCCATCAGTTAGTTTGTAACTGTCCAATATTCGGTAATTCTTACGTAAACGGTTGTTAATGTTGCGGATGAGGTTTTTACTGTCTTTGTTGACCCGATTATTGTAGGCATTGCGACAATAGTCATTACAGAACTTTTTGTCTACCCTCCCCGTAATGGGTGTATCGCATTCCAAACAGGTTCGCTTTTCCACTTAGTTTCGTTTGTAGTTGAACTTCATTTCTTCGGCTGTGCCATCCTCGTTTCCGATAAGCCCATAGATGTTTATTTCTTGATCGCTAACACGCTCAAAAGTAAAGCCTTCAAAGTACATACGGTTTCCCTTGGCTTTCACAAATTTAAAGGTTTGCACCTCGCCTTTTTCCTCCCATCCTATAAGGTCTGCACCAAAATGCTTGAGTTCAAAGACCAAAGAATTTTCTAGTTCTCTTATGTGTCCAATTTCGTAGAAGTTTATTGCATCGTCCACAATCAATCTGAAAACGAACATCATGGAACCCGCCGCTGGTGGACTCCATATTTCTTCAGTGTTACCCCCAAATGCTTCGCCTTTCCAATGACCCGTCATCCATTCTATTTGAGAAATACTAGCAGGTGGAGATGTTTCGTCTTCCGTTAAAGACAAGGTGTTTTGTGCCGTTACCGAAGTGAAGGACATTAGTAAAAAAAGAAGAAAACACTTCATTGTAAGCTCTTTATAGGCATAAGATACAAATTATAGGGGTGCAAGAGGATTCTAGGTACCCTCTACTTTTAATTTATACTGCATCAACAGGCCAGGTAGACTGTTGAGGTGGAAGGATGCATCTGTTAGTATATTCTGCTCTGGATGCAACGTGATATTGTATGACGTACTAAAATCCGCTTTGCGCAGGTCGGTATTTGAAAATATCGCTTTATCCAAATCACAATTCTCAAAAATGGCTTGTAAAAGAATGCTACTAGAAAAATCTACAGCTATAAGCTTACAGTCTTTAAATCTTTGTGTTTTAAGTTCCATTCCGGTAAAAGAACTCATGTTCAAGCGGCAATTTATAAACGAGAAATCCATAAGAAACGGGTTACACGTTTCAAAATGTAGTCCTAACATCTTACAATGTAGAAAGTCAACTTCTTTAAACGTGGTATGTGCTATGTTGGCATTGCTCAGGTTGCAATCCTTGAAGCCACATTCCATAAAATTCTGACCATCTAAATAGCCATTGGAGAAATCGCAGGTTTCAAACAAACAATTTTCATATTCGCTTCTAGGGAGTCGTTTTTTGGTAAAATCAACTCCCGTAAACGTTTTGTCAGCTATGAAATTCGCCATGAGGGCACTTATTGTTTTTTCATGATGATGGCTGGCAGGTTTAACTGCTTATAAAGTGCATTAAACGCTTTCATTTCTTGGTCTATTATGGCATCATGTTCACGTTTAAATCCTTCCCATTGTTGCAACAGGTCTTTAAGCCTTTCGCTGGCACCTGCGGTGGGCTTTGGTTCTACTGATGCAATATAGCCTCTTAAATTCATGAACTGGGCGTTTAGCCTATTGGTAAAATTAATTACGTCTTGAAACGTTTTCTGCTTTGGCTGTATAAGGTTTTCTTCCCATGTAGTAATGCGTTCTATTAAAGCATCTCCTTTTTTGACAAGCTCGGTGGCGCTCTCATTGTCCTTCAATAATGTGCCGTATTGTTTTAGTTGCGATTTTGCGGATCGCATTTCATTTACGGCCGTATGTATTTGCCGCACGGTTTCTTCAATAACGGTCAACATTTCTTGTTGTGCTGCATAGTCGGCCATGGTGCCCTTTACGCTAGGGTTCGGCAGAATGGTAACCTTCGTCTCTGAGCTTTCGTTTTTTGTACTCAGTCGCAAGGTGTAGGTTCCCGGTCCAACGGCAGAACCGTCATGCCCTCCTAATACAAAAACCTTGTCTACACTTGGCAATGCATCTCGTTTAAAGTCCCAAGTAAATCTATTATACCCTTTTTTTGATGGAAGAATGTCCGGTTTTGACGGTCCGCCTGGCCAAGAGGAGAACTTTTTTGGTTTCTGATTGGTGATGGTACGTATCACTTTTCCATTTTCTAGAACTTCTAGGCTAAGTTGTGTCGAGTCCAATTTACTATCGAGGTAATAATCAAAGGTAACACCGCTTTTTGGGTTCTGACCTAGACCTGGAATAGGTTTATCGGAACTACCACCAAAATACAAATAGGTGTCTTTCGGTTGAAAAATAGTCACGGATTGTTTGTCCGATGCAATATTCTGAATCGCCGCTATATCATCTAAAATCCAAAAGGCACGACCAGATGTTGCAATCACCAAATCGTTATCTTGAATGGTAATATCGTTAATTGGTGTTACAGGTAGATTCAATTGAAATGGTTGCCAGTTTGCACCATCGTTTAATGAGATAAAAAGACCTGTTTCAGTTCCTGCATAGAGGAGTCCTTTTTGAACTTTATCTTCACGAACGACCCTGGCAAAGGTATGTTCTCCGGTAATTCCGTTCGTTATTTTTGTCCACGTCTGGCCGTAATCCGAAGTTTTAAAGACATAGGAGCCTAAATCCATTGATTTGTAGCGCATCACCACAATGTAGGCAGTCGCGGCATCATGAGGTGATACTTCAATCGAATTGATAATACCATCTTTGATAACTTCAGGGGTAACATTAATCCAATTACTACCGCCATCACGTGTTAGTTGAAGTAGGCCATCATCGGTTCCTGCCCATAACACACCTTCCTCATGCTGTGATTCGGTCAAATAGGTAATGGTATTGTAATTTTCTCCACCAGCAGCTTCGTTGGTAAAAGGCCCACCTCCCGCGCCATGCTTGTCTTTTTCATTTTTGGTAAGGTCTGGACTAATTGGTGTCCAGCTTTGACCTTCATCAGTAGATTTAAAGACCACATTACCGGCATGGTAAATCGTATTTCGGTCATGGGGTGATGTTATAATCGGCGCGTTCCAGTTATACCGATATTTGGAATCTTTTGGCGCCACACTTAAACCCAATTCCGGATATTCTTTTATGGATTTGGATTCCTTTGTGGCTGCATCCCATTTATCTATATTTCCTTGGTAGGTACCACCGTAAACGATAACAGGATTATCCGGATCAAAGGCCAGGAAAGCACTTTCCCCACCAGCGGTAGCATCCCAGTCTTTCCACCCAATACCTCTCCCGTTGGTGCGCGATGCAGTGGCAACGGTTGAATTATCCTGTTGGCCACCGTAGACATTATAGGGGACTAAATTATCGGTAATTACCCTATAGAATTGTGCGGTATTCTGATTTTCTTGGGTACTCCAACTCTGCCCTCCGTTATTAGAAACATTGGACCCTCCGTCATTGGAGTTTATCATTTTCTGATTATCGTTGGGGTGAATCCATAAATGATGGTTGTCACCGTGGGGTGTAGCCAAGGGTGTAAAAGTCTTACCGCCATCAATGGATTTGGTAACCGGTGCGTTCAACACGTAGACAATATTTTCATTTTGGGTATCGGCAAAGATTTCCA
>CAZUIE010000093.1:0-3284 GCA_964620945.1 uncultured Maribacter sp.
TTTAATGATGCTTTAAGATTATCGGTTGAATCTAGATAATCGTATTGCATATTAAACACGCGTTCTGGTTTTACACCAATGATATAATGTTTTATATTTAAATCAGGTGCATACAATGTAACTTGATCGGATATCCTCATTTTTTTATCACCTATAGTCTGTGAGCCTGCTTCCAATTTTGAAATGACATACAACATATCTCCTGAAGCCCAAATCTCCTGTATTTCAAGATTATGTTCCTTATCGGTTACCTCGGCTTCTACCATTATAGTTTTTTCAAACTTTTCTCCGCCGTCCGGCATATCGACGTCAATATAGGGTACCTCTACAGTTTCTTCCTCCATGACCACAACCACCTTGGGAATGTTTAAGGTTTCTGTTTTTGTTCCTACATTAACATCTGCCCAATTTAACTCGTATTCTGGTAGTTCACCGGCGTCTGCTGTTACATTGATATCCATATCTGGCGTTTCACCTTTTTCTTCTTTTTTGATATTACAGGCACTCAAGACTGTAAGGGATAATCCTAGTACTAATAGCTTTTTCATATTTATGTGTTTTAGGTTTAAAAATTGTTTCATTCTAAAAGTAAGGGGATGTGGGGAGGTAGGCGTGCTTTAACAAATTTTAGATTAACGGAATACCTATACCAACTGGAATGAGTCTGGTCTGGGCATCTTGGCGTTAGTTTTATTCTTGATTGTAGCTTCTTTTCTCTAATTGTTATTGGTATTTTAACAGTAAATATATATGCATGAAAAATCCCATCACTTTTGCCAAAAAAATAGTGAAGAAAACCTATCAAAGGGCGTTACGCAGTATCGCTTTTTATCCAGTATTCATTAGTGTTGCCCTACTTTTTTTCGCACTGTTGACACTTTCTTTAGAAAATCTAGGTGTAGTTATAGAAGTAAAGAAGAGCACTTCGTATTTGTTTATAGAAGATACGGACACGGCTCGTACCATTCTTTCCACACTAATTGGCGGTATCTTATCATTGACTGTCTTTAGCTTTACCATGGTTATGGTTGTTTTGAGTCAGGCTTCTTCTAATTTTTCACCAAGACTCTTGCCCGGCTTGGTATCCAACAAAAAGCATCAACTTATTTTGGGATGGTACATTGGTACGCTTTTGTACTGCACCATGATATTGATTTCCTTGGGTGCTTATGAGCTTGAAAACAGTACGGTAGGCATGTCTACTACCATTGCGGCTATACTAGGGATTTGTTGTGTTGGCCTTTTTGTTTCTTTTATACATACGATTTCTAGGGCAGTACAAATCCAAAATATAGTAGGACGTATATGTAAATTAACAGCTAAAAACATTGATAAACAATTGGAGGCGGTACTTTCAGAAGAAATTCCTTTGAAATCGGTACGAGATGATAATTTTAAACTTATACTAGCAAAAAAGGACGGTTATTTTCAAGGTTTTGATACTGATTTATTAAATACTGATGTTTTGACCGAAGATTTGCAACTCGTTGTAATCCCTTATTCCTGTGAACATCTTTATAAGGGAGACCCACTCTTTAGAACCAGCAGACCGGTAACACAGGAGGAGGAAGAAAGCTTATATTTTGCCTGTAGTATTTCAAAAGACTTACATGATGGGAAGCATCCACTATTAGGTATGATAAAACTGATGGAGGTAGCGGTTCGGGCCATGTCTCCTGGCGTAAACGATCCAGGAACCGCTTTGGATGTAGTACATAAGCTAGGTCCCTTATTGGACAAAATGATTCGCTTGCCCGCCTATACATCAACACATCATACGGCAATGGGGCTAGTGGTGATGAAGACCAATATTTCGACCTCTGAACTACTTGATACTGTCATCCAACCTATTCGTCTCTATGGAAAAGAAGATAGTAGTTTAATTGAGGGACTGCTTAAAGTCCTAAAATACCTAAGTAGTGCACAAAATATTTCTGAAGAGGATCGGGAGGCGATTGAGGACGAGCGAAAAGCGTTTGAGGAGAATATCGCCGCTTTTATAACCAACACGAAGGATAAAAAGAGAATCGCTGAAGTTCTAACTGCTTTCGATTAAGATTGCCTTATCCCAGATAAATTAGTTTTGTTATAGGTCTACTAGCGGTAATAGTTTAGTAATTTTTTCGTGTCAAAACTATGTTGTTTACCATTAAAGATATCATTAGGTAACCATTACATTAAAAAAATATAATTTTAAAAAAAATGATAAGACCTAAAACAGAAGTACCCAATTTAAGCTTAGACTTGATTAATGATACCCAATGGAATTTGCAGGCACAACGCAGCGATACGTTTACTATGCTCGTTTTTTATCGGGGTCTGCATTGTCCGGTTTGTAAAAAGTACTTGGAAAAATTAGCCACAAAGCTTGAAGATTTTAGCAAACGTGGTGTGCATTTGATAGCAATTAGTTGTGATAGCCAAGATAGAGCCAAAAAAGCTGGCAATGAATGGAATATTCCGGAACTTCCTATAGGGTATGATCTATCGGTTGAAAAAGCTAGAGAATGGGGCCTATATATTTCAAAAGGGATTAAGGACTCAGAACCAGATATATTTTCAGAACCTGCGTTATTTTTAGTTCGGCCAGATAATACGCTCTATGCGTCCTCAATACAGAACATGCCTTTCGCCCGACCGGATCTGGATACTATTTTATCGGCAATAGATTTTATCGCTAAAGAAAAATATCCGGCAAGAGGAGGAGCATAACTGATAATGACCAGTTAGTAAATAAAAAAAGCAGTGGACCTTTTTCCACCGCTTTTTTATATTCAAAATTAACTCTATTTCTATCTCGTATGATAGGTTCCTAATTAACTACCTAATTATCTTTTTGAGAAGTAGTAAAACTCCATATTTTTTTACACCGCTTAGGAGGGTACCAATCCAATTTATAGGTTTTAACTCTTCCTTAAGCTGATTTTTCGTAAGTTTTAATTCTTCCATTTGAATTTTACGTTGTAAACTTAAAGTCAATAACTCTAATTTTATATCTTCTAAGGAATTAAATTCTTTCTGCTTCATTAATCGAAATAGTTTTGGGAGAGTTTTAATATGATATACTTTTCAATGCGTTTTCTCATTAGAAATACTAACATAATTAATACAAAGAATAATAGCCCTACAGTTAGGTAGCCCAATGATGCGTCTTCAAAATACGCATTTAAGCTTACCGCTGCAGTAATGGCCAAAAATATTAATCCTAAAGTAGAAAGAATACCATAGATTAGGGCTTTGCATCCAATAGAGAAGACTATAGCCAACTGTTGAAATACTTTTAA
>CAZUIE010000093.1:3384-12151 GCA_964620945.1 uncultured Maribacter sp.
TTAGGGCTTTGCATCCAATAGAGAAGACTATAGCCAACTGTTGAAATACTTTTAACTCATAGTATTTTTTTGTAAGCCTTATATATTCTTCTCCTTTGGACGCCGCTTCAGAACTGGTAATATCCAATGCTTTTATGATACTCATTTACGATTTTTGAAGTTTTTTGTTCTTCGCTTTTAATTCGGACAATTTCTTTTCCAATGTGGTAATTACATCTTCAGTCTTATGACTTACATCGGAAACAATATGTTCTACCTGGTCCTCTAAGGATTGCCTTTTGGTTGCTACGGATGCCGCTGCACTATCTCTTAGTTCGTATGTTGTTTCTGCGATTTGATCTCTTGTTGCTTCTGCTTGTTCCGCAATTTTCTTTCTTGTCGCAGAGCCTTTGTCAGGGGCAAACAATATACCTAACGCAGCACCTATGGCTGTTCCTGCAAGTACTCCTAAAAATGTATTTCCGTTATCGTTCATAAATTTGTTTTTAAGTTATTACTGATTGTATATATACAAAGGTGCAGGTAAATACTAGGGTAGGTTGACCCAAAAAAATAAAAAGTTGCTCTAGTCGATAAATTCGTTTTGTGTTAAAATGAAAATGGATTGGAGCGCTACTTATCCCTAGATTAAAGTAGATTGGTTTTAGACTAATTAAATAATTAAAACAAATGATTCAAACTATAAATCCATATAAAGCGGAAACTATTAAAGAGTATCAACTGCACTCAAAAGAAGAAATCGTGGAGTTGCTAAAAACTTCAACAAACACTTACGAAAGTTGGAAAAATGAAAGAGTAGGGTATAGAACCGCTGTATTAAAAAAAGTGTCTGAGCTATTATGGGATAGAAAAAAACACTACGCTGAATTGATTACCATTGAAATGGGAAAACCCATAACTCAAAGTCTTGCAGAAATAGATAAATGTATTTGGGCCTGTGATTTTTATGCGCAGAATGCCGCCCAGTTTTTGGCCGATGAATTGATACCGACCGATGCGGACGAGAGTTTTGTAAGCTACGACCCTATGGGAACCATTTTGGCTATCATGCCTTGGAATTATCCTTTTTGGCAAGTCATTAGATTCGCGGCCCCAAATTTGACAGCCGGTAATACAGCTATTTTAAAACATGCCTCTAATACCAGCGGCTGTGCCTTGGCGTTAGAACAATTGTTCTTGGATGCCGGGTATCCGCAGGGATGTTTTCAAACACTGCTAGTCGACCATTCAGCTTTAGAGGATATTATTGCCAATGATACCATACAGGGAGTTACACTTACCGGGAGTGAAAATGCCGGGAGGACCGTAGCCGCTCTGGCGGGAAAATACTTAAAAAAATCAGTAATGGAGTTGGGAGGCAATAATGCCTGTATTGTTTGGGAAGATGCCAATTTAGACGCACACATTCAAACTATGGTTCAAGCGCGGATGCAGAATACAGGTCAAAGTTGTATAGCCGCCAAACGGTTTATAGTGGTAGATAAGATATACGATAAATTTATGACCCTATTTAAACGCGAAATACAAGGTTTAAAATCTGGTGACCCAATGGATATTGATACCGAAATTGGAGTTATGGCTAGAGAAGATTTAGCGGCTGCATTAGAGAAGCAAGTTAACGATTCCGTGCACAAAGGAGCTAAATTAAGTCATGGTACTCGTGGGAAAGGTACTTATTTTGAACCTATGATATTGGAAAACGTTTTACCTGGCATGCCCGCTTTTGAAGAAGAGCTTTTTGGTCCTGTTGCCGTTATTATTAGGGCTAAGGACAGGAAAGATGCAATTGCCTTGGCAACAACATCAAAATTTGGTTTAGGTAGTATGTTATTTACGAAGGATATTGAAGCAGCACGCAGAACTATTTCTTCCATTCCTGATGGTGCATTCTTCGTGAATGAAATGGTAAAGTCGGACCCAAGACTACCATTTGGTGGTACAAAAGCTTCGGGTTATGGTCGTGAGTTATCTAAAGAAGGCATGTTAGAATTTGTTAATAGGAAGACCGTATATATCAACCAGTAATTAATCAACTTAATATCACAAAATGAAACAAGGAGAAGAGCCAACAAAATTTGTAAAGGAGCCGCAGGAGCCAACTAAGGACTATATTTTTCAAAAGAATCAAAAGACAAAAACCGGGGCGTATATCGTAACTGGTTTTTTGGTTCTTTTGATTTTTGCGGTTATTGTGTCGTTAGTATATTTTGGTTTTCCGGAAATGTAGTCCAATTAAGACGGTTGTTTGCGTTAGTAAAAAAAGATATAACGACAGTTAAGAGCTTGGTTTTCATATAGCTTTTAAACGTATTTTATAATTGATGTTAATGTAACAAAATAAGTAAGGTTCAGGTTACGGATTCAATAAAAATTAAGAAGTTACCGATGGATGCGGAGTGCAAGTTGGATGCCAATGATTTAATGACGAACAGAACCCAAGCAAACACTTTCGGAGGCGGTAATGTGATGTTAAATATAGAGTAATTTGTAGTTGGCAACATAATCGCAGGTAGAGTGCCCTTGAAATTTATGATAATCCCAAGAAATGTTAAGAAATAACATTAGAGTGGAACTATAACTAAAAGAAAAATAATTAGGTACCGAACTAAACATTGAAAAGGGGTTGGGGTTATATCCAATCTCTCTTTAATTTAAAGGTAAAGACCAATAAAAAAACAATATTGATAAAAAAAATAGTACAAAGTATTTCTTCTACAATAGGCTGCCTAACGCTATTCCTTTTTTTGTGTAATGGGTGCTCAACCTACAATGCGCAGTATGACAAAGATAGTACCAGTGAACCCACCGACAAGAAAGTAGCACATACATTCTTTATCGCAGGAGGATTTGGCAATCAAAAAGGGGAAGAGGCTGAAGCATTAGAAAAGCTTTTGCATCAGAAGTTGAAAGAGGCCAACAAGAATAGCACGCTTTTGTTTACGGGAGATAATATTTCTGAGGAAATGGGTGCTTGGCAAAAAGATAAATTTCTAATTGACGAACAACTACAGCTCACAGAAGGGTTTGAGGGGGAAGTTGTTTTTTTACCGGGAAATAATGAATGGAAAAATAAGCAGATAGACTCCATTCAGCGGGTAGAGGAATATTTGGATGAGGTGGAGACACAGGAAGATTATGTACTGCCCAAAAACGGATGTCCTATGGAATTTAAGGTTATTAATGATTCGTTGGATTTATTACTCATAGATTCTAAATGGTTTATCGCTAACTGGTCTCGCGTAGAAGGAATCAATAAAAAGTGTACTGATATCGTCACACGACTGCGGTTTGCAGAGGAGCTGGAGGGGTATATTAATGATGCACAAGGTAAAAATCTAATAATAGCCATGCATCATCCTGTGTTTAGTAATGGAGAAAATGCAGGTCACAAAAGTTTTAAAAGTCACATGCTTCCATTACCCATTGTTGGCTCGTTATTAAATGGTATTTATGATTTGGGTGCTTTTTCACCGGACAATCTACTAGCTAGACGGTACAATTATTTGCGTATTTTGGTTAGTACTTTAGCTAAGGCTTCTGATCGCATAACCGTGATTTCTGGACACGAAGAAAGTTTACAATATCTTTCTGGTGGTGACATCCATCAAATAGTGAGCGGTGCTATGGGCAGGAGCAAAACAACAAAGCGAACCACCGACCAAATTAATACCGTGGGCGGTAGCCTATCTTACAAAGGGCATTTTACCCATGGAGAAAAAGGCTTTGCACAGCTAAATTATTTTACGGACGGTTCTTCTCAAGTTACGTTTATAACTACTAATAACGAACTAAAAATATTTGATATATTACCGGCATTTGAAGGTGTTACTAACGATGTAACCTACCCAAAAGTACGTGCAGAAACCGTAATCGATTCTGTTTACGGTCCTGAGGAGAATTTAAAGCATACTAATTTTTTTAAATATTTATGGGGTGAGCGATACCGTAACTACTATCATACGGCAGTGTCGGCTCCTGTGGTTTATTTAGATACGCTTTACGGAGGCTTGGAGTTTATGAAAAAAGGAGGCGGTCATCAATCTTATTCCATTCGCCTAAAAGACCAAGATCAACGAGAGTTCGCCATGCGCTCCTTACGCAAGAACCCTCTTAAATATTTGCGGTTTACGGTAAAAGGGGTAGCTTATAATGAAGAGGAATATATAGGTTCCATGCCCGAAAAATTAATTTCTGATTTTTTTACTACCGCTCATCCGTATATGCAAATGGTCATTAATCCAATGGCGAAGGCTGTTGATGTAAATCATGCGAATACGCAACTTTTTTATGTTCCCAAACAGCAAACGCTGCAAGGTTTGAACAAGGAATTTGGAAACGAACTTTATTTTATAGAACAGCGCCCATCAGACGAACAATATAATTATAAAGGCTACCGCAGAACCATTGATACGAAAGGAGAAATCACTGAGTTTGAAAGTACGACGGATATGCTTGAGAAAATCAAAAGCGATGAATCGTATTTCGTAGACCAACAAAGTTTTGTGCGTGCCAGAGTTTTTGATATGTTATTGGGAGATTGGGACAGGCATCAAGACCAGTGGCGTTGGGCGGAATATGAATCGCCGGACGGGAATAAGGAATTTATGCCCGTACCCAGAGATAGGGACAATGCATTCCCAAAATTTGACGGTACGGCAGTAGATATCATTCAATGGTTTATTCCTATAACACGTCAATGGCAATCCTACGGTCCAACGATAGAAGATGTCAAATGGCTTAATTACAACGGAAGTCGATTGGATCGTGCCGTCCTTACGGATTACGACTCTAAAGGTTGGGAGCAGGAAGCTAAATACATTCAAGCAAATCTTTCCGAGGCTGAAATTGATCAAGCCTTTTCCCTTTTACCCGAGGAGGTAAAAGACAGTACTGCAAATTATATCAAGAATAGTTTAAAACAGCGTCTAAAAAACCTCCCCAAATACGCTAAGGAGTACGGAGCACATTTAGATAAGCGCATCGCTTTGCATGCTTCGGAGAAGGATGACGAAATTAAGATTGTTCGCCTAGCAAATGGAAAAACAAAAGTGGCCATGAGACGATTATTATCTGGCAGGAAAAATGAAAAATTTTACCAGAGAACCTTTGATGCCGATCAAACGCAGGAACTTTGGATCTACGGATTAGGTGACAATGATAATTTTGAGGTTTTGGGTAATGCCAAAGCAAAAATAAAGTTGCGTCTGATCGGGGGATACGGAAAAGACGATTATGATATAAAAAATAAAGAGCGATTGAAAGTGTACGATTGGAAACAGGAAGAAAGTGAATTTGAAGGTAAAACTCCATCAAAACAACTTACCGACGTTTATAATACCAATACCTTTCATTGGCGCTACTTTAAACCCAATCGAAACATCTTAGTTCCGAACTTTGATTTTAGAACGGATGACGGTTTTTCTTTAGGCGTTAAAAATATATTTATAGATAATGGCTTTAATGGGAATCCATTCCGCCAAAAACATACCTTAAATGCGAAGTATTTCTTCAATTTTCAAGCAACGGAGCTAAATTATCAGGGAATATTTGCGAATATCATGCCCAAATGGAACTTTGAAGTCGATGGCTACTTATCATCACAGCGCTATGCCCAAAACTTTTTTGGCTTTGGGAATAACAGTGAAAACCAAGAAGATGAAGTAGGTAGGGATTTTTATCGTGCCCGTACAGAACAGATTAAGTTTAGCGCTGGTCTAGCCTATCACACGTTGCGGTTTAAAGCCTTGTTTGAATCGTTTAATGTAGAAGCAATGGGAGACCGTTTTTTTACGTCTGCTAATTTTGATACGCCAATTTTTGAACGCCAAAATTATGTAGGCGGTGAAACTTCTTTATATTACTATAATGACAATGCCGATGATTTTCCCACAAAAGGCATCTACTTTGGAGCAGCTGCTGGTTATAAAACCAACACCACGCTAAGCAACAATAGTTTTGGCTATTTTGCCTTTGATACAGAGGTCATTCAAAAATTGATTCCTTCTGGAAATTTGGTATTAAGCACCAAAGCCGAATATAAGACCAACTTTGGGGGCGATTACTTTTTTTACCATGCTCCGTCCATTGGTGGCGATAATGGATTGCGCGGTTTCCGTGACGAACGTTTTTCCGGAAAATCATATTTTTATCAGTCTTCTGATGTACGAGTAAGAATAAAAACATATGTAACCGCCTTGGCTCCGGTTACCGTGGGTGCCTTTGGAGGTTTCGACTATGGAAGGGTTTGGCAGCCAAACGAAGATTCAAACACTTGGCATACCTCCCAAGGAGTGGGCGTTTGGGCAAGTGCTGGGAATTACTTAGCGTTTAATTTGGGATATTTTAATTCGGTGGAAGGCAATTTATTTCAATTTGGACTAGGGTTTGGGTTTTAATAACTTAACTAGTTATTTTAGCCAAGCTAGGCCTAGTATTAGCTGAGCCCAGAAATTTTGGTAAAAGGGTTCTTAGTGCTTAGATTTTTTCTGAAAAGTTCTGTACTGGACGAAACATATTGAACTCGTATAGGAAAAAAGTTAAATAGGAGACAAACCAATGAAAATCGACAAATATCTCCTTAATTTAAACGGATTAGGGCAGTCTTTTTTGGGAATTTCTAGATAAGGCTATTTATTTTAAATATAATGACAATGGAAAATATAGTACATAAAGCAGAACAGTATGTTACCAATTTACTTTCAGACCAACTTGGTGAGGACTATTTGTACCATAACCTTAGGCATACAGAACGTGTTGTTGCCAATGTTGAAGAAATTGTAGGAGCTGTTGATGTTACGGACAAACAACAGGAAAATATACTATTGGCGGCTTGGTTTCATGACACGGGCTACATAAATGGGGCCAACAACCATGAAGAGAAAAGTTGCGAGTTTGCCCGGGTTTTTTTAGAGAAGGAAAATCGGCCAACAGCTGAAATCCAAGAAATATGCACACTTATCTTAGCAACAAAACGGACGCATGAACCGACCACGGAACTCGAAAAAATTATTCGGGATGCGGATTCGGGCCATCTGGCGAAAAAGGATTTTCGTTCTATATCAGAAATGCTTCGGCAGGAACTTAGAAAAACAGATAGGAAAACATACTCACCAACCGAATGGCGTGCCATGAATATCGAAATGTTTAGAAGTGAACATCGGTTTTATACGGAATATGCCAAGGAAAATTGGTTGGAAGAAAAGGATAAAAACCTAAGACGATTGGTCAAAGACCAAAAAAAAGAGACCAGACTTATAAAAAAGGAAAAGCTGAAAGCCGAATTTAAGGATGGGATAGCCGATAGGGGAGTCCAAACCTTGTACCGTACAACCTTGCGAAACCATATTAAACTGAGTGATATCGCCGATACCAAATCTAACATCCTATTATCGGTAAATGCGATAATTATCTCTTTGGCCCTATCCAATCTAATTCCCAAGTTGGATAATCCTTCGAACGACTATTTAATTGTTCCCACGTTAATTTTTATTGTTTTTAGTATCATTTCCATGGTGCTTTCCATTAGTGCCACACGGCCAAATGTAACCAGTGGAACGTTTACCCAAGAAGATGTGGCCAATAAGAAAGTAAATCTCTTGTTCTTTGGAAATTTTCATAAAATGGAATTGAAAAACTTTGAAAGTGCGATTGCCGAAATGCTTAAAGATAAAGACTATATCTATAGTTCCTTAACTAAGGATTTGTACTATTTAGGTGTGGTGTTAGAGCGAAAATATAAAATATTACGTTGGACCTACACTGTTTTTATGGTCGGGATTATTCTTTCGGTACTATCTTTTGGAGTAGCATTTCATTTTTTTGGGCCAGAACGGGTATTGGAAACGGTTGTACCTCAGTAAATTGGCTATTTGCCTAATTTGAGTATCCGTAAGGCACCTTTTATTACAATGATGAAAACGATGGTGCCAACGATTAAATCTGGGATTCTGGAGTTGGTCCAAAATACTAGAAACCCGGAAAACAGTACACCTAGATTAATAACAACATCATTGGAAGTGAAAATCATGCTCGCCTGCATGTGTGCTTCCTTACTATTCGATTTGTTAAGCAGGTAAAGACAAAGTGCATTTGCCAATAAGGCTAAAACGGATATGATAATAATTGTTTTGAAATCTGGAAGTACAGCCATAAAAAAAAATCGTCTAATAATTTCGACGAAACCAATTGTCGCTAAAAATAATTGAAAATAACCGGCTAATGAGGCGATGTTCTTTTTTCGCAATACGCTGCCGCCTACGGCAAAAAGACTAAGTCCGTATACAAATGAATCTGCTAGCATGTCCAGACTATCCGCTATCAAACCCATTGATTTTGAAAGCCATCCTGTTGTTATTTCAACAATAAAAAAAATAAAATTAATGAGCAGTACTGCCCAAAGAAGTTGACGCTGTTGCGCTTGGTCCTTACCGATTGGTGCAGGTGTTTGAATGCTTGAGAGTAGTGTTTCCTCGAATTTTAAATTTGTAATCGCAAGGTGAATGGCATCTATATTTCCCTCATGATATATTTCCAATTTTCTGTTGGAAATATCGAAATCCAATTGCTTTATTTCTGAAAAAGGCTCAAGCTTCATCCGAATTATTGCCTCTTCCGAAGGGCAGTCCATCTTTGCTATTTTAAAGCTAGTTTTATGCAACATAGCTACAAAATTAAGAACTCTTCATCAAAAAGAAGGATTAGGAACGCTTATCCGTATTCGCTCGTTCAGGGGTTTCTAAATTTTCTTTTCGCTCACCTCCTTGGCCAT